>CAYZKG010000041.1:0-1980 GCA_964478915.1 uncultured Nitrospira sp.
AGTGACTGGCAAGAGGGTGGAACCGCGAGACGTGAGGGGGCTCAGGAAGTCGGGTGGAAGGCGTTAGGCCTTGAGCAGGCCGAGTCGGAAGCCACCGTGGAAGAAGCTCTCAGTGGCGACGGTGCGTGCGCCAGTAGGTCACCGATGCGCCAATGACACCGATGATCAGCACAACCAAGAAGACCTGTTCGATAAAGGTCATGGCCGATCTCCTTCAAGCCAGTAAGCCCAGAAGTAAAATGCACACACAGCAAGGAACCCGAGCACAGCAAGCAGCCAGGAATGTTGACCGGTCACCCAGGGGCTCACAACGGTAATCAGCGCGATACCTTTCGCGAGGTCATAGAGAAACTTGGCGGCACTCTCACGCTGCCGGCTGTTCATGGACGTGCGTAACGATAACGCAGAACAATGGAAAAAGCTAGCGCGATTCGGCCTGGGGCAGTTTGTGGCGGTGGGAGATGAGGCAGTGATGGGTGACCAGTGATAAGTGACGAGTGACGCGCGAACGGTGACGGGCGGCGAACGGGAAATGCGGCGAGATGGAAAAGTTATCTGATCAGCCACCGGATCTTGATGAGGCGTTCGACGGCCCGGAACTCCCGATCGTTAGTGAGCACGGTTCCGTTGACACGCTGGGCTGTCGCCACGCAGAAGGCGTCGGCGTAGGAGACGGCATGCGCGCTTTTAATCTCGGCCGCCGCCCGCACCAGCGGGTGATCCACGGGAACCAGCTCAAGAGGCAACTGCTCCAGCAGCCGCAGGGCCTCGTCCGCCTTGGCCGCCCCGACCCGGCGCTTGATGATGTAGAAGAATTCTCCCCAGTTGATCCAGTTGAGGAAAGCCCGCGTGCGCGCTTTCTCCTGCTCGTAGAGAGCCGCTTGCACGCGCCGCCAGCCCGGTTCTTTGTGAAACAAGGCAACGAGCGCGAAACTATCGAGGACGAGCTTTTCGCTCACGGCGGATTTCCTCCCGATGCTCACGGCGGAGATCAGCCGTCAGTGAGAAGTGCCCTGTGAGAAAGCCGGTGGCGGCCGCGATTGGATCGGGTGGAACGGGCGAGAGGACCAATCGCCCCTCTTCTTCGGCCAAGTGGACTCTCGCGCCCGGCTTCAAGCCGAGCTTGCGGCGAAGAATCTTGGGGATCAGAACCTGACCCTTTTCAGAGAGTTGGGTAATGGACATAAGAATTCCTCCAGTTTTGAGAAATTCTAACATATTGGAAATTCGTGTGCAATTCCCATGTTCTGTCCCCCAAAGCTGGGTGTGTCGGTGTCCGTTCCCTGGGACGAGTGTGTGCGGCGCTCCGTGATCGCGCTGCCTTGCAGGAAGCGCCGCGCGGCCTGACAGGGATGATGCTTCGCTACGCCTGCCGGTTGCCAGCGGAGGTTGTTACTGGGCGTACGGAGGGGCGTTGCCGGGCTTCCATTTGATGCTGCAGCCGATGCTGGGCTTTTGGTTGCTGTCCACGGGCTTGCCGGCGAGCAGCGCGTTGATCGCCGCACGAAGATCGCGGCCCGTTACGGGGAGACGATTGCTCGGCCGGCTCTCATCGAGCTGCCCTCGATAGACCAGGCGCCGCTAGGCGTCAAACAGATAGAAGTCCGGGGTGCAGGCGGCGTGGAACGCCTTCGTGACCTCTTGGGTCTCATCGAAGCACAGGGGGAAATGAAAGTGGAGGCGTTGGGCCATCTCCTTGAGCCGTTCCGGCGCGTCGTCGGGATAGTGCGCCGGATCGTTGCTGCTGATGCCGATGATGCCAAGCCCTGTGTCCGCGTAATCCTGTCCAAGCTTGGCGATCTCGTGCTGGACGTGCTGCACATAGGGACAGTGCCGGCACAGGAACATGACCAGCAAGGCGGCCTTTCCGGTAAACGAGTCGAGCGAGTGGACCTGACCGCTCACGACATCACGCAACGCAAACGGGGGAGCGGGTGTTCCGAGCGGGAGCATCACCGACGCCACTGCCATAGGCACCTC
>CAYZKG010000041.1:2080-19823 GCA_964478915.1 uncultured Nitrospira sp.
CCTTCCAGCAGGAAATCGACGAAGTCCCGCGCGCCGTTGTAAGCCCGCTCCAGGTCCCGATGGTTCTTATGGTAGACGCCGCGGTCGGCGAGCGCCTGGCGAAACTCTTTCAGCGCGTCTTCCAACACTCGCTTCATCGGAATTTCGTCTGTCGGGTCCCTCCATAATTTCCCCTTGCCAGGTTTGACGCTCGCCATCATCGCACCTCACGCCGTATGCCCACAGCATTGGGAACTAGGTGTTCAGCTTGCGCCTCAGGCGCTTTTCCACGCTGGCCACTTTGCCGGTCAGCCGGCCGGTGTGCCCCTTGCGGTAATCCACCTTGATCGTGCAGGAAATCCGGTTGCAGTCCCGTTTCATCCGCTCATAGCATTGCTTTACGACGCCGAACACGTCATCCCACTCCCCCTCCAGGACGGTGCCCATGGGATTGAGGCGGTACGCGTGCCCGCTCTTGTCGATGATCTCCAGCGATCGCGCCACGTACTTGCCGACGCTCTCGCCTTTGCCGAGCGGCGACATGCTGAATTCCAGCAAGACCATGGGTCCCTACCCTCCACGTTTGTCCGACCAGGCCTTGGGATAGTCGATGCGCCCGGTCAGTTTGAATTCCCCGACGGCCTCCCGCAGGAGCGCCTGTCGCCGCTCGAATTCCGGCTCGGCTTGCTGCGCTTCCTCCCGAAGCCCGGCCAGCCAGTCCACGAACGCCCGGAACTCGTCGGTATCAAAGAGCCGCCCGAGGTCTTCCCGAAGCCGTGAGGACAGCGCCGGCGCCACCCCGCTCGTGCTGATGGCCAGCCGCAGATGGCCGGAGCCGACCACCGCCGGCATGAGGCAATTCGAGGCGTCCGGCTGATCGCTGGAGCAGAGCAGAAACCGCTCCTTCTGGGCCAGATCATAGAGGGATTTCGAGAAGGCCGGATCATCCCGCAAGGTATTGAGCACCAGCATCGCCCCCTGCGCATCGGTCTCCCGAAACCGTCTTGCCCGGTGAATGATCTTGGCGGCGGCGGCCAGTTTCCGCAGCGTGTCGTTCAGCGCGGGGCTGACGACCGTCACTTTCGCCCCGGCATTCAAGAGGCGTTGCACTCTGTCGGCCGCTTCGTCGTCCCCGCCCAGGACCACACAGGTGCGGCTCCTCACATCCAGCGACACTTGGAATCCCGGATTGGCAGCCATACGTCCTCCCTCGATCGACAGATTCGTCGCCTCGGATGATACCTCAGGATTTTAAGCACTGTAAACCGCCGGCCTCGCGATCGCGTCCGGTTGTTGTCCGCCGGGACACACAGTATAATGTCGCCCGCTTTGCAGCATTGTGGTCTCACCGTTCCGGCACGAAAGGAAAGCAGTGGCCCAGTACTCGATAAGCGTGGCGGCGGCGGCAGGCGGGATCATCGCGGTGGCGGCGCTGGCCGCCTACCTGGGTTTGGCGCACGGCTGCGAGGGACCGGGAAGCCAAGGGGTCATCGCCGGTCGCATCACCATCACCCCGGAACTGGCCGCCAGTGTCTCGCCGAACGACGTCCTGTTCGTGATCGTGCGCCGCCCGCAGGGGCCGCCCCGTCCCATTGCGGTGAAACGGATCGACGGTCCTCAGTTTCCGGTGACGTTCCAGATGACGAACGACGACGTGATGGTGCAGGGCACGGAGCTGAAAGGCATGGTGGACATCGTGGCGCGCGTCGACAAGGATGGTCGCGCCGGCCCGCCTCAAAGCGGTGATCTGGAAGGGCAGTTCGCGAAAAACCCCACCCTCGTCGGCGCCCGCGACGTGGAGATCGTCATCGACAAGAGGTACTGACGCGCTTAGGAGGACTCAGGGTCGGCATCCAGCTCCACATTCCAGTACAGGTAGTCGCGCCAGCTCTGCGGCGCGTTACGGATGCCGATGGTGATGGTGATGACAGGGTTCCACTTGGGCTTGAACGGCTTCCGGATCAGGCGCATGCCGGCTTCCTCCGGCAGGCGGCCGCTCTTCTTGTTGTTGCAGCGCCAGCACGCGGTCACGATGTTCTCCCACGTCTTCTTGCCCCCCTTGGCGATGGGGAAGACATGGTCGAACGTCAGGTCTTCGCTCCGGAACTTCTGGCTGCAGTACTGGCACCTATATCCGTCGCGCGTGAAGATATTAATCCGCGAGAATTTCACCGCCCGGTGGCTGTCCTTCAACCGGACCAGTTTCAGTAAGCGCATGACGGCCGGCAGCTTGATCGAGATCGAGACGCCGTGGATATCCCGATCGTAGACCTCCAGGACCTCCACCTTCCCCTGCCAGAGCAGCGTGATGGCTTTCTGCCAGTGGACAACCCGCAGCGGCTCATAGGTGGAGTTCAGCAATAGCGTGAGTTCCATAGCCTGTTCCGCCTCTCCTCCTTATCTAAAATCCGCGTTTCGTTAGGGGGTAGTGTATGACACAATCACCGTATAAAATCAAGCCCTTCTAAGAGCCTTTGTCTTGAGGTTATGGGTCGATTGATCACGGTTGCCAAGCTCGCCGACCTGCCGGCCGGCGAATGTCTGTCTGTCGAGGTCGAAGGCCTCGGCATCGCGGTCTTCAACGTGGCCGGAACGATCTATGCCACAGACAACACCTGCCCGCACGCCGGAGGACCGCTGGGCGAGGGCACGCTCTTTGGCCACATCGTCGAATGCCCGTGGCATGGCTGGCGCTACGACGTCCGCACCGGAGAGCGGCCGGCAAATCCGGAATTCAAGGTCGCCTGCTTCCCGGTCGAAATCGAGGGAGGCCTGATCAAGATTCGGGTCCCGGACTAGAGGGCGGGCCGGGGAACCTCCCCCGGCTCGGGTGGCATCAGGTCCATCGCCGGCAAGGAAATCGCTTGAACCGATCGCTTCGCCAGGTCCGCCCGCCAGACATACTCTCGCTCAAACCACTGCTTGGTCCCCTGCTCGCGGATGATCACCCGCACAAGGTAGATGTCTTCCGCCTGCCGCTCCACCCGCCACTCGCCGAGACGAACGCCCTGCCCCTGGACGGCCATGGCACGTACCCGGCCGCTGACCGCCTGTAAGAGCGTCGGGGCTTGCAGGGCCCGGTGCGTCTGGACCAGCGCCATGGCGTCAGCGGCTCGCGCATCGGCCATGGGGTTCAGGCTCGCCGGCTTCCACAGCCAATAGGCGATCCCGCCGGCGATCAGGAGGCCGATGACCACGGCGTGCACGACACGGCTGACCGAAGAGGAGGACTCAGCGTAACTGGTCGTCTCTGGCGTGAGTGGTGAGGGCTTATCGTCGGAACCCACTGCGAGTCTTGCCTATGCGGGGACCTGGGTGAAAAGTGGCCACACGGGCCGGGACAGCAGCGATTACCGGGATCGCCGGCGGCCGGGAATAGATCCGCTCCAGCAGGGCGTGCTGCTCGCGCATGATCTGATCGTACACCGGATTCCCGGAAGTCGGCGGCAACGGTGAGAGCGAACGATGGTACACCATATCGCCGTGCCGTTGCGGTCCCGTCATGACGGCCACAAGAGTCTGGACCAACGCTTGGTTTTGCGCCAGGAACTGCTTGAAGGCCAGAATCGGCGAGGTCGCGTCGCGGTGGCACCAGAATCCGGACACCGCCCCTGCGCCCAGGTACACGGGCACGACGAACGGCACCCAGACGTATTGAGGCTTGACCGGCTCGGCCGGCGCGTCCAGGAGCACTTCCGGCAGGCCGAGTTCAGCAGGATCAATCGGCTCGACACGTTGCGCCGACCAATGCGGAGACGGCATGGGGTCCGGCTCCGCCAGGATATCCTCCGCATACGGGTCCATCGAGGCGGCGGCTCGAGCCATGCGAACAGCATGGTCTTGTGGAGAAGGCGGCGGGCTGTCTTTGAACTGATAGACCGCGACGGGCCCGCGACTCGTGGCCGGCGGGATCCGACCAGGATTGTCGGTCAGAACCATCATGCCGGAGGAGTCGGTCCAACTATAAAATTCCCCGGCACCCGCGGCGCCGGCTGGCGCCAGCACAGCAAGGATGGCCAGGAGAATAGTATGGACTCTCATACTCTAAGCATATTCGCGAGGGTAGCTTGAAGTCAACGACGCTCCCTTCTTGTAACCATGGAACCCGATGTGGTACAAATGCCCAGCCCTGCGTGAGCATTTAGCCAGTGAAATTCTTCGTTTACGCCGATAATCTCAACCCCACACAACTGAAGAGGCGAGCGCCGGAGCACCGGTTTCTCTGCAAGGCCTACCTGCCGGAGCACTCGATTCATTTTTGCCGGTGGTCGTCGCAGTGGCGCTGTGGCCTGGCCAGTGTCACCCCCGAACCGGCCGAGCGGGTCTGGGGCATCGTGCTCGAGATCACCGACGAGGACCTCAAGCTGATGGATGAGTTTGAAGGCGAGGTGCCGCCGAATGCCTTCCGCCACGTTCCGGTCACCGTGATCACGGAGACGGGTGACAAAGAGCTGGTCACCACCCACGCGGCGACGCCCATCGGCAAGTTCAAGCCGAAGGAGCATTATCTCGAATGGGTCATCAAAGGCGCCAAGCACTGGAAGCTGCCGAATGAGTGCATCGAGAAATGGCAGGCCTTCATGCCGCGCTGAATGCTACGCACAGTCTAAATATTAAGGAGCCTCCATGCCGAAGCCGAAATACCACATCATTGTGTGCACGAATGCCCGTCCTCCCGGCCATCCCAAGCCCTCCTGCGGGTCCGCCGGCTCTCCGGGTATCTTGATGGCGTTCAACATGGGACTGATGGAGCGGGGCTACCAGCCCGGAGAGGTGCTGGTGACCGGATCGAGCTGTCTGGGTCCGTGCGAGAGCGGCCCGACGGTGGTGATCTATCCGGATGGCATCTGGTATGGACCGATCAAGGAAGCGGACGTCGCGGCCATTTTGGATGAGCATATCGGCAAGGGGAAACCGGTGGACCGGCTGAAGCCGGACGCAGTGTGGGGGACATGAAGGCACACAAGCACCGCGCGCATAGGCGCGGTCAGCCACGAAGCGCGAAACGTCACCAGGTCCCTAGCCACCTGGAGCACAAAGAGCACGCTCCGCAGAGCGTGGGCTGCATGGTGATCACCTGCAGCGACACCCGCACGCCCGATACTGATACGAGCGGTCAACTGATTATGCACCTCCTGAAGAAACATGGCCATCAGGTGGTCGCGTACCGCGTCGTCAAAGATGATCCTGGGCAAATCCGGGACGCGTTGACCACAGGCACGGGGCACGACGCGGTCCAGGCCATCATCATCAATGGGGGAACCGGTATCTCCCGGCGGGATTCGACGTTCGAGGCGGTGGATGGGCTGCTCGAGAAAAGACTGGATGGATTCGGGGAGGTGTTCCGGTATCTCACCTATCAGGAGATCGGCTCACCGGCGATCATGAGCCGGGCCACGGCCGGCCTGTATCGGGGCCGGATCATTTTTTCCACTCCCGGCTCCGAAGGCGCGGTCCGGCTGGCCATGGAAAAACTCATCCTGCCCGAGCTCGGCCACATCGTCCGGGAAATCACCAAATAGCCGTTAGGCGTGAGGCGTAAGGTGCAACCCCTCACGCCTCACGTCCTCTAGTCTTGCGTGATGCGGGGCTCCGAGACCTGCTTGAAATACACCAGCAGGTCGCGGACCGAGATCAGCCCCACCAATTTTCCCTTGTCCGTCACGCCGAGATGTCGGACTCCAAAATCGCCCATCATGTCGTGCGCGTCCTGAACCGTTCGGGTTACCTCGAGGGTCAGAATCGGGCTCGTCATGATGCTGTTGACGGCCGCTTTGCCCAGATCCACGCCTTCGGCCACCGCCCGCCGCACGATGTCGGTCTCGGTGACGATGCCGATCAGATCCCCGGCTTTCTCCACGAACAGGGACCCGATCCGTTCATCGCGCATGCGTCGTGCCGCCTCGCGAATCGACGCATCGTCTGGAATGGTGCGAAGGTCCTTGCGCATCAAGTTGGTTAAGCTCGACATAGCAAATCCTTTCCGGCTTAAGCCCCGTCCCCAACGGCCAGCACGATTTTCCCGAACTGCGAGCGGCTCAGCATGAGCTCCTGGGCCTGCCGTGCCTCCTGCAGAGGCAGGACCCGGTCCACGACCGGACGGAGCTGTCCCCGCCCCACCAGCTTGGCGGCCTCCAGCAGCTCGGCGCGGGTGCCCATGTACGATCCCTTATAGCTCAACTGGCGGACAAAGAGGTAGCGGAGATCGATCTTGACATCGGGACCCGAGGTGGCGCCGCAGGTCACGAGCCGTCCCCCCTTGGCCAACGACGACACGCACTGGTCCCACACCGCCGGCCCGATATGCTCGATCACCACATCGACTCCCCTGCCGCCGGTCAAGGCTTTGACCCGCTCGGCCACGCGCTCTCTGGAGTGCTGAATGACCTCATCGGCTCCCAAGGCCTTGGCCTTGGGGACCTTCTCGTCCGACCCCACCGTGGTGATGACCCGCGCGCCGGCGACCTTGGCGATCTGCACCGCCATACTGCCCACGCCGCTGCCGGCCGCCATGACCAGCACCTCCTCTCCCGGCTGCAGCCGCGCCAGGGTAAAGAGCATGTGCCAGGCGGTTACCGTGACGAGCGGAAAGGCTGCGGCCTGCTCAAAGGTCAGCGAGCCGGGAATCGGGATCGCGTTGAGGGCCGGAACCTTGACGAATTCCGCATAGCCGCCATTCACCTGCGCACCGACCAGCCGGTACCGGGGACACATGTTGTCGCGACCGGACAGGCACATGTCACAGCGCCAGCAGCTCAACCCGGGAGAGACGAAGACCCGATCTCCGGGAGCCAGCCCGGCCACTTCCCCGCCAACCTCCTCCACGACGCCCGATACGTCGCATCCGGAAATGTGCGGCAGTGGAATCTGATAGCCCGGGATCCCTTGCCGCACCCAGATATCCAGATGGTTGAGGGCGCAGGCCCTCACCCGGATCAACACCCCATGCGCGGCAATGCGCGGGCGCTCCACCTCCTCGTAGCGAAGCTCTTCCGGCCCACCGTGCCTGTGAAACACCACTGCTTTCATAGAACCTCAGGCGCGAGGCGCGAGGTTATGGAGAACTCTGCGCCTCATAGCTAAAACGTCAACGTCCCTTCGGCCACCATCACGACCTGTCCGCCCACCTTGACCTCCTGGATCACGTCGTCGTCCGATTCCACTTGAATGAAAATGCGGGAGGGACGGTCCAGCTCATACCCCTGCTCCGCGATGATCTCCGTCCTGGGTGCCACTTCCACCACCCCGTTCTGCACAAGGTACGCGCCCAAGGCGCCGCTCGCGCTGCCGGTGGCCGGGTCTTCCGTGACGCCGATCGGGGTGGCGAACATGCGGGTGTGTACCGTGGAGAATTCTTCCACGGTCACCGTGGTGAACACCATGATGCCGTTGCATCCGTACCGCGCACACAGCTCATTCATGGCCGGCACGTCGGGGACAATCGATTTCACGGCGGTCAGCGTGCGCACCGGCACGATCATCACCGGCAAGCCCGTGGAGACCACTTCGACGGGGAGTTTCGTCCGGGTGATCTGATCCTTGGACAGCCCCAGCGCCTTGGCGACCTCGAACAGATCCTTCATCGGCTCGACCCGCTCCAGGAACTGCGGCTTCGGCTGCGACATGACCAGCCGGAGGATCTCTCCCTTCACGATATCCAGCTCGACCGGGAACACCCCGATACTGCATTCCTGCATGACCCGAGTGACCGGCTCCTTGAGGGGAATGCGGCCCAGCTTGGCCAGCACGAAGAAGGTGCCCAGCACGGGATGGCCGGCAAACGGAATCTCATGGGTCGGGGTGAAAATCCGGATCTTCGCGGCCGCCGCGAGGTCCGTTGCCGGGAAGACGAAGACGGTTTCGGAGAGATTCATCTCCCGGGCAATCTGCTGCAGCTCGACATCGGAAAGCCCCTCGGCATCCGGCAGCACCGCGACCGGATTCCCCGTAAACGGCTGATCGGTAAAGACATCGACCTGGTAGACCTTGAGAGTACGCCGCTCCGGACTCATAGACCGGGTACTCTAGGGAAGCCGGTTCTGTTTTGTCAACGCAGCGCGGAAGCGAGGCCACCTCGTCAGCTGGAGGAATAAGACCAGATGGCTTCGACCACTTGCGGGCTGGAATCGCGTTGCCTGTGAACTAAGTGGCGAGAATGGGTGTACAGAACTGCCGTCAAGCCACGGACGAGCCAAAAAGCGCCTCGTAGGATTGCGTCAGCGGATTCCTGATGTAATCTTCCACGTAGGTCTTGAGCAGCCCGTTGCGGTAGAGCCGCTTGTTGGCGAATTGCGTGTCGATCTTGTGCAGCACGCGGACCTTTACCCCGGTCTTCCGCATGAACTGCTCCAGCGTCACACCGGCAATATCCATGTAGCGGCCTCGGCCGGACTGCATCACGCACTTCGGGATGTAGAGCAATTTCTCGGTCGTCACGCGACGCATAATGTCGTCGAACGTCAGCAAGACCGTGCAGTCGGAATCGCCGCCCAGAGTGGCATTGGGGACGTAGAGGAAGCGCGCGCGGTTCTTTCGGTACATGGTGAGGATCTTGTGGACGCTGCCGGCCATGACGACGGGGTCCTTCTTCTCCAGCCCCAGCGAGTCGAACAGGCTGACGATACGCTTCCGGTTCAGGAACGCGGTGATGTACGCCTCGGTGTGGATCGTGGTCATGTTGGGCAGCCCGACATCGTAGATGCGCTGGGCTTCCGTGGGCAGATATGTCCGGCCCTGCCGCATCAATGCCGCGGTGTCCTCCTTCAGGCCCCGCACGGGAGTCAGGCAGCCCATCCACAAGACGCATTTCTGATTGATGCCGGAGATCGTCAGCGCGTCGTCCGACATGGTGTGATCGTCGAAGGCATAAAAGTTGGCCGACGACACCGCGGGTCCGTCCAGCACCTTCAACAGATGCTTCACGGACGGAGCGTGCGGCATCAGTCGTTCCCGATGGCGACCCAGGGTGATCACCGACAGCTCGAAGTTGATCCGGCCGGGATACTGCGCCGCCAGCTCATGAATCTTGGGGACATGCACGAAGCCGACCGTAAAAAACGTCAGGTTCTTGTCGGTGTATTTGAGGAAATCCTCCACCCACTCCATGGCCTTGGGATGGAGGAACAGATCGGTCCACTCCATGTATTCATTGCCGCCCAGGCACCAGAACTGCAGCGGGTCGGTCGGCTTCTTGTTGATGTAGTCCAGGATGAATTCCCAGTCCTCCTGAGTGGTCTTCGGCGGCTCCACGGTCTCGCGATAGGAATGGTCCAGCTCATAGCAAAACTCGCATTGGACCGGACAGCTCTTGCCGAGACTGATGGGGATCTTCCCCGAGTCCATCTCGTGGATCAGGACATCCCGGTAGGTCTTGCCTTTGAACAGAGGGGACGCCTTCAGAATGGGAGGGGGAGCCTGGAGAACCGGAAGCGGCTTGCTCATCAATGCCTCACCGCCTGAACGGCGCACGCTCGATCCGCATTGACAGCCATCCACGCCGTTTGCCACACTCTCATGACACTGCGGAAGGGCCAAAACGCACCATGAAACGGGAAGACATTGATCGCGCCCTGAACGTGTTCGGCCTGACCCCATCGCTCACGCTGGAGCGTCTGGAAGAGAAGCGCCGCGAGCTGCTCGCCACGTGGCACCCGCATCGCTACGCCAACCTCACCAACAACCCGCGCAAATACATGCAGATGTACAAGAAAGGAGAGGCCATGACCAAGGAGATCAACGCGGCCTATGAGGTGCTGCTCGCATGGCTCAAGAAGCAAAGTGATGTGTGATCTGTAATCGGTTCACTCATCACCCATCACTCATCACGCTAGCGCGTTGAATGCGACACTACCCGGGCCATGGACGGCTCGCTCTTCTCTTCGGCATCACCCCTCGCCACAGGCCAGGTCACCAGCCCCGAGACGCTGCCGGTGGACTGCCGGACCGCGCCGTCTTCCCGCTTTGCATAGATCTGAGGCAGGCGGTTGGTCCCAAACTTCGAGATGTACAGGAAGACGTGCTCGCGCGCGTTGACCCGCACGGCCCAGGGCTCGAAGTCGTTCTGATAGAACTCTTCGCACAGCTGCATCGCCTCGAGGCAGGTCACCCCGACCGGTTCGTTCAGGGTGTAATAGTAGTCGAGCGGCATGTCGTACTCTTCCTGCTTGTGGATCGTGATCCCGAACTTCTCCGGATTCCGGACCATGGGCGTATGGCGATACGCCACGAAGTAGAACAGCTCCACCGAGTGGATGTTCTCCTCGTTGCCGATGATGAACCGTCTGGTCTCCTCGGCCTCCTCTCGGGTCTCGCCCGGAAAGCCATAGAATGCCATGACGTGATTCCAGATCCCGACTCTCGCCGCTTCGTGGAGGTTGTGCTCGATCACCGACTTCTTGACATGCTTGTCCATCAGGCCGAGCACCCGCTCATTGGCCGATTCCATCCCGTAGTACAGGGTGCAACACCCCGATTGAGCCGCCAGCTTCCAGACCTCCGGATCCTGCAGCGATTCCTCGAACCGGATCAGCGTCGTCCATTTGATGCCGACATCCTGCTCCGTCAGCAGTTTGATCACCTTCTTGAACAGCGCAGGCGGGTACGATTCGTCGGCGAACAGAAAATGCACGGCGTCGTACTTTTCCTTGAGGGCCTTGATCTGCTGAACCACGTCGTGAGCCGGGAGCCCCCGATACTGATCGAAGTATCCCTGGCCGTGGTCGCAGAACGTGCAGCGGCCCCAGTAGCAGCCCCGAGTGGCCAGATACGGAAGGATCCGCACCGGCACAAAGTAGCTGTCCAGCGGGAGGCCGTCGAAATCCGGGATCGGGAGCGCCGTGGTCTTTTCGGTATAGATCTCGGTGTTGACATGGATACCGGTCGCGTCCCGATAGATGAGGTTCGGCACGGACGCCATTGCCCGCCGTCCGCTCAGGGATTCCAGGAGCCACAAGAGGGCATGCTCGCCTTCGTACATGATGGCCGAGTCGAACACCGAGCTGAAGAACCGTTCGTGCTTCGGCAGCTCTTCCTGGAGCCGCGTGATCACGTTCCCCCCCACCGTCACGTGGACATGCGGGAAGGTTTCCTTGATCATCTTGCAAAACGTCAATCCGGCCAGGAGTTGCATCTGCGTCCCGATCGACACGCCCACAACGTCTGGCGCTTCCTTGTTGACCGCCGGCAGGACGAGTTGCCGGCACACGTCACGGTAGACGTTCACCTGGTCGTCATCCAGACAGGCAAACACCTCCCGGGACACGCCCGGCCGGTATCCGAGATTGCTCTCCATCGGATAGAAGACCAGCGAGGCCGGATAGTACGCCGCAGAGATGTACTGCATCGTCTCCCGAAAGACGTTCAGCGCCCACTCCAACTGGTCGGCATCGTAGAACGCTTCGCTGCGGACGATCCTCTTCGCGGATTCGGCCCGCTCCGCGAGATCGACGACATCGACGGCCAGCGCCGCCTCGAGGCAGGCCTTTTGATCCGCCTCGCGAGCCGTCAGCTCCGCGGCATCCCTGGATTCCAGCTCCCGCAGTTGCATCGTCAGCCGGGCCTTGATCCAGAACAGGAAGGTGTCCGAGAAAAAGCGGTCGTACATCTCGATGTTGACATCCTTCTGCACGACTTCGAGCCCGTGCTGCCGCAGCACGGCGGTGAGGCTGGGAAGCGCGAGATAGGGCGCCGTCGGGACCCATTCCGGCGGGAAGAGCAGCATCGCTTTGAGCTTCGGGCCCTCCGCCTTGGAAGGAAGGCCGTCGATGTGAATCAGCTCAGGCGGCATGGCGGATGGACACAGGGTTCAGACGCCGGCTCCGACGGATGGCCGAAACTGGAGAGCCGGCAGGCGATTGGAGCCGAAACGGGCCACGTAGAGAAAGACGTATTCCCGGATGAAGATCTTCAGGTCCCATCCCGGGTAATGATTGCGCTCGAACTCCTCAAACACCTCCTCGGCTTCCTCGACGCTGAGCCCTTCCTTGACCGTATAGTAATAGTCCAGGGCCAGATCCCATTCCGGATTCTTGTACGGGGTCACGCCGAACTTTTCCGGATTTTTCGCGACCGGTGTGTGCTTGCTGAGATCGAACGTGCCGAATCCGATCGAGTGGACCAGTTCCTTGTGGTCCTCCAGGAACCGGATGGACGAGAGCGCGTCATCCCGGGTTTCCCCCGGAAACCCGAAGAACCCCATGACATGGTTCCAGATCCCGACGCCGGCCGACAGCTCCAGGCTGCGCCGGATGACGTCACCGGTGGTTGCCTTGTCCATCAGCTTCAATACCCGCTCGTTCCCCGATTCGAATCCCATGTGGAGATACTTGCAGCCGGATGCGCATGCGTCCGTCCACACCGCTTCGTCGAGGAGGCCTTTCTCGAACCGCATGTGGGTGGTCCAGACGATGTGCATCTCGGTCTCCACCAGCCTGCGGGTGAGCTTGCGGAACAGCGCCGGCGGGTACGACTCGTCGGTGAAATGGAAGTACCTCGTCTGATAACGCTCCTTCAGGTGACGGATCTCGTCGATGATCTGCTCGATCTTTTTCGTCCGGTATCCGGCCGTGTACCCCTCGCCGTGATCGCAGAACTCACAGCGGCCCCAGTAGCAGCCTCGAGTCGCCAGGTACGGCAGGATGCGATCTGGAACAAAATACTTCTCCAGGGGCAGACCGTCGAAGTCCGGCGGTGGGAGCGCCGCCATGTCTTCGGCGCAGGTCAACGACGACGTGTGGATCCCGGAGGCGTCCCGATAGATGAGGTTCGGAATCGTCCCCAGGTCCCGGCCGGCACCGATGGCTTCCACCAACTGAAGGAACGCGGTTTCTCCCTCATACACCACCGCGCTGTCGAAGAGCGCAAAGAGCTTAGGGGTGTCCGGGAGCACATCGCGCAGCCGCGTGACGGTGTTTCCGCCGATCGTCACGTGAATGGAGGGGAACTGCTCTTTGATCAGCGCGCAAAACGTCATCGAGGAAAAGAGCTGTTGCTGCAGGACGATCGAGACCCCGATCACATCGGGGCGTTCCGCTTCGATCGCGGGCCGCAGGATGTGCTCGAACACGTCCCGATACACGTTCACCTGCGTATCCTGGACCGCATCCAACACGTCGGCGGAGCTGTACACCTTGTAGGAGAGGTCCGTCTCCATCGGCGGCATGCAGATCCTGGCCGGCGCGTACACCAGGGATATCGTCGCGGTCACCGTGCGAAAGACGTTGATGGCCCACTCGAGCCTGTCCGCATCGTAGAACTCCGGCCCCCGGACGATACGCTTGGCGCTCTCGACCTGCTCGGTCAGCTCGGCAATGCGCTGGCGGGTCAGGTCGCAGAGGGCTAGTTGCAGCTGGAGCTCCGATTCATCGAGCTCCCGCACGCGAGACAGCTTCCGCAGGCGGTCGAGTTGCGCCGGCACGCGCTTCAGGACCCGGCGGAGAAAGTCTCCGCTGAAGTACCAGTCATACATCTCGAGATTGACGTCTTTCTGGACGACGGGGTGGCCGGCAGCTCGCAGCACCGCGGTCAGGGTCGGCAGGCTCAGATACGGCTCGGAGGGATACCAGTCCGGGGGAAACACGAGCATCACTTTCAGCTTGCGTCCCCCGTCGCGCTCGGGGACCGCTCGCCGAGGCTGGATCAGCTCCCCCTTGGAATACTCTACTTTCATGTTTTTCTTCGGTTTTCCCCACGCTGGTGCGCGCGGCGCAACCAGCGTTGATTGTAGTCTCCCCCGGAGAACTTGGTCAAGGCGGCGTTTGGCTCGTCATGGACACTGGGGTTACCGGCGCCGCTTATGACGAGCCACATGATTCGTCGTAGTAGCTCTCCAGCAAGGCAGCCCGTTGCGGCTCCACCAGCACGAGTTGCCGTTGATCGAAGGTATTGGCCCAGTAGAGAAAGATCAGTCCCCCGGCGGTCCCCAGCTCGATGTGGCGCCGGCGGCCATCCGGTTCCTCGTACGTGGCCTGCCGTTGTACCGCACGGTCCGGGAGGCTTTCCCAGACCTCCTGTGCCGAGGCGGCATGGTTCTCATAGAGCGGCGTGGTCGCCGGATCCTGCTGAGAGTCGGGCGGCCAGACCGCGTCCACGAACTGCTCCAGCCGTTCGGAGTCGACCAGCGCCTCTTCAAACATCCGGTCGAACCGTCCGGCCTCATCAGCCCCATGAGGCGTCACCACGATCCCGCGAAAGCGCTCATCGATCGAGAGCAGCCAGTAGCGGAGCACTCCCGCCGCCGTTCCCCGCTCGGCACGAACGGCGCCACGGCCGGAGAGCTTCCTTTTGTCCTCGCGTTCCAGGACCCTGGCCGGCAACCGGTTCCGCATCCATCGAGCCGCTTCTCCCGTTCCGCGATAGAGCGCCTCGCCGGGGACAACCTCGGGCGATTCGTTCCAGCCTGGACCGCCCGAGCCACGGCTGATCGAGAGGGCATACAGCGGACCATCATCAACGACTTCCTCAACTAGATGGTAACGAAGGGGAACGGGCGGTTCGAGGAGCCTGAATCCCCTGGCCGCCAGGGCTCGTTGGAACGGTACGCGACGGGCCAGTTGACGGGTCTTCTCAAAGGCCAGGAAGCGCCCGTTCGCCCCCAGCACCCGACGAATCGCATCCAGCCGGGTGGAGAGGCCGGTGCGCCGCTCGAAGTCTGACTGGGCGATGGAATCCTGCCGCCGCTCGAAGGTCCGCCAGCTCACACTCGGAATCCCGGGGTCCTGCTCGGCCTGCAACAGGGCGTGTGTCGCCACGATCAAGTCGTATGGGCCGGAGGCGGCACCCTGCTCCACATCCATCTCCTCGAAGCGGATGTTCTTCACCCCCAGGGCGACCGCCCGCCCCCTGGCCACAGCGACTGAAGCCCTGGAACGGTCCACGCCGATAAAGGAACTGTCCGGAAACTGTGCCGCATAAAATGTGGTCAGGATGCCGACGCCGCAGCCGAAGTCCAGGACGACCCGGGCGTCCCCGATCCGCTCCGCCACGGCCGCCCCGACAGCCATATAGTAATCGTACCGCTGGCTGTACAAGACCGGCACGATGTGCGGCTGAGCGGTGAAATCGTAGAAGGCCCGTTCGGCCGGAGCGTCAGCCACGCTGCGCTTCCGTTCGGCGAGGCTGTTGAGCGTGGTGATGTCGGCCGGCGCCAGCGTCTCGCGTTGCCATTGAAAGTACGCGGCATCTGACTCGAACCGTCGGAGGCCCCACCTCTTCAGATGCTCGAGGAGCGCATCATGAACCAGCATGGTAGATGGCGTGAAGGGTGATGGGTGACAGGTGAATAAAACGTTGGAAGGTCCGCGCGCTTGGGACGAGCCATAGAATCAGGAGGGCCGCTTCAGCATGATGGCATCTTCGTAGGGCGTCGGAACGGGGTGGGGCTGGCGGAGCTGGCCGGTCCCCAGGACTACATACTTTTCACAGGTCAGCTCGTTGAGTGAGATGGGTCCGCGCGCGTGGATGCGGGCGGTGCTGATGCCGATCTCGCCGGCCAGGCCGAACTCCTCACCGTCGTGGAGCCGGGTGGACGCATTGACCAGAACGGCGCTCGAGTCGACTTCCCGGACAAAGCGCATGGCATTGGCGTAGTCCCGCGTCACGATCGTACCGGTGTGGCCCGGCCCATACTGCGCGATATGGGCGAGGGCCTCGTCGAGGTCATTCACGATCCTCACCGCCAGCGTGCGGGAGAGAAATTGCTTGCTCCAGTCCTCCTCCGTCGCCTCTTTGACGGCCTGGGTTCCGGGAAATGACTGCGAGCGCGTGAGCGACATCGTCTTGGGGCAGCCTCTGGTCTCCACCTTGAATTCGGTCACCAGGCGACGGAACAGGCCGGGAATGATCTTGGGAGCAATCGCCTGATGCACCAAGAGCGTATCCACCGCATTGGGCGCGGCGGCACGCTGCACCTTCGAGTTCACGACGATGGTCTGGGCCAGTGGGAGATCCGCATCTTCGTCGATATAGACATGCGAGATGCCGCCGTCATGGCACAGGACCGGAATGCGGGTCTGTTCGGCAATCGCTTTCCTGAGCGCGGCGCCGCCACGCGGGATGATCGCATCGAGGTACTTGGGCAGCCGGATCAGCTCGAGCGCCGCTTCTCGCTCCGGCCGATCCACGAAGGTGATCGCCCCCGCGGGAATCCCCAACCGCTCCGCCGCCTTGAGCAAGATCGTGGCAACTGCGGCATTCGAATGGTTCCACTCCGCGCCCCCTCGCACCACGCAGACATTCCCCGACTTCAGACAGAGGCCCACTGCCTCGGTCGTCACATCCGGGCCCATGTCCGAAATCACGCCGATGACCCCGATCGGCACCCGCATCCGACTCACCTGCATGCCGTTCGGCCGCCGCCACATCTTCGTGATTTCTCCAACCGGATCCGGTAATTCCGCAAGCTGGCGTAAGCCATCTGCCATCTCCTTGAGCAGCTCCGGCGTGAGCCGGACCCGCTCCACCGCCTCCCTGGCCGCCTCCCGCTCCAGGTTCTTCCCGACCGATTCGACATCCTTCCGGTTGGCTTCCAGGATCACCTCTTCGCCGGCCAGCAGATCGTCAGCCATCGCCAAGAGGGCTTTATCGCGGTCGGGGCCCGGAAGCAGCGACATCGAGCGCACCGCCTCCTTCGCCTTCTTGGCGAGATTCGTCACGTAGATCTTGATCGGGACTTCAACCATCGTGAACCGTCAGGCGTGAGGGGGGAGGAGCCGAAGCCATCGGAGCTTCGATGGGAATGAGTCGCTTGTGAATAGGATCGACCCCCAGACCCAAAGTCTCTAAGGTCGTGGCTCCGAGAAGAATGAGCGAGTTCGGCTTGCCGCACAGCACCATGGTCGCGGTCTCAACTCCGTTCACAGAAATATCCGCCTTCGCCACCGGCACGACATCTTTCGTACCGTCCGCATAATGGACCGCTCGGGTTCCCGCGGCGGTGATGCCGAGTTGGGACACCAAGTCCTGCGGCACCTGCGTGAACAGGGCTCCGGTATCGACCAGCCCTTCCAGTTGGATCTGCTTTTCTGGCCGAAGCGGATTCTTCAGGAGGAATTTAACTGAGAAGGTTCCCATAGCGAAAGGCATTGTATGCTACCGTTTTCCTGGGTGTCAAAGAGGGCGGGTGGATCGGTGCCGAGGCTCGTGTCGCCTCCCGGAACGACCCTTCCGGGCTTGGCCAGGCGGCAGCCTTCAGAAATTCCTTTCAGCCGCGGTTGACAACCGCGGTGCTTCAGTCAGTTTCCGTTTTCCTTCCTGGCCGACCCTCGGTGGGTCCCCGTTCCTCCGGCGATGCTCGCTCTGGACCGAGTCAGCTCTTTGGTGTAAAGTTCTCGAAAAAATAAAGGGCCGACAAATGTGCGGCTTTCGCTTCACGCTCGCATCATGCTTCTTTCTCTCCCTTCTCGCCACTGCCATCCCCGCTCTCGCAGAAACAAAAGTCATCACGGCTGAAGCAACCTACATAATGGGTGATGGAGAGACGCTGAGTTAGTCAAGAAATGTCCGCTTCCAATTGGGCTGCTGCCGGTTTGGTTGACACCTGTTTAAGGTACTTCGGCCTTCCTCTCGAACTCCAGAGGGCTCAGATAGCCGAGAGTCGAGTGCCTCCGTTTCGGGTTGTAGAAACGCTCGATGTAATCGAACACGTCCGCCTTGGCTTCGTCGCGCGTCCGGTAGGTCTGGCGTGCCACCCGCTCGGTCTTCAGCGAAGAGAAGAAGCTCTCCATCGCCGCGTTGTCCCAGACATTGCCCGAGCGGCTCATCGAACAGG
>CAYZKG010000042.1:0-11677 GCA_964478915.1 uncultured Nitrospira sp.
CCCCGGAAGGGCCGCGATTTGTGATCTCGTCCCATCCCTTCTTCTGAGCCGGCTCTTTCAAAAGTATTCCAGCAAGGCGCCGTTGTCCCCCGCCTTTGCGGGACCGAAGCAGTACACTTTCTCCTATAGACAGTGAGGAGTGAGGAGTGAGGGGAATACTTGGAACCTTTCAGCTCACGAATCGCTAGCTTGTGAACATGGCTGGACTATGGAAAGAACTGGGGCGGATCGAAGAAGCCCGCGAGTGCCTCACTGCCGGCCTTGTTTAAACAATAGGTAGCAGCTATGATGACTTATGGACCCTTCGAGCAGACTGTCGTGTGCGTCATCCGGCGGACGATCAGACGAGGACTCAGATGCAGCGCCCGTGGCTTCGTTGGTACAATCAAGACGTTCCTTCCTCCTTAGTCTATCCTGACTGGACTGTACCGGAGCTGCTGCGCCGCTCCGCGAGAAAGTTCCCCGGTTCTCCCGCCCTTCTCTTCTACGGTGCCCGTCTCTCGTTTCGCGAGCTTGATGAACTGACCACGCGTTTTGCTCACGCGCTCCGGGAACTTGGCGTGGCCGCCGGAGACCGCGTGGCGATCATGTTGCCGAACCTGCCCCAGATGGTGATCGCCTATTTCGGGGCCTTGAAAGCCGGGGCGATCGTCGTGCAGATGAATCCACTCTACGTTTCCAGGGAAATCGAGAACCAGCTTGTGGATTCGGACTGCGAGACGATCGTCGCCTTGGACCTCTTCTATTCACGAATTCAAGAGATCAAGGAGCGCACGTCGTTGAAGCGCATCATTTTGACGAGCATCCGGGACTTCTTACCCCCAATGCGCCGGCTGCTGTATCCCATCAAGGCTAAGAAGGAGGGTAAATGGATTCGTGTAGAGAAGCAGCCGCCGCTCTATGATTTTCTCGCTCTTATTAAGGCTGCCCGGAGGGGTGAAGCAGAAAGCCTTCCTCTGGCACGCGTCGATGATCTCGCGCTGCTCCAATACACGGGCGGGATCACCGGGACGCCCAAGGGAGTGATGCTCACCCATCGTAACGTCGTGGCAAATACCCTCCAGTGTCGTTCTTGGGTGCCTGACTTTCGGGAAGGACAGGAGGTCTTTCTTGGGGTCATTCCTTTTTTCCACGTGTACGGGTTATCCACGTGCTTCCACCTGGCCATGTTGACGGGTTCCGCTGTGATCCTGCTCCCGCGCTTCCAGGTCGAAGAGGTCCTCCAGGCGATTCACCGGTATCGGCCAACGATTTTCTCCGGCATTCCCACGATGTTCCTTGCGATCAGCGAGTATCCCAAGATGAAACGTTATAACATTCAGTCGCTTCGCATTTGCCTCAGTGGAGCCAGTCCCTTGCAGGGGGTAGTACGGGATCGGTTTGAACAGTTGACCGGCCTCACCATCTCTGAAGGATACGGACTCACGGAGGCGAGCCCTGTCACTCATTGCACGCCCCTCTATGGCGGCCGGCCACCTGGTTCAGTCGGGCTTCCGTTTCCGGACACGGACGCCCGAATCGTGGACCTTGAGACCGGCATGCGAGATGTCGGGGTCGGCGAGGTCGGTGAGCTGATCGTCAGGGGCCCCCAAGTCATGCAAGGGTATTGGAGGAAGGCGAGCGAAACGCTGCAGGTCCTGCGCAACGGGTGGCTGTACACCGGCGATATCGCGCGACGAGACGAGGGAGGATTCTTCTTTCTGGTGGACCGAAAGAAGGACATGATCAAGTCCCGTGGTGAGAGTGTCTATCCTCGTGAGGTAGAAGAGGTCCTGTTCCTGCATCCGGCGGTCAAAGACGCTGTGGTTGTTGGTGTTCCGGATGAACATCTGGGGGAAGCCGTGAAAGCCTTTGTGGTCCTCAAGGAAGGACAGCGGGTCAGCGACGAGGAGCTGAAGGGGCACTGCCGTCAGCTCCTTGCGCGGTTCAAGCTGCCCGCCGTCATCGAGTTCCGGCAGGAACTGCCCCGCAGCTTGATCGGGAAAGCCCTGCGCCGCGCTCTTCGCGAAGAAGAGGTGCGCAAGATCGTAGCTCGGGAACCTTCCTGCCAGACAGTGGTGTAACGGAGCGATATCCGGCCGAGGAAGGTGGGTCATGCGCGATGTGGTGATTGTGGCGGGCGTGCGGACGCCGATCGGGAATTTCGGAGGCGCGCTCAAGGATCTCTCGGCGCAGAAGCTGGGTGAGCTGGTGGTGCGCGAGCTGATCGCGCGAGCCGGCCTCGATCCTGCGCTGGTTGACGAAGTCATCTTCGGCTGCGTCGGGCAGCACTCGGATGCCCCGAACATCGCGCGGGTGATCGCGTTGATGTCGGGGCTTCCGGTCCGGACGCCAGCCTACACCGTTCAGCGCAACTGCTCGTCCGGATTGCAGCCCTTCGTGAATGCCTTCCAGAACATCCAATCCGGGGACGCGGATATGCAAGTGGTCGGTGGGGTGGAGAACATGAGTCGCGCGCCCTTTGTGTTACGGGACATGCGTTGGGGCAAACGGCTCCGCCACGCTGAATTGATCGACAGCATCTGGGAAGGATTGACCGACCCGTTCTGCGGACAGATCATGGGCCAAACAGCAGAAAACCTAGCCGAGGAGTTCGGCATCAGACGCGAGGAACAAGATCGTTTTGCGGTCGAGAGTCATCGGCGCGCCTTCAAGGCCGCTCGAGAAGGCCGGTTCAAGGATGAGATCATGCCGGTCACGGTTCCGAAAACCGTGGCCGGTCGGGAGATGGCGCCGGCGGTGCTGTCAGAGGACGAAGGTCCCAATATTGGGTTGACCGAGCCGCACCTTGCGCTCTACCCGCCGCTGTTCAAAGAAGGGGGGACGGTCACGGCCGGGAATAGTTGTCCGCTCAATGACGGGGCTGCCGCGGCGCTTGTCATGTCGGCTGAACGCGCGCTGCAGCTCGGCCTTCGCGCGATCGGCCGCATCCGCTCCTATGCGTTTGTTGGAGTGGAGCCGCACCGTATGGGGATTGGTGCCGCAGAGGCGCTGCCAGTGGCACTGAAGCGTGCCGGCGTGACCCTGGGTGACCTTGAGCTGATCGAGGTCAATGAGGCATTTGCGGCGCAGTACCTGGCTGTCGAACATGTTCTAGGGCTCAACCGGGAGCTCGTGAATGTGAACGGAGGCGCGCTTGCGCTGGGTCACCCGGTCGGAATGACCGGCACGCGCCTTGTCATTACGCTGCTATTTGAAATGCAGCGGCGTGGCGCAACTCTTGGTGGTGTCAGCCTGTGTGTCGGCGGCGGACAGGGGGCTGCCATGGTCCTTGAGCGCCTGTGAGCAAGCGCCAGGCAAGTGCCTATAGCCCATAGCCGTGCCTTGAGCGACAAGAGGAGCGAGCATGTACATCTATCGAGTGGGAGTCGTTGGAGCTGGGACCATGGGAGCGCAAATCGCACAAGCGGTCAGCCTCGCCGGTGTGCCGGTTGTGATGACGGATGTCAGTGAAGCGGTGGCTCAGCGGGGACTCCAGGCTGTTCGCTCGATCTATCAGGGCAGGGTCGCGAAGGGCAAGATGACCGCCGAACAGCTTGAAGAGAAGATGTTGTTGGTGACCGCTTCGGGAGATTTGAGCGCGCTCAAGGATGTTGATCTGGCGATGGAGGTGGTCCCCGAGGATCTGAAACTCAAGCAGCAGGTGTTCCGGGAATTGGACGGCGTCTGCTCGCCCGGAGCCATCCTCGCCAGCAACACCTCCGCGCTCTCGATCTCGGCGCTCGGAGCCGCAACGCGGCGACCCGGTAAGGTGCTCGGGCTGCATTTCTTTAACCCCGCCTACGCGATGCCGCTTGTGGAGGTGATCCCGGGACTCGCGACCGACCCGCAGACGATTGATGACGTGGTGGGCTTTGCTGAAAGCATCCGGAAAGCCCCGGTTGTGGTCAAGGAATGCGCGGGGTTCGTGGTGAACCGCCTGTTGATGCCGTATCTGAACGAAGCGATCCTGAGCCTTCAAGAAGGCGCCGCGTCGGTCAAGGAGATCGATCAGGACCTTGTGGCCTTCGGGATGCCCGTCGGCCCCTTTGCGCTGTTAGACAGGTTGGGACTCGACATCGCGCTCCAGGTGTCGCGCATCCTCCATCAGAGCTACGGGCCGCGGATGACGCCGGCATCCCTGCTCGATTTGCTGGTCAACGCGGGACGGCACGGGGCAAAGACCGGTCGGGGGTTCTACGATTATACGGGCCCCGACGATCATGAGCTGCCGGCACTGATTCAGAAGGTCAGGGCCACCGCTGGTGTGCCGGCGACACGCTGGACTCGGTCGAGGCTCTTGTTGGCCATGATTAATGAGGCCATCTTCGCGCTTCAGGAAGGGGTGGCCGCCGCGCAGGAGATCGATCTGGCAATGGTAGCAGGAACCGGCTTTCCAAAGGACACGGAAGGCCCGCTGCACCTCGCTGATCGTCTGGGTCTGGACCGGGTTCTTATCGAGTTGGAGGAGCTCTCCCAGAGCCTTGGTCCACGATTCTGGCCGGCCCCTTTATTGCGCCGGATGGTGGATGCTGGATTTACCGGACAAATTGCCGGGAGAGGATTCTTCAAATACTGAGAGGATGGGGTGAAGGCATGAGAGGAGACCCCCAGTCATCGAAGGCCGAGCCTGCTGACGCGCTGCTTTCGCATCTCGTGGAAGACGGCGTGGCCACCGTGACCCTGAACCACCCTCCTGCGAATGCACTCACCGTCGCGCTGCTGTCGGGACTGGAGTCCGTGTTTGATTCGCTGGCCACGACTGAAGCCGTCAAAACCGTGGTGCTGACAGGGGCAGGCCGGTTCTTCTGCGCCGGGGCGGACATCCGAGCGCTCGCCGACCTGCACTCTTCCCGCGAGGGCGAGGAGATGGCCCTGCGGGGCCAGGCGATCATCAACAAGGTGGAGGCGTTTGAGAAGCCGGTCATTGCGGCGATCAACGGTGCCTGTCTCGGCGGCGGGCTGGAGCTTGCCCTCTGCTGCCATATCCGGCTTGCCGCCGATACCGCTCGCTTCGGCCAGCCCGAGATCACCCTCGGGATTATGCCGGGATTCGGCGGCACACAGCGCCTCGCCCGCGTCATCGGTCGCTCCAAGGCGACCGAGTTGCTCCTGACCGGGGATCTGATTTCGGCCCAGGAAGCCAAGATATTGGGATTGATCTCGCAGGTGGTGCCGTTGGGCGACCTCTTACGCCAGGCGCAGGGGTTGGCTCGCAAGATTGCGGCGAAGGGTCAGGTGGCGGTGCGCTCGATTCTGCGGGCGGTCCACCACGGGCAAGCACTAGGACTCCGCGATGGCTTGGCGTTGGAGGCGCGCCTGTTCGGTGCGCTGTGCGACACGGAGGATAAGAGAGAAGGGACGGTCGCTTTCTTGGAGAAGCGGCAGCCACGATTCCATGATCGGTAAGTGACAATCGGGGTCCCATGGCAAGGATTTCTCTCCATCGCGGATCAGGCCGCACGGATCAATCTTGAGGTGCGATTCTCCCAGACCATGCGATTGTTTCGACACGAACATCCGGAGCGGGACTTCATGGTGATCTCACCGGAGCCGACCGACACCCTGTTATTTGAACGCAGCTTCCTCAGCTTCCGTGACCGGCTCCACCTGCTCTGCTGCGGGTACCTCTCGGTTGTCGAGGCGATGAAAAAGCAGTTTGCTCAGCTCCACGCACGCTTTGCCCGCCACGGCCTTTCAATTTCTCTGGCGCGGATCGAGGAGCGGATGCGGAAGCGGAAGGAGCAGCTCGCAGGCGCAGGGGTGGCTTCATCTCTTAAGCTGTTTTCCTGCCAGGGTCGCACGCGCTGGTCATCGGCATTTTAGCGTCCTCTGCACAGGAAGGGTGGGGTATGTCCACGCTATTCAAGGGCCTGGAGCGGATCGAGGAAGCCCGCGAGCGCCTCCTGGGGCTGAGCTTCATGACGGGGCTTTTCGAGGGGAAGCCGGAGTTTGAGCTGCTGCTCCCGCCGGAGGAGCCTAAGGAAGAGCGAGAGGCCGGCGAAGCCTACTGCAAGCGCGTCGAAGCGTTCCTGGTCTCTCAGGTCGATCCGGATGAAATCGAGCGCACGGCAAAAATTCCTGACGCGGCACTCAAAGGCCTGTTCGATCTCGGCGCCTTCGGAATGAAAATCCCCAAAGAGTATGGGGGGCTGGGCTTCTCCTACAAGAATTACGGTCGCGTGCTCACCCTCATGGCCAGTTGGAGCAATATTCTTTCGCTGACCGTGGCGGTTCCCCAATCCATCGGGATCGCCATCCCCATTTTGATGTTCGGGAACGATGAGCAGAAGAAGAAATACCTGCCGCTCGTGGCGCGAGGAGCGATCTCCGCCTTCGCGCTCACCGAACCGCTCACCGGCTCCGATGCCGCCAACATCCAAACCGAAGCGGTGCTGGACCCGACCGGCAGCCAGTTCATCGTGAACGGCGAAAAGCTGTGGTGTACGAACGGGCCCATCGCCCGGTATGTCACGCTCGCCGCGCGTGTCCCGGCAAAGCGCGCACACCAGGATGGCAAGCCAGTCTGGGTGCCCGTGCCGGAAGGGAAAGGGGCTGAGGACCGAGTGCATACCGCCTTCATCCTCGACATGACCACGCCTGGCGTGCAAGTCCGCCAGCGGTGTCAATTTGAGGGCTGCCGCGGGATCGAAAATGCACATATGACTTTCCAGGATGTGCGGATTCCCGTCGAAAACGTCATTGGAGAGATCGGGAAAGGACTCAGATATGCCCTCACCATTTTGAACGTCGGGCGCGCCATCAGCATCCCGGCGATCTGCCTCGGGATGGCCAAGCAAGCCTGGCAGCCGACCCTGGACCAGGCGAATTCTCGACTGACATTTGGGAAGCCCATCGGCGAGCGCCAAACGCAGCGCATGCGGATCGGGCGCATGGCGACCACCCTGTTCGCGATGGAAGCGCTGGCGTGGCTGGCCTGGCATTTGGCGGACCAGAAGAAGTACGACATCCGAATCGAAGCCGCCATCGCCAAAATGTTCTGTTCCGAAAAGACGATCCAATTCCTGAAAGATGCCCAAATTATCTTTGGCGGCATGGGCTATGAGACGGCGGATTCAAAGCGTGTCCGTGGCGAGCCAGCCTTTGGCATTGAGCAACTCGTCCGGGACGCCGAGATGGCCCGCATTGGCGAAGGGGCCACAGATATTTTGCGACCGTTCGTGGCGCGCGAGGGTCTCAGCCCGCATCTCGACCGGGCACGACACTACTTTGATGCGGAAGGGAAAGGAACTTCCAGGATCAGGGAGTTCTTGAAACTCCTCCGGTTCTACATTCCCTGGTACTGGGGGCAATGGAGACGAGCATCACTCTCGTCGCGTCGTGAGATGCAACATACGAAAGTCCGCACGAAACTGTTGTACGCAGAGCGAGCAAGCCGGCGCCTGGCTCGGGCGATCTTCTACGCGATGGCCAGGCATCGGGAGGCGCTGCGGGATGATCAAGGCCGGCAGAACAGAATCGAGGCGGTGGGAGCCGATCTTCTCACCATCGCCGCGACCGCCTTGTATGCTGAGTCGCAGGAACGAACCTACGGGTGCTCTGAAGTGTGGGATCTTGCCGATGAATTCTTCCGGAATGCCAAGGAACGGGTGCACAGGAATATCCGGGAGATCGTTCACAATGACGATAGCCTCTTGACCGCCATCGGCAGGCGCGCGCTTCGCGGTGACTACCCGTCGCTCTTGAGCGGGATCATCCGGCGCGGCCTCAACGATTACCGGCCGAAGGAAGAGCGGCGGTGAAGCGCCCACCCACGAAGGCGTCAGGACGCCAGCACCCGATGCGCGCTGATGACCTTGAGCGCGTTCATGACACGCTCGTACGGCAACTCGGGCGTCTTCTTTCCCTTTGATTCCTGAGCCTGGAGGATCAGGTCATTCATGCAGAGGATCCCGAGGAGCAGCCCGTCGCCGTTCACGACGGGCAGCCGCCGGACCCGGTGTTCCGCCATGGTCTTGAGTGCGTCCCGCACATCGTCGTCCGGCGAGCAGGCGTACACGTGCCCGGCAGTGGTCTCCCACACTGAAAATTCGGCCACATCCCGGTGCCTGGTGGCCGCTGCCATGCAGATGTCGCGGTCCGTGATCATCCCGATCACCTTTCCCTCGGAATCCACCACGGGGAGCACACCACAGTCACTGTCCCACATCTTCATGGCGACTGCGGCAAGGTTGGTATCGGGCCCACAATACTGAACCGGGCTGGTCATAATGTCTTTGACCTTCATGGTCGCCCCCTCCTGGTTTCATGTTCGCGCTTCCAGCTCACCCGGACCAGTTGCTGGCTCTTCGAATATGTGAGCTTGAAGTCGCCTTCGTAGGCGTGGTGGAGCACCTCGCCAATGCGCCGAGCCAGATGCGTATCGGTCGTGGAAATCACGACGGCTGTGTCCCCCTCCTCGATGCGCATGATCCGGGACAGGGGATGTTCCGCTTTTTCCTGTTTCTCCGCGTTGCGGGCCACGCCCAGAATCTCCCGGCGGTGCGTAACCAGGAATGCGCCGCTCAGCGTCACCACGCCAGCCGGATATTTGTCCCGGGTACGGTGGCATGCCGGACAGGTGGCCACATGTGCTTCGGCTGGCCGTTTCCTCCAAGTCCACCGGCCTTTGTGGAACACGGCGCCGCAGTCGGGGCACACGGTCGGGTCGCGCAGCTTGCGCCGCACCTTATAAGTGTCGTGTTCGTAGGGTTGCACCGCCCGGGTCCGCGTGGGTGCATGACTCGACGGAGTCAGTGATCGTGGTGCCGACATTGGATTCACCTCGCAAGGTTGCTAGCCCAGAGCATCTCTCCCGCCCGTTCGAGCGACCGATGGCTATCGCGCCGTTCTTCGCAGGGCCTCGACCCGAATCCTGGCGTCCACGATGCGGCAGCCTTGCCCCGGCGGAAGCGCAAAGACCGGGTTCAGGTCCAGCTCGCTGATCTCCGGAATCTCCTCCACGAGGCGTGAGACCCGCAGCAGCACCTCCTCCACCGCCTGGATATCGGCCGGCGGATGGCCCCGATAGCCTTCGAGCAACCGCACCCCCTTGATTCCCCGGACCATCTCGGCCGCGTCGCGGTCGGTGAGCGGGGTGATCCGGAAGCAGACATCCTTCAGGATTTCGACGTGAATCCCTCCGAGGCCGAAAGCGATGACCGGCCCGAACAGCGGATCTTGCGCGACCCCGACCATCAGCTCCACGCCGCCAGGCAGCATCGGCTGCACCAGCACGCCATCCATGGCATCGAGCGCGCGTTCTTTGGCCAGCCGCTCGCGGATCTCCGTAAAGGCCCGACGGACGGCGTGCTCGCTCCCGAGATTGAGGCGCACGCCCTCGACCTCGGTCTTGTGCACGATCGAGCGAGACGCGAGCTTCACGGCGACCGGAAATCCGATCCGGCGAGCGAGCGCCGCTGCCTCCTCCGGCGTCCCGGCCGTTCCGCCGGGGAGAATCGGCAAACGCATGTCCGTGAGGACGGTTCGTGTTTCCTCTGCCGAGAGCCAGCCGGCTCCTCCTGATTCGAGCACAGCCGTGCAGATCTTTCGGGCGGCGGACAGATCCATGTCGGCGAAATCGGGGATCATGCCCACGGGCTGCCGCCGCCATTCGGCGTAGGCGGCGGCCTTGCTCAGGACTCTGGCGGCGGTTTCGGGAAAGGCATAGGAAGGAATCGTTTCGCCCTCCCCCTCCAGTGTCAGCGGCGCGATCGTCGCCTCTTCCCCCATCCGGCAGACCAGGACCGGCTTGCCGGCTCCGCCTGCCGCACGGCCGGCCTGGATGCCGTCGCGGATCGCCTCGCCGATACCCTGGGGGTCGGACAGGTCGACCGGCACGTACAGGACGAGCAGGGCATCCGTCTCGTCTCCGGCGAGCAGGAGCTCGATCGTGCGACGATACTCGTCCGGGCCGGCCGTGGCGATCAGGTCCACCGGGTTCAGCAGGCTGGCCGTCTCCGGCAGGATCGTCGCGAGGCGGGCCCTGGTCTGCTCAGAGAGCGTCGGGATTACCAGGCCGCCGGCCTCACAGGCATCCGCGCACAGAATCGCCGGGCCGCCGGCGTTCGACACGATGGCCACGCGTCGTCCGGGCGGCAGGGGCTGGCTCTCCAGCGCCGCTGCCAGTGCGAACATTTCCTCCAACGTGTCGGCCCGTATCACTCCGGTCTGGTGAAACAAGGCCTCCACGGCGACGTCACTCGAGGCCAGCGCGGCGGTATGGGAGGTCGCCGCCCGCCGCCCTGCCGGAGTGCGGCCGGCTTTCACCGCGACGATGGGCTTCCGTCGGCTGACGCGCCGCGCGAGGCGCGCGAAGCGCCTCGGGTTCCCGAAGGACTCCAGATAGAGGAGGATCACGCTGGTGCGGGAGTCTTCCTCCCAGTATTGCAACAGGTCGTTGCCCGACACGTCCGCTTTGTTTCCGACGCTGACGAAGCTCGAGATGCCCAGGTGGAACCGGCGGGTAGCGGCCAGGATGGCCAGGCCCAGCGCTCCGCTCTGTGACGACATGGCCACCCCACCGGCTCCGGGCAGCAAGGGCGAGAAGGTGGCGTTCAGCCGGACGTCGGGGTCGGTGTTCAGCAGGCCCATGCAATTCGGCCCGATCATCCGCATGCCATGGTGCCGGACGGTCTCCACGAGGCGCGCCTGCAGGGCACGACCCTCCTCTCCCACCTCGGCAAAGCCGGCCGTGATGACGATGAGCGCGCGCACCGCTCGCGCCGCGCAGTCCTCGACAGTGTGGAGGACGGCGTCGCGGGGAACGGCAATGATCGCCAGGTCGATCGGTCCCGGCACGTCGCGCAGGGATGCGTAGGCCTGAAGGCCGCCGATGACCCCATCCTTCGGGTTGACCGGATAGATCGGCCCCGGAAACTGGTTGATGCGCAGGGCTTTGAAGAGCCTGTGGCCGATCTTTGTCGAATCCCGAGAGGCCCCGACCACGGCGACGGACCGGGGCTGAAAGAACGGACGCAGCGAAGCCGCCGTGGCGATGCGGTCCCGTATCTCGGCTCGGCTCACGCTCGCCGCTGTCGGCACAACGGACAGCTCCACCGTTCGGTCCCCGTCCCCCTGCGTTTCCTTCAGCTCGAAGCCCGACTCGCGGAGCACTTCCCGCATCGCAACGTTCTCGGGGCGCGTGACGGCCCATAGCCGCACGAACCCGTGGCGAATCGCCAGCAGCGCCAGGCGTTCGAGCAGGATCGCGCCGAGACCTTTGCCGTGGAAGGCCTCATCGACGGCAAGGCCGACCTCGGCCTGGTCGTCCCGAGTTGCCACGTAGGAGCCGGCCGCGATGATACGCAACCGCCCTTCCCGGAGCCTGGTGACGACGAGTGTGAGCCTCGAACGGGGGTCGGAGGGGTCGCACAAGGATCTGATGAATGCTCTGGGAGGGGATGGCTCCGGGAAAAAGCGGTGACGCCTCGCTTCAGGCGGCAGGGAATCCACGAATGCCTGAAGGGCGTCGCTGTCCTCCGGCCGCGCGAGGCGGATCGCGGCAGTCGTTCCGTCCCGCAAAATGATGTAGCCGGACTCGGCCGGCTCCTGCGGCAGCGCCGGCAGGTAGAAGGGTTTGACGGGCATCATTTCATACCATACCGCTTCTCAAGTGCCGCAGCCAGGCCCGGCCGGACCGTTCTAGCGCAGCGCGTTCAGCTCGTCGTAGCGGGCGGCGACCGTGTGGAGGAGCGTG
>CAYZKG010000042.1:11777-19812 GCA_964478915.1 uncultured Nitrospira sp.
CTAGCGCAGCGCGTTCAGCTCGTCGTAGCGGGCGGCGACCGTGTGGAGGAGCGTGTCTCGCAGCTCGCGGCCTTTCAGTTGGCGGTTCGAGAGCTTGCGCAATCGCGCCGCGAGCTCTCCGTCACCGAGGGTACTTTCCGCCCAGCGGACGAAATCCAGGCGAGGGTCGTGGTACTCCAGGCTCTGGAGCGGCAGGGTCGGCAGAAGGCGCAGAAACTCATACAGGCTCGCGGCCTCGGCGCCGACACCGCCATGCGCATCGCGGAACCAGAACCGTTTGCCCGGCGGGAGCGGCGTGTCCAGGTACTTATACAGGTGGCGGATGTGTGGGATCCTCCGGATGGCCGGACGAAGCCGGACGACCTGGTCACCGTACAGCAGCGCGCTGTCGGGGGGAATGTCGCCGGCCACGGTCTCATCGATTGGGCATCGGGCGCAGTGTTCGCGCAGGCTGCGGAGCGCCTCCGGTTCGGTCAAGCGGGTCAGCACGCAGTGATGGAGCGCCTGCAGGACCATCGGATCCAGCCGGTCCGGGCGGTAGGAGACAAGCGCCCAGCCGCCCGCCTCCAGCAACGGCAGCACCGCCGCGGTCATCTCGGTTCCCGGTGTGAGGAACTGCTGCGCCTCGTCCAGTACGATCCAGTGCGGCCGGTACTTCCGCTCCCGCAGCGGCCTGAGCGCGCGAATCAGCGCCGTGAGATAGCCGGCACGGAGCGAGGCCGGGTAGCGGCTCAGGTCCAGCACCACCGAGACGCCGGCGACCTCCAGAAACTCGACGACGGCGGGCGGGGAGGGCAGAGAGGCCTGGTCCCCTTCCAGCGCAAGGAAGCGCGGCAGCGCGCGGAGGCCTCGGAAGTCGCCTTCCGGATCGAGCAGCAGCGCCTGATACTCATTGTGATGCAAGCCCTCCGCCAGGAGCCCGACCATCCAGGATTTCCCGGTGCCCGAGTCGCCGAAGACGCCGAGGTTCCGGCCGGCGAGCCGCGAGGCCGGAATCGAGACATGGCCTTGCGTGTCACTCTGCCCGAGTGTGACCGGCCGCTCGCGCCGTAACGGGACATCGAGGTACTGCCCGGCGAGAGGATACGTTTCCAACACCTCCAGGACGCCCGCTGGTCCGGGTTGTGTGGCAATGACGTCCGCCATCTCGAGCACCGCCGGGATCGCATCGCCGACCGCCACGGCAACCTCCGCCAGCGTCAACATGGAGAGATCGTTCTCGGCATCCCCGAATGCGGCCAGGTTCCGGGCCGAAAAGCCGCAGAGCGTGAGCAGCCGCTCGAGGCCGGTTCCTTTCGCCGCGCCGGGCGGGAGGACCATGACCGCGCCACGGTTGTATTCCACCGCCGCGCCCGCCCCGTACGTTTCCAGCAGGTGCCACACCGCCTGATCGTGCGGCGCCGAGGTCGCCGCGATGGCAAGCCCGCGCTCGAACGGGATGCCGGCCTCCTCCATCGCCTTCAGCAGGCGGTCGGTGACCTGACCGAACGGGAGGTAAATTTCGCCGCTCGGCGTATGGACCAGGACCGCTCCATTTTCCCAGACCACTCCGGTGACGAGCTCACTGAGCCGGCCCAAGTCCACCGTGCCGAACCGGCGGCCCGTGACGAGGAACAAGGCATGGCCGCCGGCCCGGCAGCGTTCCAGGGCTATCAGCAGCTCCTTGGGGACCTGGCCGCCTCGGGCGAGCGTCCCGTCAAAGTCGAAAGCCATCACGCGGCGATACATGGTGGAGACAGGTGCGTGCGGAACCGTGACCTAACGAGATACTTAGCGCACGATCAGGATCGGGCACATGACGCTGTGGGTGACCGCGTGCGAGACGCTTCCGAGGAGAAACCGGTCCAATCCGTGGCGGACTTGGGCGCCGATGACCACCAGGTCACAGCCGGCCGCCTCTCGGGCGATGATGTCGGCGGGATCTCCCCGGAACACCTGACCGGTCGCGGTGTAGTGCGATCCGTTCACCTCCGCGGCGAACCCTTTGACGGTCCCCTGCGCCGCGATCAGCGCCGCTTCCTCCCACAGGTCATACCGCTGGCCGGTTGTGATCTCGCCGATATACAGGAACGGGACGACGCTGATCACCGTCAGCTCCACCGCCTTCTTGAAAGGGTGGGCACGCAGCCAGGCCTTGAGGCGCTCTCCGTCTTCCTTCCCCTCCACGGCCACCAGCACCCGACGAAAGGTATCGCTGGAGCGCTTGACGAGCAGGGTCGCGCACGGCGCGTGGGTGATGACCCGGTGCGACACGCTGCCGAGCACCAGCTCGGCGATGCGTCCCCGCCCGCGAGCCCCGATGGCGACCAGATCCACGGACCGGGCGGCGTCCAGAATCACTCGGGCGGGTGAACCGATGGTGCAGAGCCGATGGACCGAAGCCACATCGGACGGCACGAGGGCGGTGGTCTGATCGAGCAGCTTCTCCCCGGCATCCAGCATGGCCTGCCGGAACTCCTGCGCAGCATCTCGTGACGCGACCGGCGCCAGGACAGGATTATCGAACGGTCTGAGATCCACCGCGTGCGCCAGGGTCAGCTCCTCGGGCGTGTACAGTTGAGTCGCTGTTTGCACGGCGGTGAACGCCTGTTCCGACCAATCCACTGCGACAAGAATGCGCATGGCTGATGCCCTCACGCGGTTGGCACTTCGAGCAAGTACAATTCGCCTTTCATCTTCGGATGCAGGTCGCAGCGGAACGTGTAGTTGCCGGGTCGCTCGGTGACGAAGCGAATCACCAGCGTCTTACCGGGGTCCACATAGAACCCTTCGACGCCCTTCCCGTACGCGGCAATCCCCTCCCCTTCTCCGTGCAGCCCGAGGCCAATCAGTATCGGCGAGGTGAACCCGTGGCGAACGATGTCCTGGTTGCGCAGGATGATCACCGTGGGGAGCGCCATCCTGACCGGCGTCGGCTGGGTCAGGACGAACTCAAAGTTGCGGATGATGATCTCGATCCGCTGCTCCTGCGCCGTTTCCACCGGCAGCACCGGACCGGGTCGAAACGCCAGTACAATCAGCAGCAAGATCAACCCGCCTCCGAACGGTTTCAATAATCCTGAATGTCGTCCCATGCGGTACCTCCCTAGCCGCCTCATTCACGGTTCGCCATCACGCTCGGCCGGTGAGATTTGCCGCTGAAGTCCTGCTGCGGCCTCCCGCCAGTGATAGCCACAGGGTTGTGCAGATCCACGAATGTACCACAGAGTAGGCACCACCAGCCCAATGGGCCAACTCTCCCCATCACGGGATCATGCCGTTTCACCATGATCATGAGTCGTCCACAGTGCCTGCAACGGCCGGGGCTCTGGAGACGTGTGCCGGTCGCTAGCGTCTGTATCTTCGTCTTCATGCGCATCCTCCTCGCTCGGTTAATCAGAGCCAATCGTGAGATTGCTAAAGGGGTGTGCATGGACGATGCCAGCCGGCGCACGGGCGAGGGCCTTGCTAAGGGGTGAAACAACAAGGGGTTAGGCTCACCGGCTATCTTGAGAAGCAATGCACTCGGTCCTGGTGGGGTATTTCAGGTCAGCAAAGGACCGATGATCTGTTGCCAAACGCCCCAGCGTGCAGACGATGGTGATATTATCAGAGCTTACGCTCGGGCTCCACACACCCGATCGTGGGGCATTGCTGCCCCTTTGGCAAGGTAGCGGACCACCTCTGTATCCTCGACCTGCCTGAAGTCGATATAGTAATTGCCGACCGCCACGAACAGCTCGGGCCTGCTCAACACGACGAGCTCATCCACTTTGGCGCCGATCAGCCTCAGCGTCTCCGGAGGCCCGACCGGCACGGCAGCGACCAGCCGTTTCACGTCTCGGGCCCGCAAAGCCTCGATCGAAGCAAGGAATGTGGAACCGGTCGCAACACCGTCGTCCACGAGCAGCACCGTCCGGTCGGTCAGCTTCGGAAGGGGACGTCCTTGCCGGTACAGGTCCTGCCGCCTGGCGATCTCCTCCTTTTGCACCCGGATCGCCTCTTCCAGGAACTCCATGGAAGACGAGTATGCGTCCAGCACCGCCTGAGCCTCTGGATTGAGATATACGTACCCGTCCTCCGCGACCGCGCCGATGGCGTATTCCGGGTTGTCGGGCGCTCCAATCTTCCTGGTGATAAAGACGTCCAGCGGAATCCGGAGCGCCTCGCTAAGGGTATACCCCACCGGCACGCCGCCGCGCGGCAAGGCCAGGATCAACGCGCTTGAATCGTCCCGGTACCGGGTCAGCCGGTTGGCCAGCAACCGGGCGGCGTCTTGTCTGTCGCGAAAGATCATTCCTGCTCCTAACTACTCAGGCGACTTTGACCTCGATGCTCTTCGGTTTCACCTTCTCGGATTTCGGCAGGTGGACCTTGAGCACACCGTCCTTGAACTCGGCGACGATCTTGGCGGCGTCCGCGTCTTCCGGCAGCGTGAAGCTGCGCTCGAAGCTCCCGTAGGCGCGTTCCACCCGATGATATTTCTTGCCTTTCTCTTCCTTCTCGTATTTCCGCTCGCCGGCGATGGTGAGCACATCGTCCTGGATGGTGACCTTCGCGTCCTCCTTCTTGACCTCCGGCAGCTCGGCCTTGATGAGGTACTCTTTCTCATCCTCCACGATGTCCACCAGCGGCCTCCATTCCGCGACCGTGAGCGATTCCTCCTTGTCCCAGTCCTTGCGGATCGGCGCGCGGCCGAACAAGGTCGAAAGACGGTTCTGCAGCTCCTCCAACTCTTTGAACGGATCCCAACGGGTCAGCCCTTGCATAGCTTACTCCTCCTTATATGGACAGTTGTTAACGTACCGGCTTCAGCGTCCGCATGCGCGGCGCCGGCAGAACCTTGGCTCTGTGCGCTTTCCGGTTGTCCATGATCAACGGGTCGATAATCTCTCCGCAGACCAGGCACCGCCATCCCTCAAAGTCCAGGGCCGCGAAATCCACCGTGAACTTCTCCTTCACCATCAGGCCGCCGCAGCGATGGCATCGCTCGGTCGTGTTCGTTTGGGTCTCAGTTCGAGTGCTCATGCGGACCCTCCCGCCGGTTCCGGCAGGTGGACCGTGTACAGGCCCGGACCTCGCATCGCCAGCACGAGCGCTCCTCGTCGGCTCAGGCGGTCCACCTCGACAAAGACCTGGTTCCAACTCAGGTCCGGACAGGCCAGCACGAGCTCTTCCAGCAGACAGCCCGGCGAGCGCGCGACTTCCTCGAGGATACGGTCGGTTGTGGCCTGGGTCAGCATGATGGGCTCCTCCTTTGCGAGCCGGCCACCGAATGCCCTGCGCCACTCGGGAAATGCATCCCCGATGCCAGATGGGCGGGCCCCGACGCGAATCGGTTGTGGTCTTACATCCGCATAGTTGCGCAGCATGATGGTCCGGCTGCATCTGTGTCTCCGGACCGGAGCAGAGCAGTCTGTGGCCTTCCGCCACATTTCCACGGGGGAGACTGTGGCAGGACGCTCCTATGTATTCCCGTGGGGAGAGAAATCTTCGGGCGCGCCCGCATTCCGGGCGCATTTTCCGGTGAGCCGGACGATCCTAAGATGGCACTCCACTTGCTCCCCCATACCCACGAGGTCTGTTATCCGGAGGAGGAGTATGAACGAGCGCTATCAGGTTAATCTCCTGGCGAAGGAAGAGTCCTGGCGCCTCTTTAAGATCATCGGTGAATTCGTCGACGGCTTCGACGCGCTGCCCCATGTCCTCCCGGCGGTCACGATCTACGGCAGCTCGCACGCCAAACCTGGATCGTGGGAGTATGAGACGGCGGAGCGGCTCGCGCGAGGCCTCGGGAAGCGGGGATTTTCCGTCATTACGGGCGGCGGACCCGGCGTGATGGAAGCGGCCAACAAGGGTGCCTATGAAGTCGGAGCACAGTCTATCGGCTTGAACATCGACATTCCGGAAGAGCAGGGGCTGAACCGCTACACCACACTGTCTCTCACGTTCCACCACTTCTTCGTCCGGAAGGTGATGCTGGTAAAATATGCCACGGCCTTCGTGCTGTTTCCCGGGGGGTTCGGCACGCTCGATGAGCTGTTCGAACTGGCCACATTGATGGAGACCAAAAAACTTGAGCCCTTCCCGATCATTCTGATGGGGCGCTCCTATTGGGGAGGCTTAGTCACCTGGCTGCAGGAACAGGTGGTCGGTCCGGGTCGTCTGCTTCCGGCAAGTCTTGGGCTGTTGACCGTCATCGATGAGGTGGACGACGTTCTACGGATTATTGAAGAATGCCGCCAGCGGCGCTAAGCTGTTCTGGCTTGAGCACAGGAAGGAGTTTGATCATGCACGCTCCGAGATTTCACGGGATCATCGCCGGCGCCGTGTTCGGTCTCACCTTCGTCCTCTCGAGTAGTTGGCACCAGCCGCTCGGTGAGGCGGCCACCGTGGCGCGTGTGTCGCCTTCCGGCGACGCGATCGAGATCGAGCACACCGCTGCGGACGGCGTGGTCAGCCGCTCCAGCATTCCGGTGCATCGAGCCGGCGAGATCCGATACTTCAGCGCCGGGGTCGGTCTGGAGGAGCGCGAGGCGGAATATCCCCCGTTTCCGCTCAAACTCATCTTCGTGGCCGGGCCCCGGCCCTACCTGAGCCATGTCGCGGTGACCATCACCGACAGCAACAGGACTGAGGTGCTTCGGATCCCCGATGACCGGGTCACCGGACCCTGGCTGTTCGTGGAGCTCCCGGCTGGTCGCTATGAGGTGACCGCCCGTCGGCGAGACGGACGGCAGGTCACGGAGCACGTCCAGGTCCCGAAGACCGGGACGAAGGTCGCGCACCTCCGGTGGCCTGCGCCGTAGCGCGCATCCTTCCCGGTTGTTCCGCCGAAGCTTGCGGCCTCCATGAACATCGCTTTGACCGGCGACCTCATGCTGGGACGGCTGGTGGATCGAGAGGTGATCACGAACATCGATCTGCCGCCGGCCACTCTCTGGGGTGATGTCCTGCCGGTGCTGCTCGCTGCCGATCTGAGGTTGGCCAATCTCGAGTGCGTGATCAGCCACCGCGGCTCGAAATGGCGCCCCTTGGCGAAGGCCTTCCATTTCCGGGTGCATCCGCGCGCGATCGACGTCCTGCGCGCCGCTCGCATCGATTGCGCGACGCTGGCCAACAATCACGTGCTCGATTATGGTGTCCAGGCCTTCTCGGACTGTCTGACCCTGCTGGATCAAGCCGGTATCCGGCGCGCTGGCGCCGGGCGGCGTTTAGCGGAAGCTCTGGAGCCGGTCCGGCTGGAAGGGGCGAGCGGCCGCGTCGCGGTCATTGCCCTGACCGACAACGAACCGGAATGGGAAGCGACCGAAACGGGGCCGGGCGTGAACTACGTCGCGTATGACATCCGGGGACTGGCTGAACCCTACCGCAGGCGACTGGCGGAGGTGATCGGGCAAGCGCGGAGAGATGCAGGGCTGGTCATCGTCAGCGCCCACGTAGGGCCGAACTGGGGCAAGCCTTCTCAGGCCATGCGGGCCTTGGCCCACGATCTCCTCGAGCTCGGCGCGGATGTGTACTGGGGGCACTCCAACCATACGCCGCAGGGGATCGAGCTATACAAGAACAAGGTCGTGCTTTACTCGACCGGCGATTTCGTGGACGACTACGCCGTGCATCCCACCGAGCGCAATGATCTCTCGTTCTTGTTCGTGCTGGAGACGGAGGCGGACCGCCTTGCTCGCATCCGGCTCCATCCCGTGGCGATCGAGGACTGTCGGGTCCGAATGGCCCACGGGGAGGAAGCGGCGTTCCTGCGCACGAGCATGCAGAAGAAGTGCGCGGCATTCGGCAGCAGGCTCGATTTTCACGATCACGTCGGAACCATCGAGGTGGGATGAGGGTCGTGGGTTACTGCGAGCCGCGTCGTTCGTCAGGAAGGATCGCTCCACATTCTTTGCATTTGAGTTTTCCGGTTCTCTTCCCGTCCTTTGTCAGGACGTAATCCACCACGCGGCTGTGTGTACAAGGCTTCTGGCGGTTCTTCTCCTCCTTCAGACGACCGGCCTCGTCTGCCATCTGACTCCCTCCCTCTGCTGGCTGTTTCCGGGGGGGG
>CAYZKG010000043.1:0-19413 GCA_964478915.1 uncultured Nitrospira sp.
GCCCTCTTGACCGTGGTTTGCGGCGTCGGGTATCCTCGCTCTTTGCAAGAAGATTCGCCAAGCTAGGAGGAGGCAGTATGTCGTTGCTGATCCGGAAGTACAAGCTGCCCAGCGGGTTGGTGACCGAGGATCGGATCGATGATCCCAATCGCATCGCCCGGTACATGCGCATGTTCGACAAGGATGATGTGAAGAAGCTTCAGGCCGGTCAGAAAGTGTTCATCGAAAAGGATGAGTGGCAACTCGTAGAGTAAGGCCGCTGCCCGCCTACTTCGCTACTTTCCAGTCCAGTCCCGTAGTAGCCGTCGCGTGAGGGCTCGCGATGATCTATTGGGTCCACATTGCGCGATCGATTGACCGGGCGGTGCTCCACCGCGAGCGCTGTTCTGAGGTCCCGTCCAGCTATACCAAGGCCGATTTCTGGGAAGGAGGCTGGTTCGACTATCCGGACAAGGAACGGGCGCTCGCGGCCATGGAGCAATCCGGAGCGACCGATCAGAGAATGTGCCTGCTCTGTAAACCCTGAACTGCGTCATTGGTCAATAGGGAAGAGCGTTCTCCATCCTCACTGATGACCAATGACTATTGACCATTGACGTACTTGAGGCCATGCCGCAAATCGCGCTGTTGTTGAGCACAGTGATCTGGGGCGCCACTTTTCCCGCAACGAAGATCGCCCTCGATCAGGTTCCTCCGTTTACCTTCCTGTTTCTGCGGTTTTTGCTCGGCGCCCTCCTGGTGCTGGGCGCCATGCTCCTCCTGCGAACTCGCCTCAGCCTCACCAGAAACCTGCTGTGGAGGAGCGTGGTGGCCACGACCTTCCTGTTCCTGGGCTATGCCGCGCAGACGGTCGGCCTGCGTTACACCACCGCGTCCAACTCAGCCTTTCTGACCGCGCTCTACGTGATCTTCGTCCCGCTCTTTCTGTTACGGTTCGAATGGCGTACGTGGGTGTCGGTCGGGCTGGCGGTCACGGGGCTATGGTTCCTCGTGAAGCCCAGCGTCGCAATGAACGTGGGAGATCTCTGGACGTTGGGGTGCGCCGCTGCCTTCGCCCTGCACATTATTTGCCTGGAGCGCTACACCCGCCATGGAGATGCCGCGTTGCTGTTGCTGTGGCAAATGCTGCTGGTCCTCGCGCCGATCGTGCCGGCGATGGTCCTCGAGAATCCGGCCGTTTCAGAATTGACGCCGTCCCCGCCTTTGCTGGTCAGCCTGGGCGTGACCGGCGGCCTGGCGACCGCAGCCTTTGGAATCCAGGTATGGGCTCAAAAGGTCGTGCCTGCTCAGCGAGTGGCATTGATCTTCTCGCTTGAGCCGGCGTATGCCGCGTGGCTGGCCTGGTACTATCTGGGCGAGCGGCTGGGCCCCAGCAGCTGGGTCGGAAGCGGCCTCATCCTCACTGCGGTGCTGCTCTCGACGCTTCGCCCGCTCAAGCCCGAGCCGGCCCCGGCCGGGGCGATCCTCGCCACTCCGAAGGCCTGACCGGCGCGGCGCAGGTCTCCCATGGCGGAAAAGTTCGGCAACGCGCGATGGGTCAAGGAGGGCTTCCTGGATAACCGTCAAGCCGGGAGCGTGGTCGGCCGGATCACCCTGGCGGCCCTCGGATCGGTCGATGTGTACCTGCAGGGTGACTTCAACGGCGAGATCGCCGGGAAGGCCATTCGATTCCGAAACAGCCGGTTCATGGACGAGGAGCTGGCCGGCCAGGTCCTGGCGGATTTCGAGATCCCGCACGTGGGCGAAGTCAGTCTCATCTCCTTCGATCCCCACCCCATGCTGGCGCCCCACCCGTACATCGAGTGGTTCTCGATCAGAAGGAACCACTATCGGATCGAGCTGGCCTCAGGAGACGCCTGGATACTGTCGGACCGCGAGGCCGCCGAGTTGGACGACGCGAGCCGCACGATTCGTGAGGCGCTCAGCTCGCTGGCCCGCTCGACGCGAAGCCGCGCGGAGACGGACTGGCCCGGAGACGGTTTGGATTGAGATGTAGTAGAATGGCCGGCCGGATGAATGATCGCTTTCTCAAAGCCTGCCGTCGAGAAGCGGTGGACTGCACGCCGGTGTGGTTCATGCGTCAGGCCGGGCGATACATGCCGGAATATCAGGCGGTCCGCGCCAAGCACTCCATCCTGGAGGTGTGCAAGACCCCAGAGCTGGCCGCCAAAGTGACCCTTCAGCCGATCGAACGCTTTCCGCTGGACGCCGCCATCATCTTTGCCGACATCCTCCTGCCGCTCGAACCGATGGGCATCACCCTGTCCTTCGCCGAGGGAGAAGGCCCGGTCATCCACAATCCCGTCCGGGACCGCCGCAGCATCGAGCGCCTGCGCGTGGTGGACGGCGACGCTCTGAGCTACGTCGGTCTGGCGATCACGCACGCGCGCAAGGCGCTGGCCGACCGCGTCCCGTTGATCGGCTTCGCCGGCGCGCCCTTCACGCTGGCCAGCTACGCCATCGAAGGCGGAAGCTCCCGGCATTACCTGCGGACCAAACAACTGATGTACAGCGAGCCGGCGGTCTGGCACCAGCTCATGGAGAAGCTTGCCCGGGTGGTCAGCGCCTATCTCCTGGCGCAGATCCGGGCCGGCGCCCAAGCGGTGCAATTGTTCGACAGCTGGGTCGGCTGCCTGACTCCCGGCGATTATGCCGAGTACGTGTTGCCTCATGTCCGGTTCATTTTTACCGAGCTGAAAGAAGAGGGCGTTCCCCTGATCCATTTCGGCACCGGCACCGCGGCGCTGCTCGAGCTGATGCGGGCGGCCGGGGGCGATGTGATCGGGGTGGATTGGCGGGTGCATCTGGACGACGCCTGGGCCCGTCTGGGCTACGACGTCGCCATCCAGGGCAACCTGGATCCCGTCGTCCTGTTTGCGCCCCGACACGAGCTGGAACGCCGGATCAAAGACATTCTGAATCGGGCCGGTGGGCGCCCCGGCCATATTTTCAATCTGGGGCACGGCATCCTGCCGCAGACGCCACTGGAGAATGTGGCAGCGGCCGTGGACCTGGTGCATACGCTGAGTAGACGGTGAGGAGTGAGGGGTCAGGATTTTAAGATGCAGAGACCGATCGCCATACTGCTCATGGCCATGGGCGGCCCGGATAAATTGGAGAACGTCGAGCCGTTCCTGCTGGATGTTCGGAGCGGCCGGCCGACTCCTCCCGAGCTGGTCGAAGAGATCCGCGAGCGCTACCGTGTCACCGGCGGGAAATCACCGGCGCTCGAGATCACGCGCGAGGTGGCCCGCCGGCTCGAGCAGCAATTGAACGGTCATCGCCCGCCAAGCCGGGCCGGGTTTCGAGTGTATGTCGGGCTCCGGCACTGGCATCCCTCTATCAAAGAAGCCTACGCCGAGCTGCTGGGCGATCGGCCGGAGCGGCTCGTCGGGCTCTGCATGGCGCCTCAATACTCGTCGATGAGCATCGGGGCCTACATCCAGAAGGTGGAAGAGGCGCGGCGGACGCTGGGCGGCGACTTTCCGATCAGCTATGTCGAGAGCTGGCACCGGCACCCCGGCCTGATCCGGGCTATTGCCGACAACATTACGGCGGCGCTCCAGCGGTTCCCCGCCGAGGTCCGGCCTCGCGTCCCGATTCTCTTCACCGCGCACAGCCTGCCGGAGCGCATTCTTCAGGCGAATGATCCGTACCCCGTCGAGGTTCGGGCCACGATGGACGCGGTGTGCGAGTTGGTCAAACCGGAGACGGCACGGTTCGCGTATCAGAGCCAGGGACGGTCGGGCGAAAAATGGCTGGGGCCCGATGTCGAGTCCACCTTGGCAGAGCTGCATCGCGGCGGGCACCGCCACGTGCTGATCGCGCCGATCGGGTTCATCTCCGATCACGTCGAGATCCTCTATGACGTGGACGTGGAGTTCAAGCGTCTGGCCGAATCAAAAGGCATGCGCCTGGAGCGCATCTCCATGCTCAATGCCACAATGCCGCTGATCGACACCCTGGCCTCGGTTCTCGAGGAACACCTCGCCTCTCCGGTCCGACACGTTTCTCCGTGACCGTTTCTCCCAAACAGGTGGTGCCCCAACGGGTAGCAATAGTCGGCGGCGGTATCGCCGGACTCTCCACGGCGCTCTTTCTCCATGAACGGGCGCAGGAGTCGGGTCTGCCGCTCTCCTGCAGCATCATCGAGGCCGGCCCGGCCTGGGGCGGCAAGATTGCGACCCACCGCACGGGTGACTTCCTCATCGAAGCGGGACCGGACTCCTTCCTGTCTCATAAACCCTGGGCCCTGGAGCTCTGCGCCAAGCTCGGCCTGTCGGATGATCTGATCAACACCAACGAGGCCGAGAAGAAGGCCTTCGTGTTTTCCCGTGGTCGGTTGCGGGAGCTTCCCGAAGGGCTGGTGGTCATCGTGCCGACGAAGCTGGGGCCGTTCCTGCGAAGCGGGCTGGTGTCTTGGCCGGGAATGGCCCGAATGGCCTTGGATCTGGTCTTGCCGCCGCGGCGCGAGGAGTCCGACGAATCACTGGCCTCCTTCTTCCGCCGGCGCCTCGGCCGGGAAGCCTTCGACCGCCTGATCGAGCCGCTCATGGCGGGAATCTACGCCGGCGATGCGGAGCAGATGAGCTTGCTGGCCACCTTTCCTCGCTTTCGGGAACTGGAGCAGCGGCATGGCAGCCTGATTCGCGGGATGCTCGCCGCACGGCAGACCGACTCAGCTGCCGGGTCACGCCGTCCTCGCCGTACGTTGTTTGTGACCCTTCGGGGCGGGCTCGGTCAACTGGTGAACACCCTCGTGGCGCGGCTCACTGCAGCGGGAGTGACGCTACAACTCGGACGCCCGGTCACGTGGCTGCGCCGCCACGCCGAAGGATCCCCCACGCGGTTCGAACTCGGCCTGGCTGACAGCGCCCCCCTCACCGCCGATGCGGTCGTCTTGGCCACGCCGGCCTTTGTGGCGGCCGACCTCATCCGGCCGCTCGAGCCCCTGGCGGCGGAGCTGTTGGCCGGCATCTCCTATGCCTCCACCGGGACGGTCTCGCTGGCCTATGACCGTACGGAGTTGGGATCGGCGGCCGCCGGTTTCGGGTTCGTCGTTCCCCGCATCGAACGGCGGGCCTTGCTGGCTGCCACCTGGAGCTCGCTGAAATGGCCCCACCGAGCTCCGCCGAACCAGGCTTTGCTCCGGTGCTATATCGGAGGCGTGGGGCGGGAGGATATTGTGAAAGCCGACGACGCGAAGATCATCGCGACGGTGCGGCAGGAGCTGCAGAGCCTGGCCGGGATCGAGGCCAAGCCGCTCTATACCGAGGTGAGCCGATGGATCCAGGGGATGCCGCAGTACACCGTGGGGCACCTGGACCGGCTCGAGCGGATCCAGGCTGCGCTGCGGCGCCACGCCGGCCTGTTTCTCACCGGCGCGGGCTATCACGGCATCGGCATCCCGGACTGCATCCGGGACGGAAATACGACGGCCAGCGAGGTGGCGCGTGTCCTCTCGGCGTCACATTCCTGATAACACCGGCGCTCATTGAGCGCCTGTTGGCCGACACCTTGCAAAGTCCGAAAAGTCCGTCTTATAGTGATCGGCTGATTGACCTGCCGGCCCAGGAGAACGCAAGCACGAGGCGAGTATGACCGGACTGTTGGGGGGCTTGACGGTACTGGCGCTGATCATTGCGGTCTTGGCGTTGCGGCGCGCCTCGAAGGCAGCCAGCGACGTAAGCCGCCTGTCGCGTGAGCAGTACTATACCGAGAGCAGGCTGAAGCGCATCCCAGAAGAAATCCAGGAGACCGTGAGACCGCTCCGCCTGCATCTGGCGAGCGTCGCCGGCGGCAAGACAGTCTCGCCGGCCATGATCCGCGACGGTTGCCTCTATCACGACGTCTCGGCCGGCGAGGCGCACCAACTCCTCCAGGAGTCACAGCGCCAGCAGCCCGGCACGGCGGTGCTGATCGACGTCCGGACCCCGAAAGAATACGCGATTAAGCACGTGGTCGGCGCGAAGCTCGTGCCGATCGACGAGTTGGAGACCCGCTACAAAGAGGAGATTCCCGAATCTGCCGAGAAAGTGATCGTGTACTGCCAGGGTGGGGACCGCAGCCGGTTTGCCTGCGACTTCCTGGGGCGTCAGGGGTATACCAACCTCTATAACGTCCGAGACGGCATCCTGGCCTGGCCCGGGCCGACGGAAGGCGAAGGCGAGCTCACCCTGATCCAGATTCGACCGAGATCCACTGGGGCCGGGACCGACCACTGATCCGACCCGGCACCATGCGAACGCCCCTCAGTATCCTGAACGTCAACGGCCCCTACCGCGAGCCACGCGAACCTGTCTTTTCCTACGACTATTCGGTCCAGCGATCAAACTGGCCCACGCCTCAGGGCGTGCGCATCAAGGTGGCGATCACTGAAGAGCTGGAGTACTTCAAGAGCAAGGTCTTGGATGTGACGGGCGGGAGCCCAGGCAAACAGCTCATCATCAACCGGATGCTCACGCGCATGATCGCGGACCACAAGTTTCAGATCGCCGAAAACGAAGGGATGTTCCTGGAGCGGATTGATGTGATGGTCGGCCCGTTCACCGGCCCGCTCGCCCACCTGTTCCCGGCCCTGGAAGCCCGGATGGCCGGGGCGAAAGAAGAGGTTAGGAAACAGATCAGGGAAAAAGTAGGGCTTTGAGATGACAGGTCGCCTTTAAGGCCGAAATAGGTGGGCTTCGACCTGGGCACCCGTTGGGCACCCGTTGCTCTGGAACTGCAACGGGTACCCGCCGGGAGCAACGGGTACCCGGCCCGGGACTATGCCAGCCTGGATGATGGGTTAGCGAGGCGCACGGCGCGATGAATAAAGAGCGCCATGTTTGTGCGCGCGGCCGAGCCGGTGAGGCCGCTGTGTCTTCGTCAGATGGTTGGCGCGGGGCACCCATTGGGCACCCGTTGCTCCCAGAATGCAACGGGTACCCGTCAGAGCAATGGGTCCCGGTCCCGACGAGCTAAAAAATGCGGCGGTAGTGTCGGGAATGGACGCCCGACTCGTCGGCGAATCCGAGCGAGGCGCGATCGGGGGCACCTAGATTTTCCAGATTGATGCGGTAATGACCGCGCACCTGCTCCATCGCAGTCTCGAAGGGGACGGCCTGCGGATAGAACTCCCCGGGAGCGTGGGCTCCGCGAGCAAGCACCTGCACTACGTCCTTCTTCGCATACTGGGCATCCGAAAAAATATACACGTCGGCGATGGCATGCTCGCTCAGCGTGTTGCCCGGTGTCGTCGGCGGAAGGAGCGTCGAAAGGGTGTTGGCTAATCTGGCGTCGCGTAACCGCTTCAACAGCCCGATGATCTGGCTATCGGTGGCCTGCGGCGGGACGAGCACGCTGATGGCGTTCATCTCCGGAATGGTGTCGACCACCTGGTACATGACGGGCGCCTCATCAGGATTGTCGGTGGTCTCTTGCACCGCTTCGGGCACCATCCCTTGCCGGTGTTTCGGATTCGGCACGAACAGCCAGATCAGCAGCCAGAGGCCGACGATGACCCCGAGGATCACCGCTACCGGATGGGCTCCGGCTCGCTTGCCCTCCTCGTAAGGACCTTGCTCACTGTCCACCGTGGTCGCCCTCCTGCGCGGCATGCGGCATTTTCTGCTTGGCCTCCTCCCACCAGACATCCATCTCGGCCAACGTCAGGTCTTTGAGCGGCCGCCCGCGCTGCGCCGCTTGGTCCTCGATATAGCGGAACCGCTGAATGAAACGATTGGTGGCCTTCCGCAGGGCTTCCTCCGGATTGACATGGAGAAAGCGCGCCAGATTGACTAACGCGAACAGCACATCCCCGAATTCCGCCTCGATGTCGGTCTGGACGCGGCGACGGTCCTCTTGCGTCCCCGGCGACGCGAGGGCGTCACGCAGCTCCTGCAACTCCTCCTCCACCTTGGCCATCACCTGGCCCGGCTCGCTCCAATCGAAGCCGACACGCGAAGCACGGCTTTGGATCTGAAAGGCGCGGAGCAGGGCCGGGAGGGCCTTGGGCACGCCGTCCAGTGCGGATTCGGGCTGACCGCTCCGGAGCCGCTCACCTTCCTTGATCGTCTCCCAGCGCGCAAGCACGTCATCGGCGCTCACGGCCTCCTGCGCTGATGGGGCTTCACCCTCGGAGCCGAACACGTGGGGATGGCGGCGGATCAATTTCTGAGCCAGGCTCTGCACCACATCCTCGATCGTGAAGCTCCCCTTCTCGGAGCCGATTTGCGCGTGAAACAGCACTTGGAGCAGCAGATCCCCCAGCTCCTCCCGGAGGGATGTGGTATCGCCCGCATCGATGCTTTCCAGCACTTCGTAGGCCTCTTCCACCAGGTAGGGCTTCAGCGACTCGTGCGTCTGCTTCCGGTCCCAGGGGCAGCCGTCCGGCGCCCGGAGCTTCGCCATCAATCGCACCAGCTCATCAAATCGTTTCGACACCGTTTCCCTACCTCAACGAGCTTAATCTGAATAAGGTGGCTTGATCCGCATCGCGAATCGCGGAGGCTCGGGTCACCATACTTGCTAAGCAGATACGGTCCGCCAGCGGCGGACGGCGAGCACTGTGTGAGCTCCATCCAGCGCAGCTCAGATGGAGCGAGTTGCGCAGCCGAGGAGATGCGAAGCTTAGTATGGTCGAGCCGGAGCGCCTGAGCAGGGCGGATCAGGCCACCGTTTTGCGTCATTATACTCGTTTCCCCACCCGCTTCAATTGCGGAGTTGCGCTGCAAGCGGACGTATGATAATTTTTCCCTGACCAGGAGGGGCTCATGAGCGCAGAGGAGGAACGCGGATTCGTCATCCGCGACCGGCGAGGCCGCGCCGAGGACTCGATCCCGGCTTCATCGTCGCCCCAGGCCAAATCGACCGAGGCTCGCCCTGAGGCCGCATCGCCCGAAGAGCCCGCGGCACCGGTCACGTTTTCATCCTTCGTCTTTTCACTGGGCACCTCGGCGTTGATGCTCATGGGGGAGCAACTCGATCCGAGGCAGGAAAAGCTGCCCGTCAACCTGACCCAGGCGAAAGAGATCATCGACATCCTCTCCATGCTGGAGATGAAGACCCGCGGAAATTTGACCTCCGAGGAGCAGGCCGTGCTGCAGGACCTGCTCTACGCCCTGCGCATGAAGTACGTGGACCTGGCGTCGCCATCCGGAACAGGCAAGACCGCAGCGCCATAACCCGGCTCTCTCCGCGTCGAGCTCGGCCCTGAGAAACTCGCCCTATTTCGCCGTCCCGACTTGATTGCATCCGGGTGATCGTTTAATCTCGCTACAGCCTCGTATTGCCGACATCGGACCTTGATGACGTTCGAGCCATCTCCCCATTCCGGGCCTGAATCCTCCCGAGCCAGCGGCCTGAGGTCGCTTCGGGAACGATCGCGGGAGAGCGACCGGGGCAGGCGACACCTGCGTCCGGTGTGGATCGTGTTGTTCCTTCTGGTCCCCTGCCTCATCCTCACCTTTTACTATTCGCAATATGCGGGGCCCGGCACGGCGGAATCCGATTCGCTCCTGCCCAGCGCCAGCTATGCCTTCGTCCTGCTGTTGATCAATCTGGACCTGGTCGGGCTCGTCGTCTTGACCCTGCTGCTGTCGCGGAACCTGATCAAGACCTATTTCGAGCGTCGCCATCGGCTGATGGGATCGGGGTTCCGGGCCAAGCTCGTTGCAGCCTTTATCGGGTTCTCCTTGATCCCGGCGGTGCTGTTGGCGATCGTCGCCAGCGGCATCGTCAACAAAGCCGTGGACGTCTGGTTCAGCGAGCAGATCGAGCAAGTGTTGAAGGACTCGCATGACGTCGCGGTGATGCATCACGAAGGGCACATCGCGCTGGCGGTCAACACCGCTCGCGCCATCAGCCGGGAAATCTATCGAGAAGACCTGCTCGTCCCGGAGCAACGTGAGCTCCTGATCGCGGCAATGACTCGAAAGCGAGCCGAACACAACCTGGCCGGCGTGGAAGTATTCTCGCGCAGGATGGAATTGCTGACCAAGGCCGTGGACCCCCAAGTGCCCGCCTCGATTCTTGGCCTGCCCATCGGGCAACTGGTGCTCCAGGTCCTGAGCGGCAACCAGGAGCTGACCTCGGTCCAGGAGGCGAAGAACGGACGCTTGATCCGCGCGGCGATCCCGATTGCCTCCAGCTCCAGCGAGGGGGAGATCGATGGCGTCGTGGTGGTGGATGAGTACGTCCCCGAATCACTGCTCGCCAAGATGGAAGGAATCGCCCTGCAGTACGCCGAGTACAAGCAGGTCCGGATGATGAAGAATCCGATCAAAGCGGGCGGGTACCTGATCATCGGGATCATCACCGTGCTGATCCTGTTCGGGGCGAGCTGGTTCGGCTTCTATGTGGCGCGCGGCATCACGGTCCCGATTCAGCGCCTGGCCGAAGGCACCGAGGCCATTGCCCAGGGGAACCTGAACGTCCGGATCAATGTGAAGGCGGCGGATGAGATCGGCACCCTGGTCGACTCCTTCAACCGGATGACCGAAGACCTGAGCGTGAGCAAGTCGAAGCTCGAGGAGGCGAACATCTCGCTCCGGCTGTCCAATCTGGAACTGGACCAGCGGCGGGCGTACACCGAGGCGGTCGTCGCGACCATCGCCGCAGGAGTCCTGTCAATCGATCGCACCGGTATCATCACCACGGTCAACCCCTCGGCGGAACGTATCCTCGGGGTCTGGAGCCATCAGTTGCGCGGCCGTCCCGTCCATGAGGCGTTCAAGGATCTGGGGCTGAATCTATTTCAGGAGGCTTATGACCGCATGCTGACCGACTTGAGGGAAACACTCTCCCTGGAAGGCCCCATGGAGATCCAGGGCAAACTCGTGACGGTCGGGCTGAACCTCTCCCGCATGCGGGATGAAGGGGGCAAGGACCTGGGGTTCGTGCTGGTGTTCGAGGACCTGACCGAGCTGATCAAGGCCCAAAAGGCGGCTGCCTGGCAGGAGGTCGCCCAGCGCATCGCGCACGAGATCAAGAACCCGCTCACCCCCATCCAACTCTCGGCGCAGCGGCTGCAGAAGAAGTTCCTGGAGCGCTCTCCCGATTTCGACGGCATCTTCGAAGAAGCGACGCAGGTCATCGTCAACGAGGTGAACAGCCTCAAGTGCATGGTGGACGAGTTTTCGAAGTTCGCCCGGATGCCGGCACCCCAGATGGCGCGCACCTCCATCGACGAGATCATCAAAGAGGTGGTGGCGTTGTACGGAAGCGCCCATCGCGATGTGGAGTTTCTCGTGGAGCTGGATGAGAGCTTGCCGCCCTTGAACCTTGACCACGAGCAGATCAAGCGGGTCTTCGTCAATCTCTTCGACAATGCGATCCAGGCCATGAACCAGAAGGGCCGCCTGTGGGTGAAATCGGTCTATGACACGAAGCGCCGGCGGGCGATCATCAGCGTGGCCGACGAAGGGCACGGGATCCAGATGGGCGATCAGGACCGGCTGTTCACTCCCTATTTCTCGCGGAAACGCACCGGCACCGGCTTGGGGCTGGCGATCGTGCACCGGATCATCACCGATCACGAAGGGCAGATCCGGGCCGCGAACAACCAGCCGAAAGGCGCCGTCTTCACGATTGAGCTTCCCATCTAATGAAAGCCGTGAGGCGTAAGAAAGAATGGAATCAATTTTAATCGTTGATGATGAGCCGGCCATTCTGAACACCCTGACCAGGATCCTGGAAGACGAAGGCTACCAGGTCGCGGTCGCCAAGAGCGGGGCGGAAGCCCTGAAGGTCATTCGTGCCGAAGCGCCGGACCTCGTGCTGTTGGACATCTGGATGCCGGAGATGGATGGGTTGGAGACCCTGAAACGCACCCGCGAGCAGGCTCCCAATTTGCTCGTCATGATGATGTCGGGGCACGGCTCGATCGAGACGGCGGTCAAAGCGATCAAGCTCGGAGCCTACGACTATATCGAGAAGCCGCTCTCGCTCGAGAACGTCACGTTACGAATCCGGCACGCGCTCGACCAGCGCCGGCTGGAGGAGGAGAACCTCACCCTCCGCACGAAGGTCGAAGCCCGCTTCCAGTTGGTCGGCAACTCCCCGGCCATGCAGCGGTTGCTTCAACTGATCGCGGTCGCCGGACCGACCAACAGTCGCGTGTTGATCTCAGGCGAGAACGGGACCGGCAAGGAACTGGTCGCGCGAGCGATCCACATGCAGAGCTCGCGTCGCGAACGGCCGTTCGTGGCGGTGAATTGCGCGGCGATTCCGGAGACCCTGATCGAGAGCGAGCTGTTCGGGCACGAGAAGGGCGCCTTCACAGGGGCCACGGCTCAGAAGCGGGGCCAGTTCGAGCAGGCCGACAGTGGCACGCTCTTTCTCGACGAGATCGGGGACATGACGCTTAATACCCAGTCCAAGGTGCTGCGCGCCCTGCAAGAGCAGCAATTCAATCGCGTGGGCGGGAACAAGATGATCAAGGTGGATGTCCGCGTCATCGCGGCGTCGAACAAGAACCTGTCCAAGGAGATCGAAAAGGGAACCTTCCGGGACGATCTCTTCTACCGCTTGAACGTGCTCCCCATCGAGGTCCCTCCGCTCCGGGAGCGGAGGGAGGACATCCCGCTGCTGGTCCGGCATTTTGTGCGCACGCACGCCCAGGAGGAAGGACTCAAGGAAAAACAGATTTCCGCCGAGGCGTTGGAGGCCATGCAGGGCTACGATTGGCCGGGCAACATCCGGGAGCTGCGGAATCTCGTCGAGCGGCTGCTGATCATGGTGCCCGGCCCGATGATCGAGGCGCCGGACGTGTCCGTCTTTCTCCACGCTAAGCCCGGGATCCCGTCTCCCGTGATCTCCCCCGCCAGGCAATACGACTCGCTTCGCGACGCGCGCAACGCATTCGAACGGGAGTACATCACCCGCAAGCTGCGCGAGCACAACTGGAACGTGTCGCGGACCGCGGACGACCTGAAGATCGAGCGCAGCCACCTGCACCGGAAGATCAAACTGCTCAGCGTCGAACTGCGCCCCGAAAACTAAACTCTGCTGAAAACAGCCACCACCTGCGTTTTCGGTCACTTCGACGGGTCAACATAAAGCAGAGGCTGCGGCGTCAAGGGAGGTCGCCCGGTTGGCATGACGGCCGCACCTATGGTATGATTTTTTCATACCGGAGGTTATGTCATGGGCACTGCCGTCAAAAAAACGATTTCTCTTCCGTCGGCGCTGTCCAAGGAATTGGACGAGATTGCGCGCGAAGAAGGCAAGACCGTCAGCGCAATAATCCAGGAAGCGCTGCGGACTGCCAAGCGGGAACGGCTCAAAACGGGGCTCCTTGCCATCCAAGGATACTGGACGCAAAAAGCAAAAGATAAAGGGATCCTCACCGAACGGGACCTGCGCAGGTACTTGAGCAGGCGGTGAGGGTGGTTTTCGACAGCAACGTGTACATCTCCGCCTTGGTTGTTCCAGGCGGCCAAGCGGCACAAGCTCTTTCCCGCATTCTCGACGGCACCGACACTCTCCTGATTTCCAAACTGATCCTGGACGAAGTGTTGGCCACTCTGGCCAGAAAATTCAGCCGGGACGCCGAGGCATTGAGCCGGACCGCCGTGATCCTGACCGAGATGGCTGAAGTCGTGAAGCCCGACCACATCGTGAGCGTCTTCAAAGACGAACCCGACAACCGGATCCTGGAATGTGCCGAGGCTGGCCGGGCTGATTGCATCGTCACCGGCGATAAGACGATGCTTCAATTGAAGCGATACCGGGGGCTCCGCCTGGTTTCGTTGCGAGAGTACCTGACAAAAGGTCAATGACGCGAACGATGCCGATCTCGGTTTGGCTGCCGGTCTACCTGTCGCACCCAACAACGTACACCTCAGTCGCCGAGCTCCTGCGGCCTTTCTGAAATGTTTTATGAGCGAGACAATCACGGTCACGATTGAGAAGCTGGTGCAGGGGGGGCGGGGGCTGGCGCATCACGGCTCGCAGGTGGTGTTCGTGCGCGGCGCGATCCCGGCGGAGACCGTCACCGTCATCGGTGGCGCGCAGCACAAAGGATTCCAGGAGGCCACGATCAGCGATGTGCTGGTCGCGTCGCCCGATCGCGTGGCCCCGCCGTGCCCGGTGTACGAAGTATGCGGCGGCTGTCAGCTCCAGCACGTGCGCTACGAGGCGCAGCTCGTCCAGAAGGCCGAGATCCTGAAAGAAACCCTGAGCCGCATCGGCAAGCTTGCGATCGAGCCCATTCCTAACGTCATTCCTTCTCCCAACTCATACGGCTACCGGAGCTCGGTACGCCTCGCGGTGTTCCGTCAGGACAAGAGCCTCAAGCTTGGATTTCACCGCCAGGGGACGGATCAACCCGTTGCCGCCGCCGGCTGCCTGCTCGCCCCACAGCCGCTCCGGGACATCGTGATGATGGTGGACGGGCGACTGGGCGTGCAACCGCGACTGCCGGGGAGACTGGAGTCCGTGGAGTTCCGGCACTCTGTGGCATTCGGGGCGACGCTGCTGATTTACCGGACAGGGCCGGGGGATCAAGAGTCCATCCAGGGTCTGTTCGAGCTGGGGCATGGAATCCCCAATGTTGCGGGACAGATCGTGATGGCCCGCCAGGGGCGGCGCTGGCAGCGAACGGTGGAAGGGCAGGACTGGATTCCGGATCGCTTCAACGACCTGTTGTTCCGGATCAGCGACCGGTCATTCGCGCAGGCCAATTGGGTCTTGAATGAAACCCTGTCGCGCACGCTCACCGAGTGGGTGGCGCCGCCGTCCCGACTTGGAGGCGGGGGAGTCCGCGTCCTGGAGCTGTATTCCGGCATCGGGACACTCGGCCTGTCCCTTGCACGGCACGGCGCGCTGGTCACCGAAGTGGAGGGCAACCGCTACGCGCTGGCCGACGCCCGCCACGCGGCGAAAACCAATCACATCGGCCGGACGCGGTTTCGACCCTTGCGCGCCGAAGTCATGCTCAAGACCGTGCAACCCGGCGAATACGATGTCGTCGTCGTGGATCCGCCCCGAACGGGACTCAGTCCTGAGTGCGTTCAGTCCCTGATCCGAATCCAGGCCGGACGTCTCTTCTATCTTTCCTGTGATGCGCCGACCCTCGCCCGCGATCTGAGCCGATTGTCCGCCGGCGGCTATCGCCTCGCCCGCCTCCAGCCCTTCGACATGTTTCCGCAAACTGCGCACCTCGAAACGCTGGTCGAGCTGGCCCGGTGAGAAGAGTCATTTGTCATCGGCAATAGTCATTGCCAGGACTTTTCCCGACTAATGACAAATGACCAATGACTATTGACGCCTTTACGAATGACCAATGGCGATTGACCATTGACGGCTTTAGTCAGTAAGATGCCGGCTCCGATGGCCACGTACCGACAAGCCGGCGTGAATATCGACGCCGGCAACGAGCTGGTCCGGCGGATCACGCCGCTCGTGCGATCCACCTTCCGGCCCGAGGTCCTGTCCGATCTCGGAGGCTTCGGCGGCCTGTTCCGATTCCCCTCAGAGCGGTACACCGACCCCGTGCTGGTCTCCGGCACCGATGGCGTGGGCACCAAGCTGAAGATCGCCTTCCTCATGGACCGCCACGATACCGTCGGGATCGATCTGGTGGCGATGTGCGTCAACGATGTGGTGGTCAGCGGCGCCGAGCCGCTGTTCTTTCTGGACTATCTCGCCTGCGGGAAGCTGCAGGTCTCCAAAGCGGAGGCGATTGTCCGGGGCGTGGCGGAAGGCTGCCGACAGGCCGGGTGCGCCTTGATCGGCGGCGAGACCGCCGAGATGCCTTCGTTCTATGCCGATGGCGAATACGACCTGGCCGGGTTCGCCGTGGGCGTGGTGGAGCGGACGCGAGTGATCGACGGCAAGGACATCCGCCCCCACGATGTCCTCATCGGCCTGGCCTCCACAGGCCTGCACAGCAACGGCTATTCGCTGGCCCGCCGGATTCTGCTGGAAGACGGTGGGCTCTCCGTGACGAGCCGGTTGCCTGAGATAGGCCAGGCGTTGGGAGAAGCCCTGCTGACGCCGACCCGCATCTATGCCAAGCAGGTCCTGGCCCTGATCGCGGAGTTTCCCATTAAAGGAATCGCCCACATCACCGGCGGCGGCATGACCGAGAACCTGCCGCGGGTCCTGCCCCAAGGCTGTCAGGCGCACATCCGTACGGGCAGCTGGCCGGTCCCGCCGATCTTTGCCGTGCTCCAGAAGAGAGGCCATGTGGCGGATGACGAGATGTACCGGGTCTTCAACATGGGCATCGGCTTAGTGCTGGTGGTCGCGCCCGAACACGCAGACGGCGTCCTGGCCAAAGCACCGACGCTCGGAGACCGCGCCTACCGCATCGGAGAGATTGTGACAGCCAATAGCGGCAAGGCACAGGTGGCGTATGCCCGGTAAGCTGCGGATCGGCGTCCTGGCCTCAGGGCGCGGCTCCAATCTCCAGGCGATCATCGATGCGCAAGAAGCCGGCATGTTGCGGGCCGACCTCGCGGTGGTGATCAGCAACAAGCAGGACGCTCAGGCGCTGGAGCGCGCCAGGCAGCATGACATCCCCGACGTCTTTCTCGACCCGAAACCGTTTGCAGGCCAGCCGAACGGCCGCCAGGCGTACGACGAGCAAGTCCTGGCGGTCTTGCGCAAGCACGAGGTCGGGTTGGTGGCCCTGGCAGGCTACATGCGGATCGTGACGCCGGTGCTACTCGGGGCCTATCGCTATCAAATGATGAACATCCACCCGTCCCTCTTGCCGGCGTTTCCGGGACTGGACGCGCAGAAGCAAGCCCTGGAGTGGGGCGTCAATGTAGCCGGCTGTACGGTGCACTTCGTGACCGAAAGCGTGGATGAGGGCCCCATAATTTTACAGGCCGCCGTCCCGGTCCAGGAGGACGATACACCCGAGACGCTGGCCGCAAGGATCCTTGTCGAAGAGCATCGGATCTATCCGAGGGCGTTGCAACTCTACGTGGACGGCCGACTACGCATTGAGGGACGACGGGTTCGTATCATAAGGTGACCCCTTGCCCGAGCTTCACGAAATCCGCGAAGAGCAGGTGCGGATGACACGGCTGCGGGTACGCGTGGACCTCACGACGTACCGGTTGAGGTATGGCGCCTTGTCCCTGCAAGCCGCGTATGAGCTGATCGAGCGCACGCGCGAAGAGATCCTGGAGCTGTTTCCGGACAAAGGCGAGGTGTTCGATCTGGTCCTGCGCCCGCGATTCCTGCGAATCGTCAACGAGCGAGCCTTGTCCGAATGGGATCTCCTGGATTCGATGAATTGAGTCCACTTCCCAATACGCACGATGTACAATCACGCACCAGACTTGGTAGACTACGCGCCCAAGACGAGCCAAGATAGAGGGCTTCAACATTTTTCGGGCTTCAATCGCCTTGCCCACGATGCATATTGCGAGTATAGGAAGGCCAGGACGCCGCCCAGCCTAGGTCGAGCAAAGATACAGGTGGGGGGCTAGCTCAGCTGGGAGAGCACGACGTTCGCAACGTCGGGGTCGCGGGTTCGACTCCCGTGCCCTCCACCATTCGACTCGCGGGGGAAACGCTCTACTGAGCGTTTCCTCCCGCTCGCCTGTCCCGAGCCAAGCCGAGGGACTCATGGCAGGCCACCTGGATGAGTTCGGCGCGAGTCGAATGGTGCCCCGAGCAGCGTCGAGGGGGCAGCTATTTGTAGTGTTCTACGTCTACGTCGTTCGCTGTTCAGACAGAACCCTCTACATCGGGCACGCGGAAAACCCACAGATACGTGTGAAGGCCCACAACGATGGCCATGGCGCCGCATACACGTTCAAGCGCCGGCCTGTCAGTCTGGTGTACTCAGAGGCGTTTCACTCGGAAGGGAGGCAGTCGAGCGAGAGCGGCAACTGAAGCGCTGGAGCCGCGCGAAAAAGGAAGCCTTGGTTGCCGGCGACCTGCGGGTGCTGAAGCGCCTCAGCAAAGAACGCTCGTAGGCTATCCATCCTTGGTCCGACCCGCACATCACTTCCCCGGTTTCAGCCTGGACGGGCGGTATCCACCCGCTCCTTCCGAGCAAACTCTAGGAGTTCCGACCCATCGGCGCAGAGCCTATGGGCGGCGTGCCGTGAGCTGGCTCTCGATGAACCCCTCGGCTAGGCTCGGGGCAGGCAGGATCTGACGATCGTCCTCGTCGGTGGACTTTCGGGCGTACAGGAAGTATTTCGGCGGGTTCATGTTCTGTTTCCCTGAATCGTGGTTACGGAAACCCGTTGACGCGGTCGTGGCTTTGGACTGACAGTCTCAAGATTGCTGGGGACGGCGAACCCGGAGCTTGTAGTCGGTCACCAACACGAACGCGCGCTTCCAGGTCTCCACAGGCTCGGTCTGAAATAAAGCCCCGATGCGTCTGACCAGGGCTTCACGACCGGGAACTCGGAGCCGCACGAGCAGGAGACCGGGGTGGGTACCTGGGGTGAAGCGGCGGAGATCGGAGAAGTCCAGATCCTGCGTGGAGCGAGGAGTTGAGCCAGCCGTGCCGGCAGGTTCTCGTCCAGTTTGACCTTCACGAAATGTTCGGAATGCTGGGAACGGGCAGGTCTTCTTCTGCTGAGGCGGCAGCGAACGCGATCACAGCGCGAACATCGCGTTCGGTCAGGGTGGGGAAATCCGCAAGAATCTCTTGAATGGTGGCTCCTTCGGCCAGGCTTGCGAGGATCGTCCGCACGGTCACCCGCGTGCCTTTCACGACGGGCTCCCCGCCGCAGATCTTGGGATCACGCACAATGTATTGCTGGTACTCCATACCTCAGGCCTCCGCTTTGTTCCATAGGCTCGCCTCTGCTGAGGCCAAGACTTACATGGTGCGCTTATTGTGCCAGAACTGCACGCGATTGTCATGCCTCTCAATCCTCCGGCTGGCGGGCTGCTTGCCTCCGACCGCTCCCTCCTGCACAGCCTGTCCTGAGCCTATCGAAGGATCGGTCGCGACGTGGTGTGGCCCTGGGCCGGGCCACGCCGCGCTGGGCCGCTCGGCCTGCTCTTCCATCGGCTGGGCCCTGCCTGCACGGCAGGGCCTGCGGGCGGTTCTGAAGGGTTCTTCATTTTGAGGGGGCGCGCCAACTCTTTCCGGCCTCACGGTGCCTTCCGCCCCGCCCGGTGCGTTCCTCTTCAAGGTCATTGGTCACCCCGCGGTGGAGACGAGAGCTGTAATCTGCGGGCGGAGTTCGCCGATCACGGTCTTAAAAGAAGGGAGCGCGGGCACCAGCGGGCCGAGCCACCGGTCCCAGGTCTTCTCGATGTAGGCAAGCATGGCTTCCTGGAAAAAGTCTTCCGGGCCCGTGAAGGCGACATTCCGAACGGCGCACTTCTCGGTCAGGAAGGCGGGGAAGTCGGCGAGGTCCATCTGATCCTTGTAGGCTCCCAGCACGCGCCACAGGTCGTAGTAGTCACGGGCGCGTGAGCGGCTCCAGCCGCGTTCTTCGAGCTTCT
>CAYZKG010000044.1:0-19163 GCA_964478915.1 uncultured Nitrospira sp.
CTGCTCCAGGATTGACTTTATCTTGTCCCGCATACTTCGGCGCCGTTCCGTGCGTAGCCTCGAACCAGGCGTGCCCGGTCACGTAATTGATGTTGGCGCCCGGCGCGATGCCCAGGCCGCCAACCTGCGCCGCCAGCGCGTCCGAGATGTAGTCGCCGTTCAGGTTCATCGTGGCGATCACATCGTACTCCGCAGGCCTGGTCAGGATCTGCTGGAGGAAGTTGTCGGCGATCGCGTCCTTGACCAGCAGCTTCCCGGCCGGTGGGTTCCCGCCACACGCCTCCCAGGAGATGGTCCGCTCCAGGAACTCCTTCTCTGCCAACTCATACCCCCATTTCCGGAACGCTCCCTCGGTGAACTTCATAATGTTGCCCTTGTGTACGAGGGTCACGCTCTTGCGGTTGTTGGCCAAAGCCCAGTTGATCGCCGCACGGACGAGCCGGGAAGTCCCCTCTTCGCTGATCGGCTTCACGCCGATCCCTGATGTCTCTGGAAACCGGATTTTCTTGATGCCCATCTCCTTTTGCAGGAACTCGATGACCTTCTTGACCTCCGGCGTACCCTTCTCCCACTCAATGCCGGCATAAATGTCCTCGCTATTTTCTCGGAAGATCACCATGTCCACCAGGTGCGGCTTCTTCACCGGCGCGGGGACCCCCTTGTACCACTTGACTGGCCGCTGACAGACATAGAGGTCCAACATCTGACGCAGCGCCACGTTGAGGCTGCGGATTCCGGTGCCAACCGGCGTCGTGAGCGGCCCCTTGATCCCCACCATGTACTCCCTCGAGGCCGCAAGTGTGTCGTCGTGCAGCCAGGTGTTGGGGCCGTAGATGGCATTGGCCTTCTCCCCGGCGTAGACCTCGAACCATTCGATCCTGCGTCTGCCGCCATAAGCCTTTTCGACCGCCGCATCGAAGACGCGTACAGAGGCTGCCCAGATATCCGGTCCGGTGCCATCGCCCTCGATATACAGGAGGATCGGATTGTCCGGGACGTTCAGTTTTCCGTTCGGCCCCATGGTGATTTTCTTGCCCCTTGTCGGTGGGACTAGTCTGACGTAGGACATGGCTTCATCACTCCTTCGTTCAGGGTTGATCGCTTCTTTTCCCGTCTCCCGCTTCTGCGAACAGCCTCTTCCGCGCGGGGCGTTTCACTGTTTCGCCGCTTGGCCACCTGGAGCGCACCAGGGGACGAGAGCCCGGGCGAGCTCCTTACGTTCGATCGGCTTGCTGAGGCAGCACTGTGCGCCAGTGTGAGCCAAATATTCCCGCAAGTCCGGGTTCAGCATGGCGCTCATCATGATGACCGGTAACTCGCTCATGCGCCGTTTGATTTCCAGCAGCGTCTCCACCCCGTCCATGGTCGGCATCACGACATCGAGCAGCACCACATCCACCCGCCAACGCTCAAGGATGTCCAATGCTTCCGGGCCTGAGGCCGCTGTGAGCGCCTTACAATGCCAGGCTGAGATCACGTCGCGCATGAACTCCCGCACGTCCGAATCATCGTCAACGATCAGAACGCACGGCTTGCGTCTAAGAAATCGGCTTGCCAACGTCGCCTCCTTATCCTCATCTGAGGTTTCTTGCTCTGTCGTCCCTGGCCTCTTCCTGTTGTCTCAATAGGCGGCTGGCGCCGAGAGCGGCTGATTCGTCACCAGCTTCAGCACACGGAATTTGTCAAACCGCACGGTCGCCTGCCCGTGCGCCACGAGTCCGATCCGGCCGACCTCGGGCAGAATCTCATCAGCAACCACCAGCGCCTCGCGGCCATTCACGAACACCTCGAGGCGCGGCTTGCTCACGTGGGCGAAGTTGCTCCGCTGTACCCGAAGCCCCTGCCAGGCGCGGGGGTCCCCTGTGATCGGCGCATGTCCCACGACCGCTGCCTGGCCCTGCACGACCCGGTACAGGGTCACCGTGCCGGGGTCACCGCCGACCATGACCGCAAAGAAGTCCTCTCCTTCGCGAGCCATGAGCGCGATGCCGGCCTCTCCCTGTCCCGGCGCGTCATCGAACCGCATCTGCACCGTGGCATCGGGGAACTCGAAGCCCGCGATGTCGGTCACCAGGAGTTCGAAGCATCCGGGAGCTGAGCAGCTCGACCGATGGCCAAGCACATTCGGGAGGCTGGGCGCGGCCGGATCGGTCTGGACCTGCCAGGCACCGGCGGTCCTCTCGCCGAGACTCAGCGCCGAGAAGCCCTGTGGCAGCCCGCCCGGTGGGTCGCTGTCGAAGTCCCACACGCGGAGAAGATCCTGGGGCGGCGGCTTGGCGTGGACCGCCACATCGAGCACCTCCGGCGAGCGCGGCGGCGCCGGCAGCGCGATCTGGCTCCCTTCCGGCACCAATGCCTTCACGAGATCATTGCCTGCGCGGCGATGAGCCGATCCACCGGGTCGCGGGCGAGCGCCTGCGCCTCTGTGGCTTCCCGACGCGCTTGGGCAACCCACGGATGGTCATACCGGCGGTCCCAGGCTACCCACTGAATTCGATCCCAGGCCATCTCGGCAAGCACCTGGCCGCGGCGAGGGTCATCCGGCGCGAGGCGCGCCAGCAAGGCCTCATGGGCAGCCAGCGCCGTGGAGGCATCGTTGTTCCACCGAGAGAGCGCGCCGAGCTGGCGGGTGATCTCGAACGTCTCCCGTCCTCCCCGCCCGGCGAGCTCCAAAGCCCGGAGCGCCCCATACAGCGCTTCGGCCGTGGACGAGTGACCAACGGCCACCTCGGCCAGTTCCTGCCGCCAGGTCAGTGCCTGCAGATTCCAGTACAATTCTGCGAGACGGAGGGTTGTCTCCTCATCGCGGGACGAGATGCCGCTCCTGCTGAGCCCTTCGCGTAAAAAGACCGTGTACAGATCCTGGCCCAGCATCTCGTTGACTTCCGGATCCCCAGGGTCTAGGCGCAGCAGCCTCGTCAGCAGCACGGTGCGCTCGGGCGAGAGCGAGAGACCTCTGACTCGTTGCAGCGTGGCGGCATAGACATCAGCTGCCTGAGCCCTCTCCCACCAGCGAGCCGACCCCGGCACCAATCCGCTGGCCAACTCTGTCTCCGTGGATCGTTCATCCGGTCGCTGGAAGGCGCGCCCGATCTCGTGCGCGTATCCGCCGCGGGCGCCTGGAATCGCCGGCGCATCCGGGAGCGCTTCGTCCAGCACCGCCTCATCTGTCGGGTAGCGATGCTGTCGCAGCCCCGTTATGACGATGACCCGGACCACCACCTCTCTCACCGGTGCGTAGCGGCGGATCGCCCCGCGCGCCACGCGGTCCTCTTTGGCCGCAACCTCGGCCACCGTCGTCAACAGTACGGCCATCAGGAGTCCGATCACCCCACGGGCTGTCTCACGCATCCGATGCCTCATCGCCCTCAGCCGCCACATGGCGGCGGTGCAAGCCGGATTCCTGTTCTCCGCCACATCCGCACACAGGCGCGACGCAGGTGCTCACCGCGCATCCGAGCATGCCAGGCTCTCTCAACAAAAAAGCCAGCCGGCGCATCCAGGACCATGAGCGGATGCAACCCGACTGGCTTGTACTGCGACCGGCCTTGGCGTTTCGCTAGCCGATCACCCTACGATGCCAATTTGCTTGAGGTGGCTCTCCGTGCCATCCAAACATGATGGGGGCAAGGAGCACCAGTCTCATCACAACAGGCGCTACCTCTACCAAATCACGACGTCATTATCAAGCGGGCATTTGACCCATCTCCGGGGCCGGAAGACCCATCTGAGCTGCCTCTGCAGCACTCCTGCTTCCGGGATCGCCGACGTTCCGATATAATCGTCTGACCATGGAGCACCGGCACGGCAAACCGAGACCCACGAGTCAAGCGCCCACCAAGGGCGAGCTCGAGGCCTCGGTTCGAAACGCGGTTATCAAATTTGAACAGGAACTTATGGGTCGCGGCCCGAACGACGTGAGGGCGTGCATCGTGGGCGATCTCGTTGTCATTCGGCTGCGAGGCGTCCTCACTGCTGCGGAGCGGCAGCTTGCCAAAACCGCCGATGGCGTGGAGATGGTGAAGCGGCTCCGCCAGACGCTGATCGCGCAGGGTCGGGACAAGCTTTGCGAGCAGATGAGCGACATCACCGGGGCAAAGGTCACGGCCCTGTTCACCGATATTGACACGTTCCTTGGAGAGCGGATCTTCGTCTTCGCGTTGGACCGCGATCTGGAAGCCACGCTGCGCTGAATCGTCCCCTCAGCTTCTCCATCGTCGCCTCCCTGAGCGTGAGCCGAGGAACCCGTGGATAATCAAGCCGGGTAAGTCAGGGCTTTATCTGGGACATGATGTCGGAGAGGTCCTTGGGGTACAGCACGATCTCAATCCGCCGATTCGCTGTCCGCCCTTCCTCCGTGTCGTTGCTCGCGATGGGGCGCGTATCCGCATAGCCGACGGCGCTCAAACTGGTGCGATCCACTCCGCCTTCCTCAATGAGATAACGGACCACGCTGGTGGCCCGAGCGGTGGAGAGCTCCCAGTTGGTCGGAAACCGCTCCCTGAGCTTCACGCCGATCGGCACGTTGTCGGTATGCCCCTCGATCCGAATCTGCTTATCCGTGACGGTCTTCAGCACCTCGCTGAGCTGCTTGAGCACTTTGAGGCCTGCGGGCTTCACTTGGCCTTGCCCGGACTCAAAGAGCACGCGATCCACCATGTTGATGGTCAGGCGGTCACGGAATTGCCTGATTCTGACGTCGCCCTTGGCGATTTCCTCCTGAAGGGACTTGGCCAGTTCACCCTGCGTGGCGGTCAGCCGCTGGATCTCGGCCTCTTTGGCAAGCCGCTCCTGCTCCAGGCGGGTCTTTTGCGTCTCTTCGGCCTTCAGCCGTTCTTCCAGGAGGTGGGCCTGAGCCAGGAGGCGCCCGAGCTCCTGCCGCAAGTTTCCCACCTCCTGGTCGCGCTCTTTGAGACGCACTTCGAGGTCGGTCACCCGCGCCGCGGCTGTCTCGAGATCTCCGGCGCGTTTTTGCAGGCGAGCGATCTCTTCTTTTGCGGTGGTGGTCCCGGTCATGAGCCGCTGCTTGTCCTCGCGGAGCGTGGCCACTTTCAACTGCTCGGCCGAGAGCCTCACCTCCAGATCCCTCGCCTGGTTCCGGCTCTCGGCGATCTCCTTTTCCCCCGCGGCGATGCGAACCTGCGCCGCCGCCAAAGCCTTCTTTGTATTCGCGAGGTCTTGCTGGACGGTCTCCAATTGACGTTGAAGCTCATCAAGCTTCGTCTGAACGATGTCGCGTTCGCGTCTCAACTCGCCGCTGATCTGGATGATCTTCTCGTGCTCATCCCGAAGTTTACCGAGCTGCGTCTCGATCTGCCGGCGTCCTTCCCGCTCGCTATCGAGAGTTTTTTGCGTGGTCTCGAGCGTCTGCTGGGCTTTCGACAACGCGGCCTGTACCGTCAGCAATTCATTTGAGGCGGCATTCTTCTCTTGCTGGAGAGCCTCCATCTGGGCAGAGGATTGCTTCTTAAAGGTCGCAAATGCGGAAGATGTTTCAGCGAGGTCTTTTCGAGCCCCTTCCAACTCCGCAACCGTCTGCAGATGCTTGCCTTGGCTGACACATCCCATCATCATCGCTGCACACGTCAGAACCGCCGCCTTCGTTGCAGCCTTCATGCGTCCTCTCCTCTTCTAGGAACGCCGAATGATATCAGAAAAGGACTTCGTTCGAACACCGACTCATCGCCATTCGATGAAGCGGCCTATCGGGAGCCTTTGACGGCCGTGATTGAAATCACGTGACCGTCCGTCGCCACGCGCGCCTCGACCTTGCCGCCGGCCTTAAAGGGACCGCGCAGCTTCGTATCATTCGTGATGGCTAAGCGCAGCTCGTTGCCGGCGCTGTCCTTCACCACCGCGAATCTGCCCTCGACGCCGAGCAGCTCGCCGGTCACGATTTCGTGAACCTGGGACCGCGGTCTGGCCGGTTTACGCTCCGCGGCAAGCACCGCTGCTGCAGCCTCCCCGGCCAGAAGCAGCGCAAGGAGCAGCGCGCTGATCAATTTCAGGTTCATCACTAGCGAGCCGATACGAGAAGGGCCTTTCTCATCTTGAGAGTCATGGGATGGACGAACGGAGGGAATTTAAGGCGGGAATGGGTCAGACCGGACGCTCCGGCCCGGTCTGACCCTCCTGGGGCAACCCACGAACAGCATGGCTAGGCGAACTACTGTAACGCGGCAAAAATCGTGAGGACATGGCCGTCCGGCAACACCTGCGCGTCAATCTTCTGGCCGGCCTTGACACGAGCATCAACGACGCTTTCCTTGTTGACACGCAGGCGCACTTCTTTGCCTCCAGCCTCCTTCACGATATAGAACTCGCCTTCGATCTTCAGCAACTCACCCTGCACGACGCGGACCCCCGAAGACGGCTGCGAAGAAGTTGCCGGGTCGGCCGCAGCCGTGACACCTCCGGCCCACGCCATAAGAGTTAGCACGATCACCGCGCTGAGGCAAGCGATGAGGGATTTCATGCTCAAGCCTTTCGCTGAATGTCGGGACGGTCCCGTGGCTACTTCCCGCCCTTGTCGTCCTTCTTCTCGTCCGTCGGGCCACTTGGGTCAGCCTGGAACACCTTCGGCTCACCGGGCGGCTTCGGGGCCGGGACCGGATCGGTCGGGGCCGGAACAGGGGGCGGGGCCGGTTCACCCTGTGAGAAAACCGTCGCGGTCCCGAAGCTCAAGAACGAGGCAAACGCCAGCATTCCTATGAACTGCTTCATGGCATACCCTCCTAGTTGGTGGTTGAGAGACGCGGGCGACCTCACCATGAGACCACCCGTCAACATCTGATGAAAGCAATCCCTGTACCTAAAAGGCAGGCGGCCTCGCTAGGCGGAAAGCGGCTGATTTTTCAACGGGCTACTGGCGAGGTGGACCAGAACACTCGTCTCGGCACGTCAAGAATTGAGAACGGGTTGTACGTTGCCAAATGGACTTCGCGCGCAAGCCGCCGTGCTATTTGAAGAATCGGTGGCCGAGCGAAATGACTGCGGGAGGACAGCTTGTCCGCGAGGGTCAGCGAACTCCTATTTCCCGCTGTGCACCTCAGAGATCTCTCTGGAGTCGGCGACGCGCCGTGCACCCGAAGGCCAGCCGCAGCGCAAGCAGGAGCCGATCGTGGCGTTTTTCAATTCACAGCCGCAATGGAGACATCCCTTGAACCTTACGAAAAGAAACCTCTTGACGCTCCCGCGGAACAGTTTGTACAGGAGCGGTCCCAGAGCAAGGATATACAGACCTGTCGCTCCCACGAGGAGGGCTATTTCGTGGTCAAACATCTGATTCCCCCCGGCTCCGGATGATCGCTCAAGGGGATGGAGTCCGCTTCGTGAGCGTAGTCTTCGAGAGCAGGCGCAACTCGAAGACCCGACGAAACAGTTGTGCCACGTTCCGCACCTCAAGGCGCTGCATCAACCGATAGCGATGGACCTCCACCGTCCGGCGACTGAGACCGATGGCCTCCGCAATCTGCTGATTCGTCAGTCCCTGAAGGATCAGCCGGAGAATGTCCATCTGACGGACCGTCAACGACACCTGCGGCCTTTTCGTTACGATCATCCGCTGCTGGGCCAGAAACGTCGCCATGGTCTTCAGTCGATCTCTTTTCATCAAGGGCAAGACACTCCGCCGAGGTGGGAGGAAGTCTTATCGCTCGATCAAAGCAATACCTAGACCCCAGGCGCGGGGAACCGTGTCAGAGACGGAAGAGGCTGATTTTCCTTACAGTCTCCGGGGAGGATCCGTCAGGGACACGAACCGGTGTGATTGGGGAAAAGGGAACGACTTGTACGCGCCTCGCCCGGTTCCGTACGCAAAGCCGCCGTGTTCCCGAAAGAATCCGGTTCCGAACGGATTGGCTGGGCGGAGGACAGGTTGTCCGCTAGGAGGCGAGGCCGTACCGGCGGAGCTTGCGCTGCAAGGTCTTGCGATGAATCCCCAATACCTCCGCGGTCTTGCCCAGGTCCTGCTGATGCGCTTCGAGGGCTCGCAGGATATAGTCTCGCTCAAGACTCTCGAGCGTCGTCCACTCATTCTGTCCCTCTGACGGCTCATGAGCCGACCGGAGGCTCTGTGGGAGGTCTTGAGGAAAGATGATCGAATGCGGAGACAGCACGACGGCGCGCTCGATGACATGCTCCAGCTCCCTGACGTTGCCGGGCCAGGAGTAGCCAGTCAGGATGGCCATGGCCTCGGGAGCGATTCCCTTGACGTGCGGCGTTTTACCTTGGCCGTATTTTTGAAGAAAGCACTGGACGAGCATCGGGATATCCTCCGACCGTTCACGAAGCGGCGGAAGAGCGATCGTCACGACATTCAGCCGGTAGAACAGGTCTTCGCGAAATTTTCCGGCATCGACCAGGGACTTCAGGTCTCTATTGGACGCCGCGATCAGCCGGACATCCACGACCATCGGTTCATTTCCTCCGACGCGCCGGATCTCCCGCTCCTGGAGCACCCGAAGGAGCTTGCTTTGCAGCGCCGGCGAGACATCCGCCACTTCGTCGATGAAACATGTCCCGAGATGGGCCCTCTCCAACAACCCCTTTTTCGTGGCGATCGCGCCCGTGAAGGCTCCGCGCTCGTGCCCGAACAGTTCAGATTCGAGGAGGCCCTCAGCCAGCGTCCCGCCGTCCACCACGACGAACGGCCCGCTGCTTCGGGGGCTGTTGGCATGGATGGCGCGGGCGACCAACTCCTTGCCTGTGCCGCTCTCGCCCTGGATCAGCACGGTCGTGTCGCTCTGGGCAACCCGGGCGATCAACCTGTACACGGCGACCATGCCGGGGCTGCTGCCCACGATATTGTCGAAACGATAGCGGTCTTTCAGTTGTTCCCGCAGGGTTCGGTTCTCAGCGACGATTGTTTTGTGCTCCAGCGCCCGCTTCACCACCAAGCGGATCTCATCGACGATGAAAGGCTTACTGAGATAGTCAAAGGCGCCGGCTTTGATCCCGTCCACGGCGGTCCTGAGCGACCCGTAGGCCGTCGCCAGAATCACCAAGGTGTCCGGAAGGCGACGGCGGAGCTCATCGAGCAGCCCCAGGCCGTCCATCCCCGGCATGTTCAGGTCGGTGATGACCACGTCAGGGGGACGGGCTGCCGCTTCAGTGAGGGCACCCTGGGCATCGCCAGCCGTGTCAACGCAGTATCCTTCTTTGGCGACGATCTCCCTCAGAATTTCGAGAGTCTCGGCGTCATCGTCAACCACGAGTATCCGTGACTGTCGAAGCATCACGCAGACATTCCGGAGGCGGGCAACAGAACCACAAATCTCGCCCCTTTGCCGACCTCGCTTTCCACGGTGATGGAGCCACCATGGGCTCGTGCGACTTCGAGGGCGATGGCCAGGCCGAGCCCGGTCCCTTGCCGGGCCTTCTTGGTGGTAAAGAACGGCTGAAAGACTTGTTCGATGTGTTCCGGCGCAATGCCCTGGCCCGTATCCGCGATCTCCACGGCGACTCGATACCCGGCTTCGCCCTGCGGCCGCTGAGGCCGGTGGGTCCGGACTCGCAGCACGCCTCCGCCCGGCATGGCATCCAGGGCATTCTCGATCAGGTTGCAGAAGACCTCCTGAAGTTGCTGGTGGTCGCCTTGCACCTTGTCCAACGTGGGGCTCAAGCTGGCGTCCAGCACCACGTTTCTCCGCTCGATCTCCAGGCGCAACAGGGCCATACATTCTTCAACACAGGCATTGATATCCAGAGGCGCCACCACCGGCTCAGGCTTCCGGGCATAGACGAGCAGATCCTGGATGATCTTGGAGGTCCGATCGATCTGGAGTTCCGCGGTTTGAAGGCGCCGGCGCGCCTCCGAGCTCATGTGGGGGTCTTCCGCCAGCAACTGGATATGCCCGGACAAGGCCGTCAGCGGTGTCCCGATCTTGTGAGCCACGGTCGCCGCGAGCTGCCCGATAGCCGAAAGACGTTGCGCGCGAGCGGCCTCGCGCTGCGCGATGGACAACCGGGTCGTGGCTTCATCCACCCTCACCTGAAGGTCATCATGGGCCCGCTGCAGCTCTTCGTATAATCGCCGATTCTCCTCGGTCGCCGCTCGGATCCGTTCCACCATCGCGTTGAACTGCTTGCCCAGCTTGCCGATTTCGTCCTGCCCTCCGACCGACACGGTCGTCCCCATGTCGCCCTGCGCGACCGCATCGACCCCGGAGAGCAGCGCCCCGACGGGACGGTGGACCTTGAAGTACAAAAACAGGTTGATCGCCATGAAGATGAGTAAGCCGGTGGCCAAACGGCGCCATAACGACAGGCGTCGCTGGTATTCCAGCAATTCATCGAATTGCGCCGTCGTGAACTCCGCATAGGTCGCGCCCACGAGGCGGCCATCAACGGAGATCGGGGCGGCCAGTTTGAGCCGGTGCTTCAGGTCCCATTCCGTGAGATCGCTGACATCCCGTTCCGATTCGATGGCGCGTCGGACCAACGGAGGAATCGCCGGCTCGAACCCCGGAAGAGCAGTGTTACCGGCGCCGACCAGGAGCGTCGGCACGGCGCCTTTTTGACTCGGCAACGAGTAGATGGAGATCTCCACGAGGTCCGGCCGGTTCGCCATGAGCTTGTACAGGTCGACTTCGCGGGCCAGCCTGTTCCGAAATTCTGCCAGCGTCGTGATATGGGCGCCGGCCTGCCGAACCACGGCGGCCATTTCGACCTGGAAATTGTCCTGAGCGAGTCCTCCCACGTATCGCCGGTCGAGATACTCACCGACCGCGCCCGCGAGTCCTACGATCAAAAGGATGACGTACGAGACTTTCTTCTGCAGGCTCATCTCGGCCTTCCCTGCCGCCGTTGATCATAGCGCCGACGGCTAAGAAATCCAACCCAAACGTATCCGGAACAGATCGTCCCGGTCCGGACAACGTGTCCCGCTTTTCCTACCAAGGCGCCGGTATGCGGCCGGAAGGATCGTGAGTGATTCAAACGGATTTTCCAGGAGGTTCGCCACGATCCTGGATCGAGAGGCGCGCTGGCTCCCGATGGCATCCGGTTTGCTCACCCTCCAACGCGACGCATGACACAACAGGAAGCCCATATCCTGATCATCGAAGCCGACACGGCGCTGGCAGACATGATGATGGAGGTGCTGTCACAGGACGGCTACCACCTGAGCCTCGCCAGCACGGTGCACGAGGCCATCGCTCGGTTGCGCACGCAAACCATCGATGCGGTCATTCTGGATACCGACACGCTCTGCCCGAGTCCTCAAGACAGCGTGCTGGCGATCCTGCGCGCATGGATGCGGACGGTCTCCAGTCCCCCGCCCATCGTCATGGTCAGTATCCAGGCGCCGCCTGAGCAGAGTCGTCCTGAATCAAGCCCCCATATTGGAGCGATGCCGGCCGTCACATGGATCCGGAAGCCCTTCCGCAAGAAAGAACTGCTGGCGGCGGTCCGGCGGACCACCGGCCAAGATGGCGGGATCGAGCTGCCGGCACAGGACCACGCGTCATGAATTCGGCTCAAGGCAGTCCTCTGCGATGCAAACGCTGCGGGGGACTCCTGGTGGCGGAGCGGTTTTTCGGGGAAACTTCGCCCTTAGGGGGGTGGGCATACGAGGGTGTGCGCTGCCTCAACTGCGGCGCCATCTTCGGGCTGAAGAAGGGTGACTACGGCCGCCCCGGGGTTGCCGCCGAGAAGAACAGATGAGTCGAATCCCGAGCTGATCCCCCAAACTTCTCTCCCGGAGGTGCAACGTGCAGGCAGAATGGTTGACCGTGCTCACAGGCTCCATCCAACAGCTCTGGACCGGCCTCCTCCATAAGGTCCCGGCCATACTCGCGGCCTTGTTCCTGCTGCTGATCGGCATGGTGGTTGCGCGGGGACTGCGAGCCACCGTCGTAAAATTTCTCACCGTGGTGCGCGTGGATCAGTACACGGACAAAATCAGGTTGAATGAGCTCCTGTCCCGTTTAGGCCTCGGACGTTCACCGGCTTTTGCGATAGGCTTTCTGATCTACTGGCTGGTGATATTGGTGTTCCTCGTCTCAGCCGCGAATGCCGTGCATCTCACGGTCGTGTCCCAGCTCTTGCAGCAGTTTGTCCTGTTCATTCCCAAGGTCATCGGCGCGCTGGTGGTCGTGGCCGGAGGCTTGCTCTTCGGGCATCTCCTCGGCGAAATCGTCCTCAACGCCGCCATCGCCAACGACCTTCGGGGAGGAATGGCTTTGTCCAAGATCGCTCGTTTCGTGGTGATGGGATTTGCGGCCATCATGGCTCTCGAACAGATCGGGATAGACACGACGATTCTGACCTCCTCGGTACAGATCATCCTCGCCGCGATCGGTCTGGGCGCTGCCATTGCCTTCGGGTTGGGCGGTCGGGACGCGGCCGCGGAGATGATCAGGGATTTCCTCCGCAGCAGCGACCGGGCTGGGACTCCTTCAAAATAGACGGGCCGCCCAGATGGGCGGCCCATCGTTGCCTGCCGGGCAACACTGAACCGTGATAGTACTTTACTTTTTGTCGAGTGTCATCGTCCCATCCTCTGCAATCGTGAGCGAGACCTTGTCGCCCGGCTTGAGGTCCTTTACCTTCTCCGGCGTCCGAGTGTTGAACTCCCGCGGGCCAGCCTGTGTCTTCACGACGATCTGGCCCGTCATGGCATTCACTTTCTCCACAGCGCCTTCAACGACCTCCCGTGCGGCCAGAGCGGTGAGCGCCAGGCCCAGCACGAACACAAACGACATCACAGCCAGTCCAATCCGCTTTGCCATACATCCCTCCTTGTTTGACGCGATCTATGCGGTTCCGAGTTGCCCAGTCCCTGTGGTTCAACCCCGGCAGGCGCTGAAACAGCACAGTGGCCTTACTTACACGACGGGAGCAATCCCCAAGCCAACAGTGAGGTAGCTTCACCTACTGTGGCAATCGTCAGAATTTTCAAGCTGATGCCAGCTCCTCGCCGGGCAGGGTATCCGAGAGACCGGGAACAACTTGGAGGGGCTTCTTATTGCTCCGAAACGGGAACTTCCTGTCTTCTCAGGTAAATACAGCGCCTGGACAGGTTGGCAGCCCTCGGGACAGGTTGTCTCCTCGCATTCCGGAGCGCGGGAGGCGGACCAGGAACAATGGGCCTTCACTTGTACAGAGCCTGGAAATGAATGGGCCGCCCAGATGGGCGGCCCATCGTTGCCTGCCGGGCAACACCGAACCGTGATAATAGTTTACTTTTTGTCGAGTGTCATCGTCCCATCCTCTGCAATCGTGAGCGAGACCTTGTCGCCCGGCTTGAGGTCCTTTACCTTCTCCGGCGTCCGAGTGTTGAACTCCCGCGGGCCAGCCTGTGTCTTCACGACGATCTGGCCCGTCATGGCATTCACTTTCTCCACAGCGCCTTCAACGACCTCCCGTGCGGCCAGAGCGGTGAGCGCCAGGCCCAGCACGAACACAAACGACATCACAGCCAGTCCAATCCGCTTTGCCATACATCCCTCCTTGTTTGAAACCTCAATAGCCTGAAACCCGGCAGGCAAAGCCACAGTGCCGAAACCACACGGTGGCCTCACCCGACGAAGCAATCCCCAGGCCAGCATCGTCCCAGTGGCACCGGCACGAGAATGCGCAATTTTTCAAGGTGATGCCTACTGGTGGCCTGCTGGCTGCTCTGAGCAAGTGGGAAACAACTTGGAGAGGCTGCGCTCTCCACAATCACGGAACCCCCTGTTTTTTCGGGTCAACAGAGCGCCTGACAGATTGGCCCGCGTGAGACAGGTTGTCTCTGACTCAGGTGATGCCGAACGACGATGATTTCGCGGGTCGTGGCGGTCGAACGGCACCTCAGTTGCTTGGCTGCCGAGCAACAGTTCCATAAGGTGTTCCCGAAGTTGTACAATAACCCCTCCATCGGACCGTCTCTCACCTGCGCAGGGAAGGATCTATGGCTGACTTCTTCCAAAACGGCATTGTGACCGTCCTGCACCGCCTCGGGCAGCCGAACCTGCCGCAGCTCGAGGCGGAGCTGCAGCGGCACGCCATCGCCAACCCGATCGCGCTCGTGCTGCCGTCGCTGTATTCCGAGCTGGAGCGCCCGGCGCTGAAGAGCATCGTGGAGACCCTGAAGGACATCCCGTATCTGAACGAGATCGTCATCTCATTGGACCGGGCCTCCGCCCTGGAATTCCGGCTGGCCAAGGAATACTTCTCGATTCTCCCGCAGCGAGTCAGGCTGATCTGGAACGACGGGCCTCGCATTCAGGAAATTCTCAAGCTCCTGATGGACAACGGGATCGACGTCGGGATGCAGGGAAAAGGCCGCGGGTGCTGGATGGCCTTCGGCTATGTGCTGGCCCGCCACCAGAGCAAGGTGATCGCCCTGCATGATTGCGACATCCTGAGTTACAACCGGGAATATCTGGCGCGCCTCTGCTACCCGGTCACCAACCCGAACCTCGGGTACGAGTTCTGCAAGGGCTACTACAGTCGCGTGACCGACCGCCTGCACGGGCGAGTGGCCCGGCTGTTCTTCACCCCGCTCATCCGGAGCCTCCAGCAACTGGCCGGCCCGCAGTCCGTGCTGACATTCCTGGACAGCTTCCGGTACCCCCTCTCGGGGGAAGTCGCGATGGTCAGGGACCTGGCCTGGATCAACCGCATTCCCGGAGACTGGGGACTGGAAGTCGGCGTGCTGGCCGAAGTGTACCGGAACTGCGCCCTGCGGCGGATATGCCAAGCCGATATCGCCGACGCGTACGAGCACAAGCACCAGTCGTTGTCGGCGGAAGACTCGACGCAAGGCTTGCAGAAGATGTGCATCGATATCGCCAAGTCCCTGTTCCGGAATCTCGCCAGCGACGGGGTTGTGCTCTCCGAAGCGGTGCTCAAGACCTTGCGCGCGACGTATCTGCAGGCCGCGCACGAGGCCATCGGCCGCTATGAGGACGACGCCGCGATCAACAGCTTGCGCTTCGATCGCCACGAAGAGCGGACCGCCGTGGAGGTGTTCGCAAAAGGCCTCAAGCTGGCCACAGACGTCTTTCTCGACGATCCCCTGGGTGTCCCCATGATCTCCAATTGGAGCCGGGTGAGGGCCGCCGTGCCGGAGATCTTCGGCCTGCTGATCGAGGCCGTCGAGCACGATCATGAGTGGAATCCCGCTCAGGACGGCGCGCGGGCATGAAACAGAGTCCCACCGAGCTGACGGCCGAAACCGAGGCGGCTGTCGCCCGGATCGGTGAGGCCGACCTCCTCGTCGGCGTTCCCAGCTTCAACAACGCCGAGACCATCGGCCATGTCGTGCGGGCGGTCAGCGGAGGGCTTGCCAAGTACTTCCCGCATGCCAAGGCCGTGCTGGTCAATTCGGACGGCGGGTCATCCGACCGGACGCTGGAGGCCGCGGCCAACGCGGTGGCCGACCTCGGCGCCATGCTGATCAGCGACCGACAGAGCCTCCTTCACAAGATCATCACGCCGTATCACGGCATACCGGGGAAAGGGAGCGCCTTTCGGACCATCTTTGAGATTGCCCGTCGGCTCAAGGCCAAGGCCTGCGCGGTGGTGGACTCCGATCTGCGAAGCATCACTCCCGAGTGGGTCGAATTGCTGATCCGGCCGGTCCTGGAAGAAGGCTACGACTACGTCGCGCCCTACTATCTCCGCCACAAGTACGACGGGACCATCACCAACAGCATCGTCTATCCGCTCACGCGGGCGCTGTACGGAGAGCGCATCCGCCAGCCCATCGGGGGAGACTTCGGCTTTTCCGGTCGCCTGGCGGAACATTATCTGGACAAGCATGTGTGGGAATCGGACGTCGCGCGGTTCGGCATCGACATCTGGATGACCACCGAAGCGATCGCCAGTGGCGCGCGAATCTGCCAAAGCTTTCTCGGCGCGAAGATTCATAACCCGAAAGATCCCGCGGCGGATCTCTCGTCCATGCTGGTGCAGGTCATGGGTGCGGTGTTCGCCCTTATGGAGGAGCATCATGAGACCTGGTCAAAGCTGGAGGGCTCGAACCCGGTCAGGCTGTTCGGCTTCCAGTACGAGGTCGGGGTCGAGCCGGTGAACGTGAACGTGGATGCCATGATCGGCAGCTTCCGCCAGGGTCTCGCCGACCTCGGGCCGATCTGGCGGGCCATGTTGGCGCCCGACACCTTTGAAAGCCTGAAGCCGTTGGGGGACTGCCCGGTCCAGGCGTTTCACCTTGCGGATGACCTCTGGGCCCGTCTGGTCTATGACGTCGCGCTGGGGTTTCACCACCACGTGATGCCGCGCGAGCACCTGCTCAAAGCGTTGACCCCGCTCTATCTCGGGCGGACCGCCTCATTTGTGATCGAGACACAGGGGCTGACGTCCAGGGAAGCGGAAACCCGGATCGAAGCGTTATGCCGGGCCTTTGAAAAACAGAAACCCTACCTGGTCGAGCGCTGGGAAGAACGGCCAGCGAGCTGAGGATCTGTGAGACCGCGTGTGTTCGCTGCGGGCGGCTTCCGGAAAAGGAGAGGACGATGAGCGAATTCTGGCAGACAGCCTTGGTGTTGCCTCTCACGACATTAGCCGACAACGTGCTGGCGATTCTCCCAAACGTCTTGGCCATGATCATCATCGTGACGGTCGGATTGATCACCGCGTGGGCGGCCGGCCAGGTGACCGAACGGCTGTTGCGAGTGATCAGGGTGGACCATCTCTGCAATCGCGTCGGAATCAGCGCGGCATTGCTGCGCGGCGGCGTGAAAGCCGATCCCTCGCATCTCGTGGGCAGGCTGGCCTATTGGGTGGTGGCCGTCTTCGCCGTCCTGGCCGCCTTGGGCGCGCTGAACCTGCAGCCGATCAACCAGTTCGTCCAGTCCCTCCTGGCCTACATTCCACATCTGCTGGCCGCCGCGTTGATCCTGCTCACCGGATATCTGCTGTCGAACTTCGTGTCACAGGCGGCTCTCATCGCTGCGGTCAACGCCGGCCTTCCTCCTGCCCGGGCCGTCGCCACCTTTTCACGATGGGGCGTGCGGCTCATCGCCATCGCCATGGGTCTCGAGCAACTGGGCATCGCTCAGAACATCGTGGTGGTCGGGTTCGGCATCGCATTCGGCGGGGTGGTGATGGCCTCGGCGATCGCCTTCGGTCTCGGGGCCAGAGATCTGGCCAAGGAGTTTCTGGAGCAGCAATTCGGGAGGAAGGGCGTCCACCCCAAGGACGACCTCACTCATCTGTAGTGCTCCCACCGTCGCTGCTGGCCCGGCTGACGGCGATTCCCTCGCATCGCCTGATGCTGTTTCTCGACTTTGACGGCACGCTCGCGCCGATCGTGCCGCGGCCGCAGCAGGCTCGGCTGAAGCCGTCGGCCAGGCGCCTGCTCCGTCAACTTGCTCGGAGCGTGCCGGTGGTGATCGTGAGTGGACGGGCCCTGACCGATCTGCGACGGCGGGTGGGGGTGAGAGGCCTCCACTATATCGCCCTGCACGGGCTTGTCTTGAAGGAGGCGGGCGGGCGCCCACGCTGGTTAGGGCGGCCACCTGCACGAGCCGACGTCAACGCGTGGAAGCAGGCGCTGGTGTCGGCCGCCCATGCCACGCCCGGGGCCTTGGTCGAGGACAAAGGATGCGCCGTCGCTTTGCATGACCGGCTGGTGCATCCCCTTCAGCGGGCGGGCTTGCACCGGCGGGCGGTGCGCGCGCTGGCCCCGTGGCTGGCGCGACGACGCATCACGGTGGTCCGCGGCAAGCGGGTCCTTGAAGTGCGACCGCGCGGACCCTGGAACAAAGGCACTGCGGTACAGGCCGTGCTGGCCCAGCCGTGGGCCCGAAACCGGATTCCGGTGTACTGCGGGGACGATCGGACGGACCTGGACGCCTTCCGCGTGGTTCGGGGCCGCGGGATCACGATCGGGGTGGGACAGGCTCGACACGCAAGAGGACAGGATGCCCGGCTGCGCAGCCCGCGCGCTCTCGAGCGCTTGCTCAGATGGTTCCTTTCCCAAGGCTGCCGGGCAGTTGAATCACATCATTCATGGAGGAGTCATAATGCGACGTACGCTGCTGTTGATTCTGATCCTGGGAGTCGGAGTGACCGGTTGTGCGACTGAGCAGACCATTCTGCTCGACCTCCGGGCGGCTCAGCCGGCGGCTGAGAAGAAGGCGGAGAAGCTCAAAGTCGCCGTCACCATCTTCGAAGATGCCCGTCCGGACAACGACCAACGACAAGAGAAAGCGAGAATCGGCTTCCGCCTGCACCTCTTGGGCTGCGTGACGTATTTCCAGATCAAGGGCGGCCAGCTCGGTCCGGCGGTGTCGCAGGCGGTGGCTGCCTCGCTCGCGCAGAGAGGACTGGAAACCTGGGTTGTGAAGCCCGGTGAGCAGGCCGAGGGGAAGAATCCGGACCTCATCGTCACCGGCAAGATCCTGGATTTGCGCGCGCACGCGAGCAGTCGGTTTGGCGGAACAGAACTGGTGACCCGGACCAAGCTGGCCCTCGATCTGGTGAATGTCTCGACCAAGAGCTCGGTACACGCGATCCTGACGGGCCACGGCCGTGAAAAGGTGATCCTGTTCGATCCGGCGGATCTGGAGCAGTTGCTGAGCCAGCCGTTCGCCACCAGCGTGCAGGAGTTCCTGGCCGGGGAGAGCATGGCCGTGGTTCTGACGAAGGCCCAGTAGAGTGGCCACCGCGAGGTACTGGCTGATTCTGCCTCTGGTGCTGTTGCCCGCGTGCGCCCATACCCGGGAGCCCTCCAAGTCTCCCAGATCCATCATCGAGCAGCTCCTGGTGACCCAGGCGGTAGAGCGGAGCCTGCCCCCGCTCACCGTGACGCTTCCCGAGGACGCCTCGGTGATTGTCGAAATTTCCGGGCTGACCCCCGACCAGTCGTTCCTCCGCGATGCGGTGGCGGCGGCGCTGGGCAAGCAGGGATTTCGCGTCCGCAGGAAGGAAGAAGAGGCTGGCTATCTGGTGAAGGTGCTGGTCCAGGCCATGGGAACAGAAGTGGGGGAAACCTTCCTCGGCATGCCTGAGGTCCAGGGAGGATTCCTTCCGATTTCACTGCCGGAGCTGGCGGTATACAAGTCAGTGCGCCAGACAGGGTATGCGCGGTATTCGTTGGAGGTCTTCGAAACAAACAGCGGGCGCCTCATCCATTCAACCCCCTGGCACGTCGGCACCACGTACTGGAACCAGTACACGCTGTTGTTCTGGTTCTCCTTCGTCTCCAGCGA
>CAYZKG010000045.1:0-2159 GCA_964478915.1 uncultured Nitrospira sp.
CTACAGCAAAATTACGTCCAGCCACGCCCTGATCACGGCAGCCAAGAGAATCCCAACTAACCACCAGCCCCATCTATCGGCCGCGCCCCATTTCTCCGTCATGGCTGCCTCCCGTGCTCGACCATCTGTCACATCGTGCAACGTCTAGGGTGCGCTTTTCCCCTCATTTATCCAATGATTTACGTTTCTGAGATTGTGACCAATATGCACAATAAGAATAGAGGACTAATCAAGATAACTAAAACTAACAGAGAATTATAAAGTAGATACGCATGCTTTTAGGTTTTCAAATGATGCTATCATGTTATACTATCCCTCCGATGCAGCACCAAGTTTGAGGTTGCCGTGGAACGAACGGCGGTCGTGGTTCGGTACAAGGATAACCGGGTCCTGAAGGGCTACACGGAGGACTTCGATCCGACCAGCCCGGCTGTGCTCGTTTTTGCCCCGGACAAACAGCGATCGGAACCTGTCCGCGTGATGCTCGATGAGCTGAAGGCAGTGTTCTTTGTCCGAGACTTGAGCGGGGATCCGAGGTATCAGGAACGGAAAGAACCAACCGCCAGGAAGAAGCCGATAGGCAGGCTGGTCAAGGTCACCTTTCGTGACGGTGAGACCCTGGTCGGCTCAACCCTGGAATATGATCCGCGCAGCATCGGGTTTTCGCTGTTCCCCATCGACCTCCGGAGCAACAACGTCAGAGTCTTTGTGATCAACAGCGCGGTGCGTCGGGTCACGGACATCCCTTTTGAGAAGGCCCCGGGCCCTCTCTGGATCCTGTTGACGACACCGCGCCGCATTCTTCCAGTGAGCGAGCGATACAACCCTCTCTTGTCTTCCTGGTGGGCCTTTATGCTTGCTTTCGCGCTGGCGCCCTTCGCAGGTATTGCGGTCACGACTACGGTCCCTACCCCTTCCAATGTCGAGTCTCTCGCGCCGCTCAGCGGCCCGGCGCCGAAATTTGCTGTCGGCACGGTCGTCGAGGTGAGGGCTGAGGCCATTGGCTACGCTGCGGGAGAAGAGCCGGCGGGAGCCATGAAGCAGGGCGAGACCCTCCGGGGCGTCGTCCTGGATTTCGGATGGAGCCAGGGCCGCTGGCTGTACCGCCTTGGCTTAGGAGCGATGGGGCAGGGATGGGCTTTCGAAGACAACATCCGGCCCGTGGCGGATTGACGATGGATCAGGAAACGGCCGAGTGCGCCGCGTCTCGATGGCTTCTGCGCAGGTATAGGATCTGGTTGACACGATGTTGGTCCGAGAAGTGGTTGCCCTGAATGTACTGGGAGTGGAACATCCTGCCGTCGAAGATGACCAGCCGGTTGTGCTTCATCTCCATGAGTTCCAGCAACTCCCAGTACTCGTTGCCGTCGTTGATGTAGGAATTTTCCTCGGTGGCAAACAAGGGGTTGAACACCAACGTATTGACGAAATGGCTGTAGTCGTCCGGGGTTTTGAGATACTCCGGGTTGATCTCGTACTTCTGGCCCAGCGACAGGATCTCGTCGTTGATCGCGACGGGCAACCGCTCCAAGCCGGTGGGGCGGTGCCTGTACAGCCCCGTGCCCCCCACACACTGTCCCGGCGGATTCAAATAGACCATGGCCGTGAGGTCCTCGTCCACGTGCGGCATGCGCTGCGCCACGTTGAGCCTGTAGTTGTTGGTCGTGATCGCCGAAAAGATCACCGGCTGGTAATTGTACTGGTACGGCAGCACGTCCTCTCCCCACAACTGTCCGATCTTCTCGATGATCGGCTGGGTGTCCAGAGAGATCTGCGCGCGCACGCCGGGAAAATTGCCGGTCATCGGAACGGTGTAATACAGGTCCGAGGCGAGCTCGATGACCAGCTCCGGATGCTTGTAAAAGTTGTCCGCGAGGACCAGCTTGTGGCGACCCTTGCCGACGGACTTGACCTTGACATCCATGCGATCATTCAGTGCGAAGATCTGGCGACTGATCAACATGGCAGGCTCTCCCTCCTGCTGAAACGAGAGTGTTGGGGTTCTACTCCCCGCTGGGGCAGAAAGTCAAGGTTGACCATAAAGCCCCTGCTGGCGCGCCTTGAGGCGATCCAGTCGGGCTCGATCCAGCGTCAGAAACAGGGTTTTCTCCTGTGTGACCGTGACGGTGCCGGGGGAGCGGCCCTTCACTTTCCGGACC
>CAYZKG010000045.1:2169-19004 GCA_964478915.1 uncultured Nitrospira sp.
CCCATTTGCGTCTGGTATAGAGCACTTCCCCTTTCCCGCTCTTCTTGAGATCGCTGTACAGCAGCGCCAATGTGGCCGCATCCTTCAGGGTCTCGGTCGGCGGGTCGCTGCCTTTTTCCAGCCGGACCACCACATGCGAGCCCGGCGTGCCGTGGGCGTGCAGCCAGAGATCGTCGCTGCGTGCCACCTTGAACGTGAGCTCTTCGTTTTCGCGGGCATTGCGCCCGACATAGATCGGCAGGCCATCTACCGATGTGAAGCGCCGAAAGGGGCCGGAGCGTCGCTTGGTACCCCTCACCGTAATCCTCTCCCGGGTACCCGTTGCTCCTGGTACCGGGGACCCATTCTGATGGGTGCTGGCGGGTGTTGCAACGGGTGATGGGAGAGGGAGGGGAGAGTGGGCCGGCTCCCAGGCGCCTTGCCGGACGGCGATGAGGTCGGACCGGAGGGTCTCCAACTCTCGCTCGGCGTGCTCGAGGCGAGGCCGGATCTCCCGCTCTGCGGAGAGGTACTTTCGGTGCTTCTTGAAGTGATCCTCCATGTTGCCCTGAGGGCCTTTCGACGGATCCAGGGGGAGGACCAGCTCCGGCAACTCCGGATCGAAATAATCGACGACCGTGATCCGGTCCTGCCCCTTTTTCATGAGGTGGAGGTTCGCCTTGAGCAACTCGCCGTAGCGCCCGTACTCTTTGTACCGACCGGCCTTCTCCAGATCCGCCCGAAGGGCCTGCGCCCGGCGTCCCGCCTTCTTCACGGCTTTCCGGAGCTCGGCGAGTCGAGCCTGGCGCAGCCGTGCCCGGGCCGACTCTGCATCCCGGAGCTGGTCCCGCTGCTCGATCGACCACGAGACGGGAAACGGGTGGTCACCAGACGGAAGATGCGCTGGCTCACGTTCCTCCGAGACGCCCTCCCGCGCCTTCGCTGCAGGCGCGGCATACGGCTTTCCGATCAGTTTCGGCTGGACGAGCGCGCCGAGCACGATTTCCTGTTCATCCACCAGGAGGATGTCGGCGGTTCTTCCGGTGAGCTGGGCCAGAAGCCAGCAGGGCCCCAGGCGTGCCGTCAGCCGGAAACGGGCGATGCGGTCACCCCGTCGGAGCTCCGCGGCCTCGATGCGCGCGCCCTGGATGTGAGCGCGCAGGAATTGACAGAACGGCGGCGGGACCGTCGGGTTGGGGGGGCGACGGCTGAGGAGATGGAGCCGGGCGGTCTCGGGATCTGCGGACAGCAGGAGAGACACGGTCCGGCCTCGTGCCCGGATCTCCAGCACGAGGGTCCGCGGAGCCGGCTGGAACACCTTCTGGACCCATGCGCCGACGACGACGGGCTCGACCTCCCGTACCACCGAGGCAATCTCGCTCAGAGTCAGTCCCACTCGCGCCACTCCGTGATCGAGCAGCCAAAGTCTGCGCGGCGGGCGGGTGAAAAAGCAAGGGCGAGACCCCGGCCAGGTTCGCGATCTTAAACAGTTCTACGGGCGGAGCATCTCTTATGATAGACTGCTATCTATGGACAACGAGGCTCGCCTGAAAACCGTGATTATCGGCGCCGGGCGCGGGGGGTCGGCCCTGTTGGATTGCCTGATTCAAGTCCCGCACGTCTTGATCCTGGGAATCGCCGATAAGGACCCGATGGCCCCCGGCCTGCGGCGCGCCGCCTCCCTCCAGGTTCCAGTGACCGCCGATCCCCTGGAACTCATCGGCCGGGAGGATGCCGACGTGATCATGGATGTCACCGGCGACCCCGAGATGCCGATGCTCATCCTCCAGCGCAAAGCTCCACACGCCGAGCTGTTCAGCGGGGCTGAGGTCAAGCTGCTGTGGAGGCTGATGCAGAGCATCATCGATCAGGAAGGCCAGATCCGGGGACTGGTCGACCAATTGAAGCGGGACGCGATTCATGACTCCCTGACCGGCCTGTACAACCGGCGATATTTCAACTTGCGGCTGGAGGACGAGATCAGCCGGTCCCGCCGATACGGCAAGCCGCTGACCTTGTTGCTGTGCGATCTCGATCACTTCAAGGGCATCAACGACCTCCAGGGGCATCGGAAGGGAGACGAGGTGCTGCGACAGGTGGCGGCGTCCGTGCGTCGGGACGTCCGGCAGGTGGACCTGGTCTTCCGATGGGGAGGCGACGAAATCGCCATCCTGCTGCCTGAGACCGACCTCGGCGAAGCGCAGCTCGTCGCCCGACGAATCCGGGAGGTGGTGCTGAGCCTCGGGAAGGACCTGGACTGCCCGCTGGACGTGAGCATCGGCATCGCCAGCCATCCGGACCACGGCCGTGAGGCCGAGGCGCTCCTCAGCGCCGCCGACTCGGCCATGTACGCGGCGAAGCGCAGCGTCACGAAGATTCAGACCGGCACCCGCCCCGTCACGCTTGACGACCGGACAGTGGAACCGCATTTCCAACCGGTCTTCAAGCTGGACAGCGGGGAGGTCTTTGCGTACGAGGCGCTCAGCCGCGATCCCCACGGACAGGAAACCGTGCTCGAGCTGTTCGCGCGCTTTGAAGGGGTGGGCTTGTTAGACGAGCTGAAGGAAATCTGCTTCCGGCAGCAACTGAAACGAGCCGCGGAGCTCGGAATCAGGCGGCTCTTTCTCAATGTGGACTTTCGCTTGTTGAAGACCCTGAACGCCAAGGTCGAGCCGCCGCCCGGCATGGAGGTGATCCTGGAGATCTCGGAGCGGGAGCCGCTCGACCATATCGAGGAGCGCTTGGGCCTGGCCGTGGGATGGCGAAAGCAAGGGTTCAAGTTCGCCTGTGATGACGTGGGCGCCGGATTCCTGTCCCTCCCCTTCGTCGTCCGACTGGCTCCGGAGTTCATCAAGATCGATCTCTCGGTCGTACACCTGGCGGTGACCTCTCCCGGCCTCCAGTCCTTTCTCGAGATAACCACGCGCGCCTTTCACGGCTTCAGCGAGGGGATCATCGCAGAAGGGATTGAGACGCCGGAGCAACTCTCCTTGCTGAAGCGCATCGGTGTCCCCCTGGGCCAGGGATTTTTCCTCGGTCGGCCGGAGCCCCGACTGCTTCCGCCTTCCCGGTAATCCATGGCGTCGCGCTCCCTCGCGGTTGCCTGAGCCTCTGTTCTCCTGTACAGTCTTCCTACCTGTCTGATTCTATTTCTATGCGACCCATGCCAGATCCCGTCTTGATGCAGCAGGCCATGACGGTCCTGGAATGGCCGGCGCTCCTCGATCAGGTCGCCCGTCACGCACGCTCCGCGATGGGAGCGGAGCGCTGCCGCAGCCTGCCGCTCGAAACGGAGTTGGAGGTGGCGAAGACCAGGCTTCAGGAGACCGCCGAGATGGTGCGCCTGCAGGAGCAAGGCGATCCGTTCCCGTCGCTGCCGGTCCCGGACGTGCGGCCGGTCCTGGCACGGGCGGCCAAAGAGGCGGTGCTGGAGCCTCATGACCTCAGGGACCTGTCGGTGGTGCTCGACATCGCCCTGGAGGCGGTCCGGTACGTACGGAGACGCCAAGCCATCGTCCCGGCCCTTTTCGAGGCCGCCGCTCCGCTCGATGAGCTTCACGCGGTCAAGCAGGCCATCGACCGGTGCATCGATCCGGAAGGCAACATCCGGGAGTCCGCCACGCCGGAGCTCCGCCGCCTGATGCACCATGCCCAGGGCCTGAAACAAAAAATGCGTCAGCGGCTGGAAGTGATCCTGGCCTCCAGCCGGTACGCCGAGGTGCTGCAGGAAAAGTATTTTGCCCAGCGCGAAAACCGGTATGTCGTGCCGGTCAAGTCGGAGATGCGGACCAGGATTCCCGGCATCGTCCATGATGTCTCGGCCAGCGGCGCCACGGTCTTCCTGGAGCCGCGCGAGCTGGTGGAGTTGAACAATGCCATCAAAGTCGCGGACCTGGAGGTGGAACGGGAAGTCCGGCGCATCCTGCAGGAGCTCTCCGCGTTGGTGGCCGGGTCGGTGCCGGTCCTGGAGACCGACCTGGACGTGCTCGCCCGGCTGGACTGCATTGCGGCCAAGGCGGCATTCAGCCTTTTGGTGAAGGGACATGAGATCGGTCTCAACGTCGCCGGACGGATCGCGCTCCGGCAGGCGCGCCACCCGCTGCTGGTTCTGGCAAAGGAAGAGGTGGTGCCGAACGATGTGGTCCTGGATGAAACGGTCCGGGTTCTGGTGATCTCCGGACCGAATACCGGGGGGAAAACCGTCACCCTGAAGGTCATCGGGCTGGTCGCCTTGATGGTCCGGGCCGGCCTGCAGCCCCCCTGCGCACCCGATTCCGAAATGGCCTTGTTCCGTGAAATCTACGCCGACATCGGCGATGCCCAGGATCTCGCCAGGGATCTGTCGAGCTTCTCGGCGCACATCACGCAGATGATCCGGCTCTTGGAGCAAGCATCGCCCTGCGGGCCCGACGCGTCGGGGTCGGGAGACCAGCGTCAGCCGAAGGCCCTGGTGCTGCCACCGAAGGCGCTGGTGCTATTGGATGAGCTGGTGACCTCCACCGATCCCGCCGAAGGGGCGGCGCTGGCCGAGGCCCTTCTCATCCGGCTGTCGGAATTGGCCATGAAGGTGGTGGTGACGACGCATTACCAGGCGCTCAAGGCGCTGGCTCAGACCACTGCGGGCTTTCTGAACGCGAGCGTGGACTTCGACGTCAGCCGGCTGGCGCCGACCTATCGGCTGATCATGGGCATGCCCGGCGGGTCGTCGGCGATCGAGATCGCCGGGCGCTTGGGCCTCGAGGAGAGCATCCTGGACCATGCCCGGCAGCTCCTGGGTCAGGAAGGCGGAGGGCGCGAGGCGCAGGTCGAGCAGATGCTCGCGCAATTACACGCGCAGCAGCGCCGTCTCGATCAGAACCTGGCCCGGACCACCGAGTTGAAGCGCGAGGCCGAGCGTGCCGCGCGGGAATCAGCCGAGATCGCCGAGCGCTTGCGGGGCTCCGAGCGTGAAGACCGGAGGCGCGCCAAACGGCAATTGACGGACGAGCTCCTGCAGGCGAGAGCGGAAGTCCAGGCGGTTCTGGACAGCCTGAAGGCCGAACGGAAGCTCATCAAGGCCAAGGAAGCCAAACAACGGCTCGCCGAGGTCCAGGAGCGCACGCAGCAACGCTTGGCGGCGTCGGTCGGGCGGGAACCGCCCGTTCCGATAGATCAGCTCCGGAGCGGAGACCGGGTGGAGATCCCCAGTCTAGGGGCATCCGGCACGCTGTTGGAATCGCCGAGCGGCAAAAAACGGGTGCGCGTGAAGGTCGGGGACACCGAAATGTCGGTGGCGGTGCCGTTGCTGGCTGCGCATGGTGTCGCCGAGGAGCTGGAGCCCTTGTCCCCTGCGGGGTCCCGTCCACTCCGGGACAGCACGCGCTCGCTGTCCTCGGATGAGGCGGTGACGGTCCTGGACGTGAGGGGACGAACCGTCGAGGAGGCGCTGGACATGGCCATTACCGCGCTCGATCGCGCGGTGCTGGCGGGCGCACAATCCATCCGGATCATTCACGGGCACGGCACCGGTCGCTTGCGACAGGCTCTTCGAGCCTATTTGAAAGACTCGCCGTATGTCGCCGGCTACCGAAGCGGAGAGCGGATGGAAGGAGGTGATGGGGTCACGATTGTGGAATTGAAGTAATCGTGATGCCCATCGGAATGGATTCGGTCCCACGGAGGCACAACCCTGCCGGCCCGGATATAATGTGTACGAGACCCAGCACGAGGTGATCCGATGCCGACGCTGCAGATCCGTACCAGTCCGCCGGGGCCGCGGGCCCGTGCGTTGCTGCGCCGGTGCCGGCGCTCGGTCGTGCCCTCCGCGACTCAGCCCTATCCGCTGGTCGTCGAGCGCGCCGCGGGCTGCCATGTCTGGGACGTGGATGGGAACTGCTATCTTGATTTCACCGCCGGCATTGCGGTCAGCGCGACGGGCCACGGCCACAAGCGGGTCGTCGAGGCCATCACGGCGCAGGCCGAGCGCCTGATCCATTTCTCGTTCGCGGATTTCTTCTATCCCTCATACGTCCGGCTGGCGGAGCGGCTCGCGGCGCTGGCGCCGGGCCGCGACGCCAAGCAGGTCTACCTCTGCAACTCCGGCGCCGAAGCGATCGAGGCGGCGATCAAGCTGGCCCGGCATGCGACGCGGCGGCCGTACATTCTGGCTTTCTACAACGCGTTCCACGGGCGTACGCTCGGGGCGGTGTCCTTGACGGCGAGCAAGCCCGTGCAACGTCGCGGGTTCGCGCCGCTCCTGCCGGGAGTCTTCCACGCGCCGTTCCCCGATCCCTATCGCGCACGCTCCAGCGACCCGGCCGCCGACTGTCTCGACCACATCGAGCAGGTCCTGTTCCGGACGGTGCTGCCACCCGAGGAAACCGCCGCGATTGTGCTCGAGCCGATCCAAGGAGAGGGCGGCATAATCGTGCCCCCCGATGGCTTTCTCACGGGGCTGCGCCGCCTGTGCGATCGTTACGGCATCTTGTTGGTGGACGACGAGGTGCAGACCGGGATGGGACGAACCGGAAAGTTTTTCGGGATCGAGCACGCCGGGGTGGCCCCGGACATCATTTGCATGGCGAAGGCGCTGGGAGGAGGATTGCCACTGGGCGCCATGGTGGCCCGCAAGCGTGTCGTATCCTGGGAGAAGGGGTCGCACACCTCCACCTTCGGCGGCAATCCGGTCGCCTGTGAGGCCGGGCTGGCGACGATCGATGTGATCGAACAGGAGGGCTTGATGCGCAACGCCGCCGAGCAGGGTGCATACCTCCAGCAGCGGCTCAGGCGGCTCCGGGGTCGTCGCCGCTTGATCGGGGATGTTCGGGGGCGCGGGCTGCTGATCGGAGTGGAACTGGTGCGCGACCAGCGGACCAAGGAGTGGGCCGAGGGGGAGCGTGACCGTGTGCTCCAGGAGGCCTTCCGGCACGGGCTCCTGCTGCTCCCGTGCGGGCGGAACGCCATCAGGATCAGCCCGCCGTTGACTATTTCCCGAAGCGAGGTGGAGCAGGGGCTGGGGGTGTTGGAGGAGGTGCTGCGATGAAGAGGCGGATGGCCCGATCTGCCTGCCTGCTCAGAGTCACAGGCATGCTGCCTCTCGCTCCAACACCTCCCGGAACGACCCTTTTGGGCTTCGCCGGGCGGAAGCCTTCTAGAATTCCCTATGGCCACGGTCAGCGACCGTGGTGCCGCGGTCAGTTCTGGCTTTCCTTCCCGGCAAAACCTCAATGGGTCCCCGTTCCTCCGGCGATTTCGCTCGAGGGCAGCACGCCTGTTTCGAATGACGAATGACTCATGACCATTGACGCAGTTGGGGGTGGAAGAATGGAAGTGGTGAAGAATTTTATTGGAGGGCAGTGGGTCGAGGCGCGATCGGGACGGACGTTCGAGAGCCGAGACCCGGCGACCGGCGAGGTCGTGGGCCAATGCGCGGACTCGGGGCCTGAGGACATGGACCAGGCGGTGAAGGCTGCCGCAGAGGCGCTCAAGTCCTGGCAGCGTATGCCGGCGCCGCGGCGCGGCGAAATCCTGTTTCGGGTGGCCGAGCGCCTGCAACAAGACAAGGACAGTCTGGCCCGAATGGTCACCAGAGAGATGGGGAAGGTCCTGGCCGAAGGGCGAGGCGACGTGCAGGAGGCCATTGATATGGCCTACTACATGGCGGCCGAGGGCCGCCGGCAGTTCGGGCTGGTGGTCCCCTCCGAGCTGCCCGACAAGACCGCCCAGTGCGTGCGGGAACCGGTCGGGGTGGTCGGGCTGATCACCCCCTGGAATTTCCCCGTGGCCATCCCGTCGTGGAAGACCTTTCCGGCGCTTATCCTGGGCAATACGGTCGTGCTGAAACCATCGCCTGAGACGCCGGTGACGGCAGCCCTGTTCGTTCGGGTTCTTGAGGAGTGCGGGGTCCCGCCGGGCGCGGTGAATCTGGTGGTCGGCAGCAGCCCCGACCTGGGAGAGGCGCTGGTGCGCCATCCCGGAGTGGCGGCGATTTCCTTCACCGGTTCGACGGCGACCGGCGGCAAGGTGGCTGTCGCGGCGGCGACCCACTACAAACGCGTGGCGCTCGAGATGGGCGGAAAGAACGCCATCGTGGTCATGGATGATGCCGATCTGGATCTGGCCATCGAAGGGATCACGTGGAGTGCGTTCGGAACATCGGGCCAGCGCTGCACGGCCTGCAGTCGGCTGCTGGTTCACCGGAAGGTAAAAGATCGGCTGGCCGACATGCTGCTGACCCGTACGGCGAAGCTGCAGGTCGGAAATGGATTGCAGTCGGGCATTGACATGGGGCCGTTGGTCAACCGGCCCCAACTGGAGAAGGTGCAAGGCTACGTGCGGCTCGGGCTTCAGGAGGGAGCCAAGCTCCTGGCCGGCGGCACGGTCCTGACGGACGGGGAGTACGTCAAGGGCCACTTCTTTGCTCCCACGCTGTTTGATCGCGTCACGCCCGACATGCGGATCGCGCGGGAGGAGATCTTCGGGCCGGTGCTCGGCCTGATCGAGGTGAACGATCTGGGTCAGGCCGTCGCCATCAACAATGACGTCGAATACGGGTTGTCCACGTCGATCTACACGCGCGATATCAATACGGCTCAGCGGGCAATCCGCGACATCCGCACCGCGATCGTCTACGTGAACGCCGGCACGATCGGGAGCGAAGTCCATCTGCCGTTCGGTGGCATGCGACGGACCGGCAACGGCCATCGCGAGGCGGGCCAGGCGGCGCTGGACACGTTCAGTGAGTGGAAGACGGTGTATGTTGATTACAGCGGCCGTCTGCAACGCGCGCAGATCGATCTCGGCTAGGCACAGGAGGTGCGACCATGACCGGGCCAAACGTGATGGAGAGCAGCTCAAGGGCGGCGGAGCTCGATGCCTTGCTCGACAGCCTCTTGCAGGAGTACGTGTCTCGAAACCTCTCGGCCCGCATCCTGAAGTCCAGGCTGGATGAGGTCGGGATCGGCTTCAAGCCGGTGGTGGATCACATCACCATCCGCACCCTGGACATCGACCGCCGCGCCGAGGAGTTTATCCGGCTCGGCTATGTCTTCTCGGAGACGCTCAGCTACGACGACTGGTTCGCGAAAGTGTACCGCGCCGTGGGCTACCCGGCCCTGTTCGTGGATCAGGCGTATCCGGACGCCCGTGGGAAGACCAGCTTAATTCCCGGTTGGGTGAAGAAGTTCGGCGATCAGACGCTGCACCACGTGGCTGTCCGGGTGGAGGACATCGAGCGGGCCATCCGCCGGCTGGAGGCACAGGGCGCGGTGTTTGCCGGGGCGATCGTCGGCGAACGCGGAGGGGTGCTGCGCCAGATTTTCACCGTGCCGGAGCAGGTGGACGGCGAACCCTTCTCGGTGCTCGAGCTGACCGAGCGGCATCAGGGATTCCAAGGGTTTTCCCCTCCGCAAGCCGATGGGTTGATGAAGTCCACGAAAAAAGTTTCTGGCTCGTCCTAGGTGTGTCGCTAATCCCAGCGTCCCGTACTCGCCAACCCATCCATCTGTGCCGATGATCTCCCAGGCCGCGCAAAGGTCGAAGCCGCTCTTCACTATTGTTTCTGGCTCGTCCTAGATGCGCCAGAACGGTTGGTGGATTTGGCCCGCGTTCTGCGCATATCCACCATCGTCCCAACCTAGCATCCGCTGAACCGTCTAAATTTCCGAGCGATACCGCTGGCACCTCCTTTGCTCCTCCTTCCACTGAATTCACCAAGGAGGTCGCTATGAAAGCTCTTGGACGGAACATCGAGCCTGTTGATGTCATGGTAGCGGTTGGACTCCTTGCGACGGTGATGGCCGGGCTTCTGCTCTTCCTCTCCACCGGTGGAAGCGTGCAGGCCGGAGGGTTCCTCTTCACAGCTACCACACCTGGCTCCCTCGGACCAACCTCGGAGATGGAGTGGGTCCAGCCGGTCCTGGGCCAGGCAATCGTGGAGAATGATCTGCTGGAGCGGAAGGCGATGGCCGACACGACGGCAGCCGCGGCTGCGCTGAACCGGGCGACGATGGCCGGCCATCAATTGGAAAACTCGAACGGGTACCTGGAACGGCTCAAGACCGGCTTCGCTGCCTTGCAGGCCGATCAGGCCGCCAGGGTTCAGTTCGTGATGGGCCGGTTCATCACTGAATTCACAGCCCGCGGGGTGCGGAAGGGCGTCTTTTTAACCGAGCCGGGGGCTTCCGCATACAACCGCCGGATCATCGGCGTGGCCCAGGCGACCCAGGCAAGGATGCAAACCGCGTTTCGTGACAATTGGGAGGCCACTCTGGGTCAGGCCATTGTGACCGCGACCTTGGATCACCTTCAGGGCATGGAGCGTATCCAGCAGGGGATCGGCAGGTCGATCGTGGGAGTGTTGACGGTCCAGGAGGGATACCGCGAGGCCCGGGCGCACGCGCAGGAGCAACTGGCCTCGGTCGCGCTGGCTTCCCTTCACTCCGAGCAAATGGCAGAGCGTTTCAACAGCTTGGCTAGCGATCTGACCATCGGCCAACCGATGCCGATGACGGTGCCCCGCTCCTGGCCGGAGATTCCCCTGGGACTCCTGGTCGCTGCGTCAATGCTCCTGATCGGGGTCTTTGGGGCCGCGCTGGTGATTCCTACCAGGGAGGAAGCCATAGCCGAAACGGGCATGAAGGAGGAAGTGACCGTCGCGGCTTATCGGAAGACCGGGTAACGCGATGTTGTGTGTGAGCTGAAGCAGGGCCACTTCGTCATGGTGATCGATATCCATCGCGCCCGGTGAACTGAGGCTCCGCGGCGACGCGCTTTGCCGTGCGCGTCAGCTACCGGTTACTGCACCGGCCCTGCCGTCATTGGAAATCCAATCCGTAGTTGAAGGACCCGATCCAGGACGGTCAATCGAAAAGCCTGGTCGCCTATCCGTCCTGAGGAGACATCGGCGGCCTGCAAGCCGAGAAACTCAGCCACCGACGAGGTCACGGTCAGGACGACCTTTCCTTCTATGGTCCGGTCCCCGGGGACCACTGCATGGATCGGCAGGGCCGGAGTCAGTGTGGCCCGGGCCTTCAAAAAAGCCTGGAGGTGGTTCATTCCTTCCTCGTTGCCAAGGTCAGCCAACAAAATGACCCCAAAGGCGGCGGGAAGGTACTGCTCCCATACTGAGAAAAACCGCTTCTCTGCACGGACCGCGATGAGGTGGAGGACCGTATCCCGCGACACCCGCACGCGACCAAAGTCGGTCCTGTGCCGGGCAAAAGGCTCTTCCGTTCCGGTGGCAGCCCAGCGTGATTCCGAGAGATCTTTCACCACCCCGTCGATAAACTCACTTTTGCCGGAGTGCGCCACCCCCACCACCAGGATGCGAATCACGGCCGGCCTACTGCTCCCCATCGTCGAATGTAGCAGCCGGCCTGCGTGCTGAAGCGCGCTCAGGACGCGGCCCACATGGGTCGGGCCGAATTCGGAGTCCTCGGCAAAGGGGGCATCCTGCACTCGCCGTTCATGGGCCTCGAGGGTCCGAAGATCCTGAATGAGAAGGTTGGCCATGCTGGCCGTGATCGGCATCCGGTCAGGAGCCGCGCCCGGTAAGAACAAGAAGCGGCCGGTTTTCCAGCCCAGCAGCACGAACAGCGGTTCGTCCCGCTTGGGCGACAGGATGTCCGCATGCACGATGCCTCCTTCCCGGAAGTAAATCGTGCCGCTGCGCTCGCCGTGGCTGAGCACCAGCGCCCCGGTCCTCTGCTCCAGTTCGAGCGTCTGGATCATGTCCAAGAGGTTCACGTCGTCCAACCGTCCGCTGAGACCGATCTCCCCGAGCGGAATCTTCCGCGCCTGCTCGATCCGGTCCATGGCGGTCTCGACGCTCTGCGCCAGTCGCTGAAGAGGGCATGGCTTGGTGAGGTAGTCATCCGCCCCGACCTTTCGGGCTCTTGCCTTGTCTGTGTCCTCGTCTCGCCCCGTCAGGAAGATAAACGGAATGGCCCGGGTCGTTTCATCGCGCCGGAGGCGGCTGCAGAGTTCGTAGCCGTCCATGCCGGGCATGATGATATCGGCGATGATCAGGTCCGGACGGTCCCGCGCGATCTCCCTCAGGGCTTCATCGCCGCTCAGGACGGCGGCCACCTGGTAGCGCTGCTCCTCGAAGTAGAGCGACGCGATCCGGAGCCACTTGGGGTCATCATCGACGATCAGGATCTTGCGAGCCATACCACAAGTCCTTGAGGCTAGAGGCACCATAGCCCATGGTCCCTAGCCCATTGCCTGCGTTAAGACGTCACGATCTGGGGCTGTCCGGTGCCGTTGATGACGTCATCGGTGATCACGACCGACTTCACGCCTTTCAGCGCCGGGACCTCGTACATGAGATCCAACATGACGTCTTCCAGAATCGTGCGGAGGGCCCGGGCTCCGGTCTTCATCGAGACAGCGCGGCGCGCGACCGATTTTACGGCGGCCTCGGTGAACCGAAGTTGAACGTTCTCCAACTCGAAGAGCGCCTGATACTGCTTGAGCAGGGCGTTACGCGGTTCGGTCAGAATCCGTTCCAAAGCGGCCTCATCAAGCTCGGCAAGCGTCGTGACGACCGGGAACCGGCCGATGAACTCGGGAATGAGCCCGTACTTCATCAGGTCTTCGGCCTGGACCCGCTCCAACAAGCCGCCGGGTCCAGGCGCCTCGCGCGCGGGCAGGCCGGCCCCGAATCCCATGCGCCGCTCGGTCGTGCGCTGCGCCACGATCTGCTCGAGGCCGACGAACGCGCCGCCGCAGATGAACAGGATATTGGTGGTATCCACCCTGATGTACTCCTGTTCCGGGTGTTTTCGGCCACCCTTAGGCGGCACGTTACAGATGGTGCCCTCCACCAGCTTGAGGAGAGCCTGCTGGACCCCTTCGCCGGCCACATCGCGGGTGATTGACGCGCTCTCCGACTTTCGGCTGATCTTATCGATTTCGTCGATATAGATGATGCCCGTCTCGGCACGTTTAACGTCGAAATCGGAAACCTGCAAGAGCTTGTAGACGACGTTCTCGACGTCCTCACCGACGTAACCGGCTTCCGTCAGCGTGGTGGCGTCGGCAATGGCAAAGGGCACGTGCAGGATCTTGGCCAGTGTCTGGGACAGAAGGGTTTTGCCGGTACCGGTCGCCCCGATCATCATGATATTGCCCTTCTGGACCTCGACCTCTTTCAGCCGATTTCGACTGAGGATACGTTTGTAGTGATTGTGCACCGCCACCGACAGGACTTTCTTGGCGCGGTCTTGGCCTACCACGTACTGATCGAGGATCTCCTTGATTTCGGTCGGCTTCGGCAGGTTGAGCGTTTGCTGGTCCTGCAAGAGCGGGGTGCCCGGAACGTCGGCAAGGAATGAACTGCAGAGCTGGATGCAGTCGGTGCAGATCAAGAGGTTGGATTCAGCCTGGCACCGGTGGCAATGGTAGCGTGCAGGGCCCTCCACGAGGCTTTTGACTGTGCTCTCCGGTTTCCCGCAGAACGAGCACAGGCGTTCGCGTTTGTCACCGCGCTGTCGCGATTCCCAAAACACCGTTCTCTCAACGCCTCCCCGGTCTTGTTCCTATTCAGCGGCCTTGACGGCGCTCAACGGGGCCCTTCTTCAGAGTTCACCCCTTGGCGGTAGCTGCGTTGTCGTCTTTCGGGGGGCGGGCGGACGGAAGCCGGATCCTAAAGCTGGTTCCCTTGCCTTCCTCGCTCTGTACAGTGAGGCTGCCCCCGTTGTCCTCCACCAGCCGCTTGACGTTCGTCAAGCCCAGTCCCGTCCCGTACTCCTTTGTCGTAAAGAACGGCTCGAAGATCCGTTCCAGATGGATCGAGGCGATGCCGGTCCCGGTGTCGGCGACTTCGATCTCGATCGAGCTGTTCGCCGCGGCTCGGGCGGCCACGGTCAGGTGACCGCCTTCGGGCATGGCCTCCCGGGCATTGATCAGGAGATTCACGAGCGCTTCTTTCACCTGGTCCGGGTCCACGTAGACCTCCGCCAGCCCGTCGGTGAATCGGGTCTCCACCTTGACGTTCTCATATCCCCCTTGCGCTCTCCACTGCGCCAGCGCTGCCTGGACGATCTGCGCGGCCCCGATACTTTTTGGCTCCGGGGGCTTTTGCCGCGCGTATCGAAGGAAATCATTGATTCGGTGCGCGAGCCGGTCCACTTCATCGATGATGTAGCGCGTGACCTCCTGCTTGACCGTCTCGGGCTGGGCTCGCTCCAAGACGAGTTGAGCGGAGCTGCGGATCACTCCCAACGGGTTCCGGAGATCGTGGGCAAGAGCCGCGAGAAGTTGACCGACCGAGGCGAGTTTTTCCCGACGGATCAGCTCCTCCTGCTGGGCCTTCACGGTCCGGAGGCTCTCTTCCAGAGCGGTCCGCATCGCCTGGAAGGTGCGCGCCAGCTCTTCGATTTCATCACCGGTTCGGACGGCCGGCGAGGCGGGTTGGGACTCAAAATGCGTCGGGGACACGGGCTCCGGCAAGGCGGCGACGTTGCGCCGGAGGGTTTCGGCCTCCCGCTGCAAGGCGCGAATGGGGCCGACAATTTGTCGGCCTACCAGAAACCCGAGGGAGGACAGCACCACGACCAGCCCGAAGCCGATCACGCCTACGGTCACCAGGAGCGAGTAGATCGGAGCAAAGGTCTCGCCCGGCTCCTGTCGAACGAACGCAAACCATCGATACCCCCCGAGGCTGGCGGGACTCAGGCGGTGGGCAAATCGGACCGGCGCGGCGCCGATGATCGAGTTGTGGCCGCCATGGGCGTCGTCGTCAGCCACTAACCATAGAGGTACTTCGCGGGCCAGTTGGTTGATCAAGACTTCCTGGATGAGGTGGGCGGTGGGAGGCAGCACGGGGCAGATCAGCGGCGTGCCGGCCGTGTCCAGGAGCATGCCGTGTCCGGTCTCTCCCACGCGGATGGGCAAGATCGTATCGGTGAGCACTTTGCGCCGGATCACCAGCCCAACCACACCGATCGGCTTTTCATCCTTCTCGCCGACGACCGGGACAGCGAGGTCGAACACATAGTCCTTCAAGGCAGGGTCAAGCCGCAGCGTGCTGACGTAGGCCGCATCGGGATCCTTCTGAAACGCCTCACGCCACCATTCCTGTCCGGCATTGCGGTATGAGACCTGTGCGTCGGTGGAGACAACCACTGCGCCATGGTTGTCGGCCACCACCACCCGCACGTACTCCCCAGCTTCCCCGGCCCAATCCTGGAGGTAGGTCGCAGTCCGATCCGTGCGGGTATCCTCGAGTTGGTCGGGCCAGAGCGCCTCTCCCTCCTCGAGCAGGCGGGCTATCTCGGACTCGGTCTTTCCCGCATACCGCCGGTTGGAGTCTTCCACCAGCACCCGGATCAAGACCGGCACTTTGGCCAGCCGCGCGGCACGATCGATTTCAGTATCGACCGCGGCGGCGATCCGGATCGCCGTGGACCGGGCGATCTCCTGAAAGCTGCTGCCGATGGAATGCTTGAGGCTGTTCGTGCTGTAGATGTAGGTCGCGGTCAGAGCCGCGATGCCCGGAACCATGCCGACGATCAGGAGGGAGATGAAGAATTTCTGCTGGAGACCGCCAGTCCGTGGCTTCCGTTCCATGTGTGCGCGCGACTTCCAGAGATCGGCTCAGCGGAGCCGGAGGACGATGACTACCCGAGGTTGTATTTGGCCATCCGATACCGGAGCGTGTTTCGCGTCATCTTCAGCAGGCGGCTGGCCTCCGAGACGTTTCCACCGGTCTTCTGAAGGGCCTCCTGGAGCAAGGCCTTTTCCATCTCTTCCACCGACAGACCGAACGACAGCAGGGGCGGGAGCGGTTGCGGCGATGAATCGCGGTGCGCAGGCTCCTCGGGGACCCGGAGATAGGACGGCAGATGCTCCGGCCGGATTTCACCCTGCTTGCACGTCATCGTGAGCCATTCCACGACGTTATGCAATTCCCGGACATTCCCGGGCCACGGGTGCCGCTTCACGACACGCAAGGCGCCCGGCGACACTCCGGTAATGCGGCTGCCCCGCTCGCGATTGGCCGATTTCAGGAAGGAGTCCAGGAGCGCGTCGATGTCTTCGGGACGCTCTCGCAACGGCGGGATGTGCAAAGGGCACACATGGAACCGATAGTAGAGGTCCTCCCGGAACCTCCCCTTCTTGATGAGATCGGGAAGAGCCTGATTGGTGGCGCCGATCACGCGGATATCCACGCGCCTGCCTCGCATCCCCCCGAGCGGGTCGATGGTGTGATCCTCCAGGACGCGGAGCAGCTTCACCTGAGCGGCCAGGCTCATTTCGCCGATCTCATCCAGAAACAGGGTGCCGCCATCCGCCAACTGGAAGCGCCCGGGCTTCGACTTTTTTGCGTCGGTAAAGGCCCCCTTCTCGTAGCCGAACAGCTCCGACTCCAGGAGGGTCTCGGGAATTCCGGCGCAGTTCAGCGTCACGAGCGGACCGGAGGCTCGCGAGCTGGCGTAATGGATGGCGCGGGCGAACAGTTCCTTGCCGGTGCCGCTCTCGCCGCTGATCAGGACCGTCGCATCGGTTCGGGCGACTTCCTTCGCGAGCCGTTTCACTTCGTTCATCTGGGGAGAGACGCTGACGATCTGGTCGAAGCCGAACCGCTCGCGAAGGCCGTCGCGGAGGGCTTTATTGTCCTGAGAGAGACGCCTCAGTTCGAGGGCCCGTGCGATCAGGATCTTCAGCTCCTCGTTGTCGATCGGCTTGGAAATGTAGTCGTGCGCACCCTTGCGCATGGCCTCGACGGCGGATTTGACCGTCCCGAAGCCGGTGATGACCAGGACCGGCACATCCGGCAGCACCCGTTTGGCCGCATCCAGGATATCGAGGCCGGACACCTTGCCGAGCTGGAGGTCGGTGAGGATGAGGTCAATCTCCTGGCTCTCGGCGAG
>CAYZKG010000046.1:0-1537 GCA_964478915.1 uncultured Nitrospira sp.
GTTAAAATAGCGTTATAGACTCGGTTAACAAATCGTTTCTTCGCTTCTTCAAGGCCAACCTCTATATTGAATCTCTGATCGAATTTCATACCCGCATACTAGGCCTGCCCTTCACAGGCATTTCAAAACAACTACACTTATCCTGACAGCATCCTACTTTCACAGACTGATCTACCTGCTTGTGCGCTTTCGCCGCAACCATTCTCGTACGCATGAAACAATCGGATTAAGGTTCAATCTAACGCCGAAAATGCCAGGCCGGACGTCAAGAATTCCTTCGCGCTTTGGCTTATCAGTTATGTTCTGCATTGGATAAAGCAATAAAGAATAGAGTGGGCATTCCGTATAATGCATCTCATGAATTGCTGACCATGCCCAACGCCAATCTTCACCGCGAGCGCCCTGACGATTCAACTCAGCATGGGCAACATTCCGATCAATATCGTCAGCATAGCGGTAGAGATCTGATGCAAACCATCCGAAGCGGTCAAAGGAGGCCTCAGGACAGAAACGATTAAACATCATTGTGTCTTTTTCGGGTCCAAAAATACTGGTGGCCTGTTCACGGATAACTGGCCACAGATCCGAGTTTTCCCATTTCTTCAGTAGAGCTTTATCTTCAGCCTGGTCAATTTTCGTTGTGCCGCACTCCCCTAGAAGTGAAATGCTCTGGTAGTACCGGGGACATCGATGAACCGAGGCATAGGGACAGCGGGGTGAGACACCCTTTTCTTGACTGATCCGCATATACCATGTGAGATCTGGATTTCTGACACTCATAATCTGCGACGAAGCGTACATAAATTATCACCTTTGTTCAATGCTCAAACGATCACAAGATTAAGAAGTAGGTTCTTTCCAAAGCGACACGAAGCCGAGCGGTGGCGGCACCGCAATTGAAAGGCGACAGGTTTTCAGCGACCTGTCGCCTTTCCACTTTTTTTAGTTGGTTAAGGGCTCCCGGGCGGGCTGGCCGGTCCTGCGTCGCGAATCGCGGAGGCTACTGAGGCGAGGTCATGCTGTGGTGCGCCCAGGGCGGGTGGTGTGCCGCACGACAGCATGACCGAGCCTGCTTCAGGAGGTGTGGGAGCGACGGGCCTTGCCGCACCAAGTCTTGAGTTATAAGGTGAACTGCTCTATACCACCTGAAACGATTGTCCCATTGGGCGAAAGTTTTCCGTTTCTTGACGTTCCAGCTTGGCCCTGATCTCCTCAAACCTCCGGACGATATCCTGCGAATAGAGTCGCTCTCCGCAGTGTAGGCAGACCTCAGCTCGAACCTTCATCACCGCCGTATGAACACCGCCGCGCAAGAGCTTCTCCACTTCTTTCTCGACCAGCTCATGCCCGCAGACCGGGCACTTCTGAAACGGCATCATGGCTACTTCCTCCTTCGCCGCCCCTCGATCCAAAGCTTGGGGTCAGGCCGATAAACCGTGATCGCTACGACCCATCGGCTGTCCTCATTAAAGGCCCACACCGAGTGTATTGGTTTCCCATCGAGCGTCTGTCCATTGATCAGGCAACTGGGATATGG
>CAYZKG010000046.1:1637-18517 GCA_964478915.1 uncultured Nitrospira sp.
TGCGGGAGGCGCGGGAGCGACTGGCCTTGCCGCATCAAACTAGCTGGAGGTCTTTTCGTCGCGGTTGTCGAGGCGTTTGCGGAGGTCGATGAGTTCGCGTTCCAAGGCCTCGAAGCGGTCGGCGATGGGGTCCGGAATGTTGGTGTGGTCCATGGTGGCTTCCGGCACGCGCGCGCCTTCCGCCTTGATGACCCGCGCCGGCACGCCGATGACCGTCGAGTTGGGCGGGACGGATTTGAGGACGACCGAATTGGCGCCGATCTTGACGTTGTCCCCGATCTTGATCCCGCCCAGGATCTTGGCGCCGGCCCCGACGACCACGTGATTGCCGAGCGTGGGATGGCGCTTGCCGTGCTCCCGACCGGTCCCCCCCAGCGTGACGCCCTGGAACAAGGTGACGTAGTCGCCGATCTCGGCCGTCTCCCCGATCACCACGCCCATCCCGTGATCGATGAAAAAGCCGGTGCCGATCTTCGCCCCCGGATGGATCTCCACGCCGGTGAGCCAGCGGGCGAGCTGCGAGATGATGCGGGGCACGAGCGGGGCCCGGTAGGACCAGAGCCAATGGGCCACCCGGTGGGCCAGCAGCGCATGAAAGCCGGAATAGGTGAGGAGAACCTCCAGCCAGTTCGTCGCGGCCGGATCGCGTTCAAACACGGCTCTGAAATCTTCCCTGATCCGCTTCAGCATCGGAGGCTTCTCCTCACACGACCTTACGACTTTAAGACTGTCTCGATCAAGCAGATGGCTTGGGCTGCAATGGCCTCTTCTCGGCCGACCGCATCCAGGCCCTCCCCGCTTTTCACCTTCACATTCACCATGTCTTTCCCGACTCCCAGCACGTCGGCAATCCTGGCTTGCATGCCGGCCAGGTGCGGGCCGAGGCGAGGGGCCTGGGCAATGATCACCGTGTCCAAGTTCATCAAGCGAAAGCCTTTCTTGTCAAGCCGGCCGGCAATTTCTCTCAAGAGGACCAAGCTGGAAATGTCCTTGAACCGTGGGTCGGAGCTGGGGTAATGCGTGCCCAGATCTCCTTCCCCCATCGCCCCGAGGAGCGCATCGCAGATGGCGTGAATCAAGGCATCCGCATCGGAATGGCCGACCAGGCCCTGAGCGTATGGGATTTCCACGCCGCCGAGAATCAACTTGCGGCCTTTCCCCAGCGGGTGAATGTCGTAGCCGATACCGACTCTCATAAAACCCCCGTCATTCGTCAATCGTCAATGGTCACTCGTCCGCTCATGTACATCAGCCTGTTCTGCCCATTGACCAATGACCAGTGACTAATGACCACCTCGCTGCGTTCGCGCAGCAAGAATCGCCTCCCCGATCGCCAGGTCCTCGGGACGGGTGATCTTGATGTTCTCCAGACTCCCTTCGACGATCGCGACTGTCTGCCCCAATCGCTCCACGAGCTGGGCGTCGTCCGTGGCATGGATGCCATCCAGTTCGGCTTTGCGGTGGGCTTCCATCAAGAGCGCGCGTCGGAACGCTTGCGGGGTCTGGGCCAGCCACAAGCCGCGCCGGTCTATCGTTTTTTCGATAAGCCCGTCCGCCCCGGTCTGTTTCACGGTGTCGCGCATCGGAATGGCCACCACGGCCGCGCCGTGCGCCGCGGCCTGCTCGACCGCCTTTACGACCATGTCAGACGTGAGGAAAGGCCGGACGGCATCATGCACCAGCACGATGTCCGCATCGGCCGGAACGGCCTCGAGCCCGTTGCGGACAGAGTCTTGCCGCCGGACGCCGCCCGCGAGGATCTTGAAGACTTTCTTGAACCCGTGGGGGGCGATGATTTCGCGCAAGCAGAACTCGCGTTCGGCTTCCGGTACGGCGAGAATCACTTCGTCGATGGAGGGGACGGCTTCCAGGACTCGGAGGGAATGAACGAGGATCGGAACACCGCCCAGCGTGATGAACTGCTTCGGAACCGTGCTCCCCATGCGAAGCCCTCGTCCGGCGGCGGGGACAAGGGCCACTGCATGGCTACCCGCGGGCGACGTGGAGCTCCTCCTTTTCGTTTTCTTCCTTCAGTCGCGTGAAGATCATCCGTCCGGCGGTGGTCTGCAGCACGCTGGTGACCACCACGTCCACGTTCCGCCCGATGCAGCGCTTTGCGTTGTCCACCACGATCATGGTGCCGTCGTCCAGATAGGCGACTCCCTGGCCCGCTTCCTTGCCTTCCTTGAGCACGAAGACCCGGATGGTTTCCCCGGGCAATACGATCGGCTTGAGCGCGTTGCACAGCTCATTGATGTTCAGCACGCGAACGCCTTGCAGCTCCGCCACCTTATTGAGGTTCAAATCATTGGTGATGATCTTCGCCCCCAGTTTCTTGGCCAGCACCACGATCTTGGAATCGACATCCTTGACGTGCGCGAAGTCATCCTCGATGATCCTCACGTCCACGTCCACCATCTTCTGGATCTTGTTCAAGACATCCAGACCTCGGCGTCCTCTGGCCCGCTTCAAGGAATCAGAGGAATCGGCAATGTGCTGCAGTTCTTGAAGAATGAACTGCGGCACGAGAAACGTCCCTTCCATGAATCCCGTCTCACACAGGTCCGCCACGCGGCCGTCAATGATGACGCTCGTATCGAGAATCTTGTTGTTCGTGGCGGGCAAGGGATGCTCAGCGGGTTTGGCTGATCCGGCCAGCCCGTCCTTTCCGAACTTCGCTCCCAGCATCAGACCGAGATAGGGCAATCCCAACAGCAGGACGAGTCCGCCGCTATAAAAGAGGAAGGCTTCCACGTCGAAGATGACGCTTCCAACCCACTCCACCAGCCCGGTCAGGACCAACCCCACTATCAACCCAACCGTCCCGCCTACGATCGTGCCGAACGAACATTTCCGGAGCGCCTGCTCCGCGATGAGGATCAGGCCGCCGGTGGCCGCCCCGATGGCAAAAGCCGTCAGAAGAAACGTGACCTCCGCCTCTTCTCCGCGCCAGAGCAAGGCCAGCCCGGCGAACCCGCTTAAAATGACATAAATGACCCGTCCGGCCATATATCCCCCCCTATCGTGATGAGGATTATAGCATTATGGTTTCAACGTAAAAAGCTTACCCGCCGCTGCGTGCGGTTTTCGGACCGGTCTGGATCAAGCATCAGGCAGGGCGGACCGCCCCGTCACTCGCGTCGTCCGCACGGGCCACGGGCTTGGGCTGCTCAGCAACCGTGATCTCCACCGTCCTGGGGCGCCTGTCCCGAATCACCTTCAGCACCGCCTTCTTCCCAACCAGCGTCCGGGCGACGGCATTCCGGAGCTGAGTCGGTGTTTCTACCGGCTTCCCGTCATACTCGACGATGACGTCGCCGCGCTCCAGGCCGGCTCGCTTGGCCGGGCTGGCGTCCAGGACATCGCTGACCAATACACCTTTCGGCTCCGGGAGACCGAATTGCGAAGCCAGTTCGGGGGTGAGATCCTGGATCGAGACGCCGAGCCACCCTCGGATCACGCGACCGCTCTGGATGAGTTGCTCCATGATGGTGCGCGCCATATTGCTGGGAACGGCAAACCCGATCCCCATGTTGCCGCCGCTCTGGCTGAAGATCGCCGTGTTGATCCCGACGAGCTGGCCGCCGGTGTTGACGAGAGCGCCGCCGGAGTTCCCTGGGTTGATGGCGGCATCGGTCTGGATAAAATCTTCGTACTCGGCAATTCCCATGCTGGCCCGACCCACGGCGCTGACGATCCCCATGGTCACCGTCTGGTTCAGGCCGAACGGGTTGCCGATCGCGAGAACATATTCGCCCACTTCGAGCCTGTCGGAGTCCGCCCACGGAATCGTATGCAGGGCCTGCGCGTCGATCTTCAACACCGCCAGATCGGCTTTCGGATCAGTCCCGACGAGCTTGGCCCTGAACTCCCGCTTATCTGAGAGCAGGACCTTGATCTCATCCGCCTGGCTCACCACGTGATTGTTGGTGATGATCGTCCCTGTTTGATCGACGATGACCCCGGACCCCAGACTTCGCTCCTTTCGCCCCTTCGGCGCCTCGAATCGACGCAAGAATTCCTCGCCGAAGAATCGATGGAAAAATGGATCGTCAAAGGGAACCAGACTGCCGCCCTTGCCGCTTTTCGTCACTGTGGAGATGTTCACGACCGCTGGGGTCACTTCCTTAGCAACCTGCGCAAAGCCGAGATCGCCGCCCCGGGATAATGGAGGCGAAAGCACGGCCGGAACAGGCTGCTGGGGAGAGGATTCCGGCACGGCGTGCCCGAACGGCAGCCAGCCGAAATCCGCCGCGAGCACGACCCCGATCAGAATGCCGACGGCGACCAGCAGGACACTCAGTATGACCGAAGGGAACCGCTCAACCTTATCATCAACCTGCTTCATCAAGGAATCACTCCGGCGTAGATATCCATGACCGTATGCAGGAACTTGATCGCTTCGGCTTTCGGGCGCTGAAAGGAGTTCCGCCCGATAATGGAGCCGAAGCCGCCGCCGTCACGGATCGCCCGGGCCTCTTCGTAAAAGGTCTTCTCATCTCCCTTGGCGCCTCCCGAGAAGATAACGATACGCCGGCCGGCGAAGGCGCTTTGAATCACGTGACGGACACGCTCCGAAAGGGTCTTGATCGGAATCTGCTCCGCCTCATACACCTTCTTGGCGGCGGCCTGTTCTAAATGCCCGGTTGGCAGCTTGACTTTGACGATATGGGCGCCGAGTTGGCAGGCGATCTGGGCGGCGTAGGCGACGACATCCATCGCCGTTTCGCCTTCTTTGCTCAATGCCGATCCTCGAGGATACGACCAGATGACCACCGCGAGACCACAAGCCTTCGCCTCTTCCGCGATCGCCCGGATCTGTTGGTACATCTCCACGCAATGGGCCGAGCCGGGATAGATGGTAAAGCCGACGGCCGAACACCCCAGGCGCAATGCATCCCGGACGCTGCCGGTCACAGCCGGCAGAGGGTCCTTGTCCTCATGGAGGACATCATGATTGTTGAGCTTCAGGATCAGCGGAATGGCCCCGGCAAACTGCGCCGCCCCGGTCTCCAGGAACCCGAGCGGGGCGGCGTAGGCGTTGCAACCTGCGTCGATCGCCAGCTCAAAATGGTAGAGGGGATTGTATCCGGGCGGATTCGGAGCGAAGCTCCTGGCCGGACCATGCTCGAATCCCTGGTCCACCGGAAGAATCACCAACCGGCCGGTGTCGGCCAGCCTTCCATGCTGCAGCAGGCGAGCGAGATTGGTTCGCGTCCCGGCATTATCGCTACTGTACCAGCTCAAGATTTCTTTCACGCGCTCACTCATGATCTGCCTCCCGTGTACCTTGGCTCGTTGCGAGTGCGCCGGCGATCTCGGCACCCATGCTCGCCAACCCATCCCACATGTTCCGATCAGCGATGCCGTATTAAGGTTGAAGCCCACTAATTAAGGATCGTAAGGCCGCGGACATTTATTGCCGACGGCCCTGAATGAATTCCTCGGCCAAGGTGACATCCTGCTGACTGCCGATGATCAAGGGCACCCGTTGGTGTACCGCCTCGGGCTGGATGGCCGTGATAGTCTGCGTTCCGGTTGTCGCCTTGCCGCCAGCCTGCTCGACCAGAAGGCCGAGAGGAGCCGCTTCATACATGAGCCGAAGCTTGCCCTCCGGCTTGTCGGCCTCGCTCGGGTACAGATAGACCCCGCCCACCGCCAGCAGCCGGTGGACATCGGCCACCAAACATCCCGAGTACCGCGTCGAGTATGGCCGGCCCGTCGCGGGGTCTTTCTCGCGGAGGTAATCCACGAATCGCTTCGTTCCGGCTGTCCATCTCGGATAATTCCCTTCGTTGGCCGAGTAGACCTTGCCGCGGGGCGGCATCTTCATGTGGCTGACGGACAGCACGAACTCTCCAAGGCCATGGTCCAGTGTGAACTGGTGCACGCCCCTGCCGCAGGTATAGACCAGGATCGTGCTCGGCCCATACAGCGCATAGCCCACAGCCACCTGCTCGCGCCCGGGCTTGAGGAGGTCCCTCGCATCGGGGGCTGGATGAGGCGGCACCCGATGCAGGGAGAAAATCGATCCCACCGTCGCGTTCACATCCACGTTGGAGGATCCGTCCAGCGGATCAAAGAAAAGGGCGTATTTGTCCCGCGATCCCCCTGCGCTTGCAGGTAAGTCCAGGGGCTTTTCCATTTCTTCGGATATCAGCGTTCGGACCAGCGTCCCGTATCCTTGAAAGACCTGGACAAACGTCTCGTTCGCCTTCTGATCCAGTTTCTGGACGGCTTCGCCTTGGATGTTGGTCGTCCCCGTTGAGCCCAGGACGTCAAGCAACCCGGCCTCGCGCAGGTCCTTTGCGATGGTTTTGGCGGCCAGGGCGATCTGCGCCATGATGGGGGTCAGTTCAGTGGCCCATGCCGGATCACCGCGTAAATCGTCCTGGATCTGTCTTGAGAGAGTGACGGGATATGCTCCCATATGAGGCTCCGTGGAGGCCAGGCGTTGCGGATCGGGTGAAGATTCAGCGAGCCGGGGTCTCGACCGGTACGGCCGGCATTATATCGGGTTTCTTCTCGGCGGGCAACGCGACGAGGGCTAGGGAGCGGGCGCAGAATGGTCCGGATTGACGAGCAGGCGCGCGACAATGGATCCGACACGGACTTTGGCTTTCATCATCAACGGGACATGGCTCGCATCGTTGCGGAACCACACCCTGATATTCCCTTCGTTAGGGAAAATCCCCCTGAAGGGCATCAACGCCAGAACCCGGACCGCCTCGACTTCGCCCCAGGGCCCGCGGACCCGTTCAACGCCTTCCACTTTGACCTCCAACCGATAGATCTTCCTGTCGTGGTAGACATTCATGGTCACGGACGAGCCGGTTTCCAGCGTAGGAAGGCTGCGCAGGTAGTACAGGCAGGACAACGCATCCTGCGTGCTCGGTGGAATCGGCAGCTTGTCGGTCACGCCGTCCTTGATCGCAGTGACGGACCCTTGGTCTTGATGAAACGTGATGTCGAAATCATTCTTTTTTCGGCCTTCCCTCCGGTGGAAGATCATGCGGTGAGGCGCCAGCTTCACCAGGTCGAGGTAGGATTCCACCCGGTTGTCGATCGGGAAAAAGGCAGAGACGAAGGCGTTCGATCTGGCGATCGTGAGCAACCGTACGGCGGGGCGTCCGTAGACCGGCTCGGATTCGGCCACCTCCATCACCGCCGTCCCGCCAGGAATCCCCTGCCAGGAGATAAGATAGACCAAGCGCTCACCGGCGCTGAAGGCCTGATCGCGCCCCGGCCCCGCTGAGTTCTGCGAGGGTTCAGCGGTCCGGACGGCGACAAGAAACGGCAAGACGAGACAGAGCAGAGCGAGCAGGGTCCTGTTCAAGCCAGGCCTCAACGTCATCTGGCGCCGGAGGATGACGCCAGCGTGACCCGAGACTCGTTCAGCTCGCGCTCGATGAGCGTCCGAATGGCGGTGAGCGCCTCCGGCGTGGACGCCTCAAATCGCAGCACCAGGGCCGGCTGCGTGTTGGAAGCCCGGATGAGCCCCCAGCCCTCGTCGAATACCACACGGACGCCGTCGAGGGTCAGCACCTCTCGAATCCGCAAGGCAGGATCCCTCGGTGAACCGCCCGATCGGGCATATCCCAGAAACTTGGACTGGACGTGCTTCACCAGATCGAATTTGATCGCATCGGGGCATTCGACCCGGATTTCCGGAGTGACGGAGGTGCGAGGCAGGTCCGCCAGCAATTGGGAGAGCGGTTTGCCTGACTTGGCCAGAATCTCGATCAGTCTGCAGGAGGCGTAGATCGCGTCGTCGTACCCGAAGTACCGGTCGGCAAAAAACATATGGCCGGACATCTCGCCGGCGAGCACGGCCGATTCGGTTTTCATTTTTGCCTTGATCAGGGAGTGACCGGTCTTCCACATGATCGGCTGTCCCCCGCGCCGTTGAATGTCGTCGTACAGGACCTGGGAGGCCTTCACCTCCGAGATGATCGTGCTCCCCGGGCGACTCGCCAGGATATCGCGGGAATACAAGACCATCAGGCGGTCCCCCCACAGGATCTCTCCTCGTTCATCGATCGCCCCGATCCGATCGGCATCCCCGTCGTAGGCCACCCCGACATCGGCTCCGGTCGCCTTCACGGTCTTGATCAGGTCCTGAAGGTTCGCTTCGACGGTCGGATCGGGATGGTGGTTGGGAAATCGGCCATCCAGCTCGCAATAGAGCCCGGTCACCCGGCATCCCAATTGCTCGATCGCTTGCCGAGCCACCAGCGCAGCCGCGCCGTTTCCGCAATCGATGACCACATGCAGGCGATCAGCCCTCACCGACTCGAAGTTTTTCCTGAGGTGGGCGAGATACTCCGGAATGATCGGACGGGTCGTCACGTTCCCGGTCCCCGATGAGTAGCGGCCGCCTTCCACGACCCGCCCCAGATGCTGGATTTCCTCACCGTGCAGCGCTTCCTTCCCCACGCAGACCTTGAACCCGTTGTATTCCGAGGCATTGTGGCTTCCGGTGATCATGACGCCGCCGTCCACGGGAAGGTGGAACAATGAAAAATACAGGACCGGGGTCGGACACACGCCGACGTCCACGACATTCAGCCCGCCCTCCGTGAGGCCACGGACCAGGCACTCCCGCAGCACCGGCGAGCTGGACCGTCCGTCCCGGCCGACGCTGACGGTCTTCAGGCTTCTCTCCCGTCCGATGGTGGCGAAGGCGCGTCCGATGCGTTCGGCCACCGACTCGGTCAATTCTTTCCCGACGATGCCCCTGATGTCGTATTCCCTGAAAAGCGCCATCTTCTTACCAGTGAGGAGTCCTCACCCCTTACCCCTTACCCCTTACTCCTCACTCCTTACTTCTTGCAGAGCGGCCGTAGTCGTCATGAAACCGGACGATGTCGTCTTCTCCGAGGTACAGGCCGTTCTGAACCTCGATAATGTGGAGCGGCTCGACCCCTGCATTCTCCAGACGGTGGCGCGTCTTCTTGGGAATGCCGGTGCTCTCCCCGACCTTTAACGTGAAGACGCGGCGGCCGCACGTAATCCTCGCCGTTCCCGCAATGACCACCCAATGCTCGCTCCGCTGGTGATGAAGCTGGAGGGAGAGGCGCGAGCCCGGTTTGACCGTGACCTTCTTGACCTTGTAGCCCGGCCCTTCCTCCAGGACGGTATAGGAGCCCCACGGCCGAAAGACCGTCCGATGCTCCAGATGCTCAGGGGCCCCCTGCTTCCTGAGCTTCTCGACCACCTGCCTTACGTCCTGGGAACGGGCCTTCGGACAGATCAGCGTGGCGTCGGGTGTATCCACGACGACCATGTCGGACAAGCCGATCGTGGCCACCAGCCGCCGATCCGCGTAGAGGATGGAATTGCGGCTGTCGAGGTCCACCACGTTGCCGCTCAGGACATTTCCGGTGCCGTCGCGCGGCGCCACTTCTTCCAGGCTGCTCCAGTTGCCGACATCGGACCAGGCAAAGTCAACCGGGATCATCGCCGCACGAGCCGAGCGTTCCATCACGGCGTGATCGATCGAGACCGCCGTCAGTTGCCGGTAGGCCCGAGCGATCAGCTCGCCCGAGGCGCCTGAGCTCAGCCCTCTCTCGATCCGGCGCATGGCTTGAGCCAGAGCAGGTTGATACCGGGCGAGCTCTTCCAGAATGGCAGAGGCCCGCCACAGAAAGATCCCGCTGTTCCAGTAGTAACTCCCGGCCTTCACGTAGCGGCTGGCTGTGGAAGCCGCCGGCTTTTCCACGAACCGGACGATCGGATGCCCCACCAGCCCGTCGTGCCGCCCCAGCCTGGCCCGGAGGTCGGCCTGGATATATCCGTAGCCCGTCTCCGGTCTGATGGGGCGGATGCCGAAGGTGACGAGATGGCCGGCGTCCGCCAATTTCGCGCCGAGCGCCACGGCGGATTGAAACCGCCGGTGATCCTTGATGACATGATCAGCCGGCGCCACCAGCATCACCGCTTGCGGGTTCCTCTGCCTCAGCACAGTGGCAGCGAGGGCAATCGCCGGGGCGGTGTTCCGCGCCTCCGGCTCGATGATGAAGTTGTCGGCGAGGTCGTCCTTCCAGTCCGCGAGCTGAAGCCTGATCGACTCGGCCTGAGCCGGATTGGTAGAGATCACCACTCGCTTCGCCGGGACGCAGCGTAAAACCCGCCGCATAGTCTGTTGGATCAGGGTTTCCCCGCCCATGATGCGGAGCAATTGCTTGGGATAGAGCTGCCGGCTCAACGGCCAGAAGCGCGTCCCGCTGCCTCCCGCCATGATGACCGCGTAGAGATGAGGATTCATGACGTTATTCGTCGTTCGTGAAGCGTCGTTCGCGGGCTTAACAAGAGACGCTTCACGTTTCACGCTTCACCGGGACCCATTGCTCTGAAGAATGCAATGGGTGCCTCGCTTGCGCCGCCAGGATCAGGTCCGCCAGCTCGCGCACCGCGCCCTCCCCGCCTTTCTTGCGGCAGCGGTACTGCACCACCTTGCCGACCGATGGGACGCAATCAGCGGGAGCGGCGGACAGCCCGACCGCCTTGAGCGTGGCCAGATCGTTGACGTCGTCGCCGATGAAGGCGACCTGATCCAGACTCAAGCTGTATTTGCCGGCGATCTGGCGGAGCGTCGCAAGTTTATCCCGGACCCCCTGGTGAACTTCGGGAATCTCCAGTTTTTCGCCCCGGCGAAGCACCAGCTTGGTGTGCTCCTGGGTGACCAGGGCCGTAATCAGCCCGGCCTGCTGCAGCAGTTTAATGCCCATACCATCCCGGGTATTGAATTTCTTCCACTCATCGCCGGACTCCGAATAGTACATTCCGGCATCCGTCAACACACCATCCACATCCATGGCGAACAGGCGGATGCGTCTCAATGTCTGGAGCAGTCGCCGGCGGGCGGGACGGCGGCGGTTAACGTGCGATGAGGCTGGCATAGATCCTACAGTGTCAACGCGGAGCGATCGTAGCAAAGCCCACCCGGTTGTACAAGAAGACGATCACAAGCTCCACCTTCCCCTAACACCTCACGCCTAACGGATTCACGCCTCACGCTTCACGCCTTACGGAAGACTCAGCTCATCCGGACCGAGGCCCGACAGAGGCGAAGATCCTCCTCGACCATCTCGTAGACCAGGTTCTGGAACTTGATCTGGCAAGACCACCCAAGCTCTCGCTTCGCCTTGGACGCGTCGCCCAGCAAGGTATCCACTTCGGCAGGGCGGAGGAACTGCGGATCGACCACGACGTGGTCGCGATAGTTCAGGCCCACGTGGGCAAACGCCGTTTCCGCGAACTCCCGGACGGTGTGCTGTTCGCCGGTGGCGATCACGTAGTCCTCCGGCTTCTCGCGCTGGAGCATCATCCAGATGGCGCGTACGTACTCTCTCGCGTGGCCCCAATCGCGCCGTGCATCGAGATTGCCGAGCCGAACTTCCTTGGCCAATCCCAGCTTGATGCGCGCGGCATGCGCGGTGATTTTCCGGGAGACGAATTCGTAGCCGCGGCGCGGCGATTCATGGTTGTAGAGGATGCCTGAGCAGGCTTTGATCCCGTACGCTTCGCGATAGTTGCGGGTGAGGTGGAAGCCGGCCACCTTGGAGATCCCGTAGGCGGACCGCGGGTGGAAGACAGTCGCCTCGTTCTGTGGAACCTCGTGCGCTTTTCCAAACATCTCACTCGAGGCGGCAAAGTAAAAGCGGCAGTCCGGGGCGCAGTCGCGAAGCGCCGCCAGCACGTAATGCGTGCCGTTGATGTTCGCGTGGAGCGTGGAGAATTCGTCCTCGAACGAGTACACCACGAAGCTCTGTGCCGCCAGGTGATAGCACTCATCCGGCTTGACCGCTTGGAAGACGCGATAGATGCTCGGCAGGCTTTCCAGGGACGCGGCATGGAGGTGAAGGCGATCCTTGATGTGCAAGATTCGCCACAGGCGGTGCTCGGGGTCCTCAATGGCCACACGCCTGATGATCCCGTGCACCTCGTAGCCCTTCTCCAGCAACAGTTCAGCCAGATAGGACCCGTCCTGTCCGGTGATTCCGGTGATCAAGGCTCGCTTCATAAATCCTCCAGGTCGAGGCTAAGGTTGAACCTCGACCTTAACCTGCTTCATAAAGCGCGTCAGCGCGTCCTTCCAATGAGGCAGCGTAATGCCCCGCTGGGCCAGGACCCGGTTGGCCAGCACGCTGTATGGCGGTCGGTTGACGCGGGTTGCAGACCGGGCGGTCGTGATCGGCCGGACCTTGGCCGGCAGCCCGGCCAATGCGACGATGGCCGAGGCAAACTCATACCAACTGCAGGAGCCAGTCCCGGACGCGTGCACCACGCCTCTCAAATCCATCGTCAGCATCCGGCTGAGCGCTGTCGCAAGATCGCCGGCGTAGGTCGGGGAGCCCTGCTGGTCGGCCACCACGGCCAGTTCCGGTTCTCGGGCGGCGCGTTCCAATATGGTCCTCACGAAATTCTTGCCATGCGGGCCATAGAGCCAGGACGTCCGAACCACCAAGGTGTCCGGACATCGGGCCAGGGCCTGTCGCTCACCCTCGAGCTTGGACCAGCCGTATGCGTTCAAGGGATGAGGTGGGTCCGATTCTTCGTATGGTGTCCGCTTCGTCCCATCGAAGACATAATCGGTCGAGATGTAGAACAGGCGCGCCCCGCAGCGGACGGCCGCGGAGGCCATGCGTGCCGTCCCCTCGCCATTGACCGCCATAGCGGTCTCCGGCTCGCTCTCGGCGCCTTCCACGTCGGTATAGGCTGCAGCATGAATGAGGACCTCCGGGCGGGCATCGACCACCTGTGACTCCGCATCCGGCTTGAGCAGATCGAAGTCCGGCCAGAACCGCAGAATGAGGGTATGCCCCTTGAGGACGCGCTGCAGCTCGGTGCCCAACTGCCCCTTCGCCCCGGTGATCAGGATGCGCATGATTCCAGAAGGTTCAGGTTGAGGTCGAGGTTGAGCGTTGACCTGCGGCTGCTTCCAGCCGCTTGCGATACATCCGCTCATAATAAGCGCGAAATTCCCCGGACTTGATCTTTCGCCACCATGGTTGGTGGCTGACGTACCACTCCACCGTGGACCGCAGCCCCTCCTCGAACGGCACGCTCGGCGCCCACCCCAGGGCCCGCAACCGGGCCGCGTCCACCGCGTACCGGCGGTCGTGGCCGGGCCGGTCCTGGACGAAGCGGATGAGCGACTTGGGCTTTCCGAGATAGGCCAGGATCGCCTCCGCCACCTCCAGGTTTTCGCGCTCGTTTCCTCCGCCGATATTGTAGACGCATCCCGGCTCTCCGTGGCGAAGCACATGGTCGATCGCCGCGCAGTGGTCGAAGACCGAAAGCCAGTCTCGGCGGTACCGCCCGTCCCCATAGAGCGGCAACGGCTGATCCTCGATGGCGTTGGTCACGAACAGCGGAATAAATTTTTCCGGATACTGATTGGGGCCATAGGTGTTGCTCCCGCGCGTGATCAACACCGGGAATTGATAGGTCGTCCCGTAGCTGCGAACCAGCAGATCGGCGCTTGCCTTGCTCGCGGAATAGGGACTGCGCGGGGCAAGCGGATCGTCTTCTTTCGAATGGCCCGCTTCCACGCTGCCGTAGACCTCGTCGGTGCTGACCTGGAGGAACCTGGCGACCCCGGCTTTCCGCGATTCTTCCAGCAGCACCGCGGTGCCGATCACGTCGGTTCTGGCGAAGCTGCCGGGATCCAGGATGGACCGATCGACGTGCGTTTCGGCCGCGCAATTGATCACCGCCTCGATGCCATGTTCTTTGATGACCTTCTCCACGGTAATGCTCTCGCAGATGTCGCCATGAATAAACGTGTACCGAGGGTGATCAGCCACGTCCGCGAGATTGTCCAGATTGCCCGAGTAGCGGAGCGCGTCCAGATTCACCACCTTATGGTCCGAGGTCGTAAGCAGACGCCGGACGAGGTGCGATCCGACGAACCCCGCCCCGCCGGTCACTAAGATTCGCATAAAAGGTCGTATCTCGTTATTCGTGAATCGCCCACGCTCCTCAGCCTTAGCGCTTCACGCCTCACGCTTCACGTCTTGTTGGCGCCGGTTTGCGCGACGAGCTGGTTGGCGAGCAGCAAGGAGTCGATCGTGCCCGCGTCCGTCCACCAGCCTTCCAGCACGTCCCAGGTGAGCTGTCCGGCCTCTATGTAGGCGTTGTTCACATCCGTGATCTCCAGCTCCCCGCGACCGGACGGCTTGAGAGTTTTGATGATCTCAAAGACGCGCGCGTCATAGAAGTAGATCCCGGTGACGGCATAGGGCGACTTCGGCTGCTTCGGCTTTTCTTCGATCTTCACCACCCGCTTTCCATCCAGAACCGGGACGCCGAAGCGTTGGGGATCCTTCACCTCCTTGAGCAGGATCTTGGCCCCCACTTTCTGGCTTCGAAATGCCTCCGCCGCGCGAAGGATATTCCGCTCGATGAGATTGTCACCCAGCACGACGCAAACCGGCTCACCATCGGCGAAGTATTCGGCAAGTCGAAGCGCATCGGCAATGCCGCCCTCTCCTTCCTGGTAGGTGTAGTCCAGATGCTGCAGCCCGAATTCCTTGCCGTTGCCCAGGAGCTTGAGGAAATCGCCGGCATTGTTCCCGCCGGTCACCAGCATGATCTCGCGGATTCCGGCGTTCACAAGGGTTTGAATGGGGTAATAGATCATCGGCCGGTCGTACACCGGCAGCAGGTGCTTGTTGGTCACCCTGGTCAACGGATGGAGGCGAGTGCCGAGCCCGCCCGCCAGCACGACCCCTTTCATGCTTCCTCCATGGACAGGTTAAACCTCAACCTAAAACTTTCCTGAAATACTCAATGGTCCTGCCCAATCCTTCTTCCAACTCGATCTTCGGCTCCCACCCGAGCAGGGCTTTGGCCCGCCGGATATCCGGGCGGCGCACTCTCGGATCATCGACCGGCAGAGGGAGGTAACGGACGGAGCTCCTCGAACCGGTCAGCTTGAGAACCAGCTCGGCGATCGCCGAGACGGAGAGCTCGCGCGGGTTTCCGATGTTGACGGGATCGTGGATGCTGTCCGCTCCGGGATCGGCCCGAGGGGACAGGAATCCGGCCCGATCGGTGCGCTGCGCGACGCTCTTATCCGATTCGGCGAGAAGCAACGCGCTGATGCCCCGGATGAGGTCGTCCACGTAGCAAAAGCTTCGAGTCTGCGACCCGTTGCCGAACACCGTCAGCGGCTCCTCCCGAAGAGCTTGCACGATAAAATTCGACACCACCCGCCCGTCGTTCGGCCTCATCCTCGGTCCGAACGTGTTAAAGATCCTGGCGATGCGCGTGTCCAACCCGTGGTAGCGATGGTAGGCCATCGTCATCGCCTCTGCGAACCGCTTCGCTTCGTCGTATACGCCGCGAGGGGAGATCGGATTCACATTGCCCCAATAGGATTCCGGCTGCGGATTGACGAGCGGGTCGCCATACACCTCGGAGGTACTGGCCAGGAGAAACCGCGCCCCCTTCGCCTTGGCCAATCCGAGCGCCTTGTGGGTACCTAGCGCACCAACTTTGAGTGTCGCGATGGGATATTCCAAATAATCCTGCGGGCTGGCAGGAGAGGCAAAGTGCATGATGGCATCGAGGGGGCCGTCCAGGTGCAGATAGTCGCACACGTTGTATTTGATGAACGAGAATCGCTCATGCCCCAGCAGCGGGGAGATGTTCTCCGATCGTCCGGTGATGAGGTTATCCATGCAGACCACCTCGTGGCCCTCGCGAACGAACAATTCGCACAGATGGCTCCCCAGAAAACCCGCCCCGCCGGTGATCAGAATGCGCATCTTCAATAAACCAGGCCAAGGTTAAGGATCGAGGTTGAGGCTTTATAACACTGGGGCAGGCCAAACCACAAACGGATTTCCGTTTATGCTCAGCCTGAACCTCAACCTTGAACGATTTTTCTGTACACGGCGATGGTCTCGCGAGCGGTGCGGTCCCAGGAGAAGGTCTTCGCTTGCTGCAGAGACCGGACGCGAAGCTGCCCGCGCAGTTCGGGATCCGACAGCACCTCTGCGATCCGACCGGTCAGCGCTTCCACATCGGACGGGTCGATGAAGAGCGCAGCCTCTCCCGCCACCTCCGGCAGTGATGCGGCACTCGAGCAGATCACAGGGCAGCCGCAGGCCATCGCCTCCAGGACCGGAAGACCAAATCCCTCATATCGAGACGGGAATACGAAGAGCGCCGCATGCTGATACAGGGCGATCAACGCGCCATCGGAGACGATCCCGGCGAATCTTACCTGTTTCTCGATCCCGGCCCCGGCCACGCGCTCACGGAGATCGGCGCGCCGCCGCAAATCCCCGGCGAGGACCAGGTCATGGGAATTCCGAAGGAGAGGAGGCAGTCGAATGAAGGCTTCGACCAGAGTCTCCACGTTCTTGGTGGGATCCGCGCCGGCCACGCACAGGATGTAAGGCCGCCCTGGCGGGAAGGTTAAGGCTGAGGTTGAGGGCCGAAAGCGCTCATTGTCCACGCCGGGGTAGACCACCGTAATCCGGTCCAGGGGTATCCCGCAACACCGAGCGATGTCTCCCCGGGAGCAGTACGAATCGGTCAGGATGTGGTCGATTCGGCCCCACTTGTCGCCGATCAAGCGTTGCTCGATCCATCGGCTGACGCTCTGACGGGGCTCGAGCGAGCCGAAGAGCATCGGCTTCACGTCATGGACCGTCACGACGAACTTGCTGCGCTTCCAGATCACTGCCGAGTCATAGGGGAAATGCAGCAGATCATAGCTTCCGACGAGCGCCGGGGTGAGCTGTTCCCAGGCGCGCCGTTTCATGAGCGGAAGCCGGATCGGATGGTATCGGATGTTCGGCCTGGATGGAAGATCATAGGTTCCCGGCATGATGACTGTGTACCGGTTCGTCTGATCCACCCGG
>CAYZKG010000047.1:0-18503 GCA_964478915.1 uncultured Nitrospira sp.
GAACTGAACGCATTAACGGTCTATGGCCAACCTGACTCCTCGTCGAAATTTTTCCTTGATCCCATAAGGCACACAAGGGATACCTCACGAGGGATTCGATCGTTCCTAAATTCCCTCGATGCCGAATCAACAAGTTCGTTGAAGGTGGCCATCGCGGAATTTAGTGATGCGACTTCTTGGAAGTCTTCGCGTCCATATGGCTCGCTCTCCAGGACTACTTTCCAGGTCTTATTCGGCATTTTCATCCTTCGTTTTTTCATCGGGTCCAACCCTCTCAACCTGTGACCGGTCAGGGTTGTTCAAGTCGGCCCCAAGATTTCGTCGCTCATGTTACCAGATGCCAGTGGCCATTATCATATCGGATTTGTCCTGCGCGCTTGAGGAACTGCTGGGCAATACGAACGTGGTGCTTCCATTTTTTCCCAAAATGAACTCCATCAATTACTCGATCAATGGAATCATCGCAAATGTCAGGGTGAATAAGTTTTATCAATGGATGTAGTTCAATTGTCCGGCGAGGAGATTTGGAAAGTAAAAACAAGATTGTCTCAGAGAGAATAGCATTTGTGGATTTGCCTTTAGCCCTATGGCGGAGAAGACGAGTTCGCGTTGCTTGGAGTTTTTCCTGAAATACCCTACGGGCTCTGACTCTGATAGTCCGTTCAGCTTGCCTAAATAGGAGTTTCAATTCATTTATTTCGTTCATAAGATCCATAATCTCTTCAAGGGATATTTTCGCGCCAAGCAACGCATAGCCTTCAAAATCCTTTCTTACTTGGGACACGATCGTGGTGTCTGTCGAAACAATTCCATATTCGATATTGCTTTCAACTCCAGGATCAGTCAGGTTACCAGAAGTTATTATGGCCATTGTCTGATCTGCGACATAAACTTTTGCATGCAAACTTGGAAGGTACGTAAGTCTTAGTCTTGGTACATGGCTGGAGAAGTCCAATAGTGCTTCGAGATCATTGGATCCATTGAGAGCGCTTTCTGGGCGAAGATCTGTGATTAGGAGTAGATCAAGATCGTTCTGAATGCCACGGCGCTGCAGGAGGGACAGAACTGAGGATGCTCGGGATCGCTTTATGAAAGGAGAAGCAAGAATGAGGTTTCTGTCAACACGCTCTAGAAGCTTCTGAAATGCCCCGGACCAAGGGCTCCTAAGCAACTCAAGAGAGGAAACATGAGCATTCATGGCGGGATCCAAATAACCCTTCCGGCTCTGTCATGGTCTACCCGGCCACCCATTATTCCGGCGTAGACCTCGCAGGCCGCCTCATCGCTCGTCAGACGCTCACAGAGATCACACCTCTCAATGAAACGATAACCTCGTTTCCAAGGCGGTCCGACTAGTATCCCAGGAACCATCCACTTGAACAGGCTTGGCTCTTCGCAATCGCATTTTTCTCTCTTGAAGACTTTCATTGGTCAAGCAGAGCCTCAGAGCTGAGGCTTGGGCTTAAGGAAGATCCTTGAGCGTTAAGAATCTTTAACGCAGCAGCGCTTAATGCTTCCGGTCTCGTGGCGGATACGGATCACGGCCGAAGTTGTCGCGGTAGATGATCCGGTTGTCCTGGCCGTGAATGACCAGCGTGAGTCTCTTGGTCTGAGCGATCTCCCGGCCCCGGAGCGCGGCTTCCAGTTGGGAGCCAAAGACCCCTGAGGCCCGTTTGCTTCCTTCCCGCTTCACCGCCCAGATGCCTGCCCCTCTTGGTATCACATGGACGCTTTCGGCCATGGCGCCTCCTTTGAAAGATGACTTATGAGCAGCCGCTGGTGGCGCCGCAGGTCATGCATTTGAGACAGGTGCCGTTGCGCACCAGCGTGAACTGCTTGCACTCCGTGCAGGGATCACCTTCGTAACCTTTCTGCCGCGCGATCTGGATGGCGGTGTAGGTCACTGTTTCGCGCTTGAGCTCCACCTTGTGGGCAATGTTGCCGTTGCCGCCGTTTCCACGGGCTCCATTGCCGTCCCGGCGGCGCGCCGGAAACAGCTCGGGGCTGATGGAGGCGGAGGCCAGGGCCTGCGGATCGGCCAGCTCTCCTTCCATGCACTCCGGGTCCTGCGCGTCCTTCTTCATGGAGTCCATCCGGAGGTCCTCTTCGGACACCTGCTCCAGATCGTGGCGCCCCAGGTAGGTGATGGCCAGTTCCCGGAAGATGTAGTCGATGATCGAGGTGGACATCTTGATGTGGTCGTTGAGCTTGACCGGGCCGTTCGGCTCGAAGCGGGTGAACACGAAGGCCTCGACGAATTCCTCCAGCGGCACGCCGTGCTGGAGGCCGAGCGAGATGGCGATGGCAAAGCAGTTCATGAGGCTCCGGAAGGCCGCGCCTTCCTTGTGCATGTCGAGGAAGATCTCGCCGAGTGTGCCGTCATCGTATTCACCGGTGCGCAGGTAGAGCTTGTGGCCGCCGACGATGGCCTTCTGGGTATAGCCCAAGCGCCTCTCCGGCATCCGACGCCGCTTGGCGAGATACCGGACCAGGACCCGCTCCGTGATCCTTTCGGCCACGCCGAGAACGTCCCCGGCCGCAGCGGCCTCGGCGAACTCGCCCGAATCGGTTGAAGCATTGAGCGGCTGGCTCAGCTTGCAGCCGTCGCGGTAGAGCGCGACAGCCTTGAGCATACTGCGCCAGGACAGCAGGTAGGCCGCTTTAACGTCCTCTAGTGTCGCGTCGTTCGGTACATTCACGGTTTTGCTTATAGCACCGCTGATGAACGGCTGCGCCGCCGCCATCATCATGATGTGGGCATTCACCGGAATGAACCGCTGGCCGATCCGGCCGCATCGGTTCGCGCAGTCGAAGACCGGCAGGCGCTCCGGCTGGAGGTGGGGCGCACCTTCCACGGTCATCGTCCCGCAGCAATAGTCGTTTGCCGCGATGATCTGCTCCTGGGTGAAGCCGAGCGCCTTGAGCATGTTGAAGTTGGGATCGTTCAGCTCCGCCTCGGTGAAGCTGAGCTTCTCGCGGCAGAACTCCTCGCCGAGCGTCCATTTGTTGAAGGCAAACTGGATCTCGAAAGCCTGCCTGAGTCCCGCCTCCAGCCGGTCCAGCGTCGCGCCGTCGAACCCTTTGGCCTGCAGCGCCTGGTGGTCGATGAAGGGCGCCCCATTGAGCGTGCCGCGGCCGGTGCAGTAGGTCACGATGTCCTGGATCTGCGCATCGGTATAGCCGAGCGTCGCCAGCGCCGGCGGCAGGCTCTGGTTGATGATCTTGAAATAGCCGCCGCCGGCCAGCTTCTTGAACTTCACGAGCGCATAGTCCGGCTCGATGCCTGTCGTGTCGCAGTCCATGACCAACCCTATAGTGCCGGTCGGCGCGATGACACTGACCTGCGCGTTGCGGAAGCCGTAGGCCGTTCCCAATTCCAGCGCCCGGTCCCAGGCGCGGCGGGCCGCCAGCAACAGGTCGGGCGGACAGTGCTCCGGCTGAATGCCCTTCGGCTTGATGGTCAGGCCTTCGTATTCCTCCGGCGCCGCATTGTAGGCCGCCAGGCGGTGGTTCCGGATCACGCGCAGCATGTGCTTGCAGTTGCGGGCGTAGCCTTCGAATGGGCCGAGCTCGGCCGCCATCTCGGCCGATGTCGCGTAGGCCTCGCCGGTGAGGACCGCCGTGAGCGCGCCGCAGATCGCCAGCGCGCGCGGCGAATCATAAGGGATCCCGAGCCGCATGAGAATCGTGCCGAGGTTGGCGTAGCCCAAGCCCAGCGTGCGGAAGACGAAGCTCTTCTCGGCGATCGCCCGGCTGGGGAACGAGGCCATCAGCACGCTGATCTCCAGCACGATGGTCCAAAGCCGCACCGCATGCTTGAAGTCCTCCAGCAGGAACCGCCCGTCCGGCGTGTAGAACTCGCCGAGATTCAGCGAGGCAAGATTACAGGCGGTGTCATCTAGAAAGTTGTACTCGCTGCACGGGTTCGAGGCGTTGATTCGTCCGTCCTCCGGACAGGTGTGCCATTCGTTGATGGTGGTGTCGTACTGCGTGCCGGGATCGGCGCAAATCCAGGCGGCCCAGGCAATCCGGTCCCACAGCTCACGCGCCTTGACCATCTTCACCACTTTGCCGTCCGTTCGGCGCTTGAGCGGCCACTCCCCGTCCTTTTCTAAAACTTCGAAGAACTCGTTGGGGATGCGGACGCTGTTGTTGGAATTCTGCCCGGAGACGGTCTGGTACGCCTTCCCGTCCCAATTGGTGTCGTACTCGTGGAACACGAAGTGGGTGAATCCCTGCTTGGCGTAGCTGAACATCCGTTGGATGTACGGCTCCGGCACGGCGGCGCGGCGCGCGTGAGTGATGGCTTCTTTGAGAGCGGGATTGGCGGTCGGGTCGGTTTCCACCCGGGTCTTTCCGTCTCCATCCGGCACGTGGCAGGCCTTGAGAATCGCATTGAGTCGGTTGGCGCAAATTTTCGAGCCGGTGACCATGGAGGCCACCTTCTGCTCTTCGATGACCTTCCAGTCGATGAATTCTTCGACGTCGGGATGATCCAGGTCGAGGCAGACCATCTTGGCGGCCCGTCTTGTGGTGCCACCCGATTTGATCGCGCCGGCGGCCCGATCGCCTATCTTCAGAAAGGACATGAGCCCCGATGATTTCCCGCCTCCCGACAAGGGCTCGTTCTCCCCTCGCAGCTTCGAGAAATTCGAGCCGGTGCCGGATCCGTATTTAAAGAGCCGGGCCTCGCGGACCCAGAGGTCCATGATGCCGCCGTCGTTGACCAGATCGTCCTCGATGGACTGGATGAAGCAGTTGTGCACAACGACGTTGTTCGACAGGTACTGGCCGCTTTCGGTCTGGATGTCATAGACCGGTTGGATGCCGACCGCTTCGATCCGAACGATTTCTTCTTCGCGCAGTCCGGGCAGGCGTTTACCTGGGAACTGGGTGGAGCACGCAACATCCAGCTTCCGGCGTTTGTCCTCAGACACGAACCCGATCAACTGCCTGAATCGAGCTCGCGATTCCGCATACCCGATGGAGACAAAATAGGGCGTCCGCCGGTTCTCGCGGGTTTCCACGCCCTGCTGAACTCGCGAGTAAATGCCAAGATTCAGCAGGAGCGTTTGAACGCCTTGGGCTAAGGCCCGGGAGGTTGTGGTGAGCACCGCAGCGGCGGTGCGGGATGCCCTGGACCGGAGCCGGACCGTACCATCGGCCTGGAACAAGGCCGTGAGATACGCAGCTTGAGCCTCGGCGCCGGCTGCTCGAATAGCGGGCGGCACTGAGATCTCGTTGCTTCCCGTCAATAGGTCATACTTCTGGACAAAGGGACGAAGCTCCTCCCCATAGAGGCGGATTCGTCGGATATCGAGGGTGGGGTTTCCGCTCTCAACACACCGAATGTGATAGTGCGCGCCCTTGAAGACACGCTGGACGCGATCCAGGACGAAGTTGAGCTCCTCCTTGTCGATGGTCATGAATTCGAGAGTCAAGCTTCGATCATCAAAGGAGCCCGGCCGGCTCACCGACTCGCGGCTCGACTGAGCTCGCCGAAGTCCGGCGTTCGCAAACGTGCCGCTCGTTATTCCTCGCGGCGCGAACCCCACGAACCCGTCGCCCTGCAGCCATCCGGCCAATGCCGCTTCAGACTCCTCTTGTTCGTTCGAATGCTTCACTACGGCAGTGCGAGTGGACAATTGAAGGAACATGCCGGGGGCCAGTTCATCGGCGCGCCGCCACTGCCCCTCTGTCCGGCGTTCCGCCAGTGCATAGACCAGGTGATCGGGTGTGGCATCCACACACGCGCCGTTTTTGAGCAGGATCCGGAAGATCGGCTTCTCGCCGTTGGCCTTGACTGCTACAACGCGCGTCGTGCCCGTGCCGTTGTGGCGACCGTCATAAACTTCCAGACCGATGAGCCGCCTCGTCACAATGTCTCCGATCGCCATCGGACCCTGAGGCGTGGAGATCAACGCGTGATAGGGTTGGCAGGCGTGGGGCTGCGGGTGCTCGAAGGCGTTCGTGGCTTTGACCATAGCCCGCGTCTTGGGATCGACATAGAAATGCCCTTGGGAGGGACCGGAGAGACCATAGGCAAAATGCAGGCCGGTGTTGAACCACTGCGGTGAGTTCGGAGCCGCCATCTGTCTGGCCAGCATGTGGCACAGCTCATCGTAAAACGCCGAGGCGTCCTCTTCCGTATGGAAGTACCCGTGGGTCTTGCCCCAGTGGGTCCAGCACCCGGCCAGCCGATGGAAGACCTGCCGCGCGTCGCGCTCACCACCGAGCGCCGGCTTTCCGTCCGGCCCCATCATGGGCTCGCCGTCCGGCCCAACCTGAGGCACGCCGGCCTTCCGGAAATATTTCTGTGCGAGGATGTCCACCGCCACCTGCGACCAGCGCTCGGGAGCGTCGATGCTCTCCAGCTTGAACACCGTCGAGCCGTCGGGGTTCTTGATCTCAGAGGAGCGTTTCGCGAACCCGATCCCCTTATAGGGGCTGTGCCCTTGCTGCGTAAACCTGCGTTCGATCCTCACGTCATTCCTCCTGTTGGTTCAAAAATGAAAAAGGCTGGAAGCCCTTACAGGCCATCCATATGCCTCAAATCGAGCCGTGAATTAGGGCAAGGCGCCAACAACATTCAGGCGCCAAAACTAGCGGAGAGGGAGTAAGCAGTAAGGGAAAAGTGCTTTGAGGAGGGATGACGCTGGCGCCAGAAAGGTTCATCTTTCGCGCCCTTAACAATCAAGGGACCGACGGAATCATTGACCGAGGCCGCAATATATAGAGAGGTGAAGGGTTTGTCAATACCAAATATTGTGGTTTTCTGTGGATAACACTTAGCAGCCTGTGGATAACAGATTCACTGCGACTAGGGCCGTGGGGCGGCTACTGAAGAGAATGATGAGCCGACCTTATCAACAGGCTGGATGCTAGAAATAGCTCGTGGCCGCAGTCAGCATGAACGATTCTCACTCCGGGACCACACTGGGACTAGGCTTCCGCGCCAGGCGCTCGAGCTTCTGGACCACTTCCTCCACGCCTCGGACCGGAAGAAAATGGCTGCCGATGCCAAGCACCACCACCCGGCTCTCCAGGACCTGGGTCTCGAAGATGCTGAACACCCCATAGTTGCGCCGCACGGTATTGGGACGGACCACCGACTGCAGCAGTGGCTTCAATAAAGCTCGAACCAGGTTCTGGATCATCTCTCCTTGGGCAGGGGCCTGTTGAAGTCTGCGTTCGACGGCTTGCGTCACGGTGGCTTCCAGAAAGGCATCATAATCCTGCGTCGTCGGGTTCGACGCGGCTAGTGCTACGGCGATCGAGAGGAGAGCCACAAGGAACAGCATGCTGGGGGTGCTCATGGTCGGCCGATTGTGGGTAAGATGGCCGAGCGAGTCAAGAACAAGCTCCTGGCATTCACACCGCATTTGAGGTATCGTCCTCGCGCGTCGGGAGGCGCCAGCGGGATCCGCATCGAACCTGACAGGAGGCCAGCATGTACGTCTGGAGCAAGCGAATCGTGATCGGACTGTTGAGCGCGTTTCTCGTGCTGTTCGTGATCTTCCTGTTCGCCGGGCCGGCGGACGGGACGAGCACGCTGAAGATGCACACCACACGCTGGATCACTCTGAACTACGCCGGCCTGGTGATCTGGGTGTTCGTGTGGATGTTCGATCAGGCCAGGGTACGCGGAAAGAATGTCTGGTTATGGCTCGTTCCATTCGTGCTCGCCCCCATGCCGGTGCTCATGGCCTATGTGCTCTTCCTGCAGCAGAGACTGAAGACCTGACGCCTCGGCGCGCGCACGACCGCGGATGACCACCCGCCAGAAGCTGTTCTGGGTCAGCGTCCTCTACTTTGCCGAAGGCTTTCCGTTCGGGCTGCTGATCGACGCCTTTCCGATTTACTTCCGCCTGCACGGGGTGAGCCTCGTACAAATCGGGCTCCTGAGCGGAGTCGGCCTGGCCTGGACGCTGAAATGGCTGTGGGCGCCGGCTGTGGATCTCTGGGGGAGCCGGCGTCGCTGGATCGTCGGCTGTCAGGTTCTCCTGGCGGTGGGGCTTCTCGTCGTTCTGCTGCTCGATCCGAGCCGGATCGGCCCGGAATTCTGGGCGGTGCTGCTCGTGCTGGCCGTTCTGTCCGCCACGCAGGATATCGCCATCGACGCTTACACGATCGGGCTGCTGGACAAGGCCGAGCTCGGACCGGGCAATGGGGCGCGGGTCACCGCCTATCGCATCTCATTGATCGTGTCCGGAGGACTCTTCGTGGCGCTGGCCGGACTCGTGGGGTGGAACTGGTGTTTTGTGGGAGCGGCGCTGGTCATGGGGCTTTTGGCGGTGGGGTGCAGCCGCAGCCCGAACGAAGCCTCCAGCTCACGCGGCTCCCATCCGGAGCGGCCGCTCACCCTGCAGGAGGCGATGATCACTCCCGTCCGCTATTTCCAGGGCATACCCGGGTTTGCCGCCATCGCGCTGTTCGTCGTCACGTTCAAGCTCGGCGACATGGCGCTCGGGCCGATGATCAAGCCATTCTGGGTGGATCAGGCTTTCACGCCGATCGAGATCGGGCTTATACCGGGAACCATCGGAGTGGTGAGCACTATTGCCGGCGCATTGCTGGGAGGAAGCCTCACGGAGCGGTGGGGGATTTTCCGGGCGCTCTGGGTATCGGGGATTTTCCAAGCCGGATCGAATCTCGCATACGTGGCGGCAGCCAACCACCCTTCACCCCCGTTGATGTACAGCGCTTCGGTGGTGGAGTCGTTCTGCGGCGGGTTGGGGACCACCCCGTTTCTGGCGTTCCTCATGAGCCTCTGCACCAAGGCCCATGCCGCGACCCAGTACGCGCTGTTGAGCGCTCTGTTCGGCTTGACCCGGGGGCTGGCCGGAACCTTTTCCGGAGCGGCAGCTCAGCACTTCGGATATACAACCTATTTTTTCCTGACCTGCCTGATGGCCTTGCCAGCCTTCGCGCTGCTGCCCTGGGTCAGGCGGTGGGCCGACGGAACGGTAACCGTGAGGCGTGAGGCGTAAGGGGTGAGGCGTGAGGAGAGGAGGGTCAGCAGGGCTGACCGTTGAAAAGGCAGGGCTTGTAGCGGGACTTGTCGAAGTCCACGTTCTCCTGATAGACCCGTTCGTTCCCGTTCACCCCGTCCTGCTCCGGGTCGGACCACATCGTGTGGTTCCACCAGTAGAACATGGGGAACGCCTCGGTGTAGTACACCGGGTTTCCGTACTCGCCGCGGGTGTGCTCGCGCACGAACCGGCCGGCCACGTAATCGAATTCGCCGTTCCCCTTCAGTGAATAGAGGAAGAGCAACAAGCGGGCCTCATGGTCGTACAGCTCGTCAATCCGCGTGTTCAAATCCGGTTCGGCCGGCAGGTTTTCCAGGGTCCACGCGGAGGGAGGAGCACTCAGGAAAAGCCCGAAGCACAGCAGGATGACGCTGAGGAGCCGACGAACTTGGAAGTGAGAAACGCTCGTCCGGCAAGCATGACTGATCATAACGCTCGGAATGTTATCATGATGTTCGGCGGTCTTGTCAATCCCGCGTCCGGCTTCCCCACCTCTTGTCGCGCCGGGATTCGTCTCCTATAATGTCGCACCGTGAATTCTTCAGTCCCCACAGCGTCACTGCATACCATCGGGTGCCGGCTCAATCAGGCCGAGACCGCGCTCTTGGCGGACCGGCTGAGACGACAAGGCTACCGGCTGGTGGACTATGGTCAGCCCACCGATCTCCTGGTCCTGAACACCTGTTCGGTGACCGGGGAGGCGGAACGAGACTGCCGCAACGCGATTCGGCGGACACTGAGACATTCGCCCCATGCCTTCGTGGCGGTGACCGGATGCTATGCCCAGACGGGGGCAGAGGCCCTTCGGCGGCTGGCTGGAGTGGATCTGATCGTGGGCGGCCAATTCAAGATGAGCCTTCCGGATTATCTTCCCCATCCCCCATTGCTTCGCAAGCAGCCGGAGCCGACTGTCTTGCACACGAAGCGGATCGAACGCGAGGAGTTCGTTCTGCCGGGAGCCGGTGAGTGCGAGACGACCCGGGCCAACCTCAAGATCCAGGACGGCTGCAACTTCATGTGCTCGTTCTGCATCATTCCCTTCGCCAGAGGGCACGAGCGCAGCCGGTGCGTCGATGACGCCGTGCGGGAAGCGAGAGAGCTGGCGGCGCGCGGACACCGAGAATTGGTGCTGACCGGGGTCAACATCGGGCGGTACGATGCCGATGGTTGTGCGCTCCTGGATCTGATCCGCAGGCTGGAGCAGATCGATGGGGTCGCGCGCATTCGGATCTCCTCGATCGAACCGACGACAATTCCGGACGAGTTGCTGGAGCACATGGCCGGACCCTCGAAGCTGTGCCGGTACCTTCATATCCCGCTGCAGAGCGGGGACGACGGGATACTCAAGGCCATGAACCGGCGCTACACCGTCCGCGACTATGTAACCCTGATCGAGAAGGCCGCCAGCCGCATTCCGGATCTGGGGCTGGGGACCGATCTCATGGTGGGATTTCCGGGAGAGACCGACCCCCAGTTCGAGAATACCCGCGCGGTGGCCATGGCTCTCCCCTTTTCCTATTTTCACGTGTTCAGTTTTTCCAAGCGCCCCGGGACGGCTGCGGAGCGTATGACCGGTACGGTCGCTCCCTCGGTGGTGAGTCGTCGTGGCCGGGTGTTGGCGGAACTCTCGCGGGCGAAGCGGTTGGCCTTTTATCAGCGCTACACTGGACGGACGGTGGCGGTGTTGTTCGAAGGAAGAGATCCTCATCAGCGGTGGACCGGTCTCACCGACAATTACATCCGCGTGGAGGTCGCCAGCCGAGAGGAGCTGTCCAATCGGTTTCAGGACGTGACGATTACCGGGGTGATGGATGGACTGGCTGTTGGCCGGATGCCTGAGAATTGATCCAGCTTGGCGAATGAACTCGGTCAGGCTGCGAGTTCCGGTGCTGTGTCTTGCCGTGCTGGTGGGTCTGGTGTGGCTCCAGGGCTGCCACTCCCCGCCGCCACCTGTGGCGGTCAATCTGGATGGGACCTGGGTGAGCCCTCAGCTTGGCTACGATCTCGAGCTGGTCGGCCCCCTCGGAGTGGCCATGCAGGTCCGAAGCGGGACCGTGCAGAACGGCGATCCGGTCTTCCGGATCGTCTCCCTGAAAGGGACGCAATTTACCGCCCGCCAGTGGCTGAACGACGGGGCGTGGCATACAGTGACCGGCGAATGGAAGGATGGAAAATTATACTGCCGTACCGAAGGCGCCGAGTGGGTGTTGGAGCGACGCGCTGATGAGCGTCAAGCCGACCGTCCAAAGAAGAAGCAACCGATCATGCCATGACTGACCACGCTCCCGCGTATCGCGTGCATATCGAGACCTTTGGGTGTCAGATGAACGAATATGACACCGAGCTGGTGCGGTCGTTGCTCAGGGCCGAAGGCTTCACCTTTACGGAGGATCGCGACCAGGCCGACGTGGTCTTGATGAACACCTGCGCGATCCGGGAGCACGCCCATAACCGGGTGTACGGGCATCTTGCCGAGTTGAAAGCGGTCAAGCGGCGGCGCCACCTGATCGTCGGGGTGCTGGGCTGCATGGCGCAGAATCTGAAGTCCGACCTGGTCGAAAATGAACCCGTGGTGGACATCCTGGCTGGACCGGATGCCTATCGCCGTCTGGGTGGGCTGCTCCTCGACGCGTTGCAAGCCGGTGTCAGAGGTGCTGCAGTCGATCTCTCGGAGTACGAGACCTACCAGGACATCCTTCCGGAGCGGACCGAGGGGATTAACGCCTGGATCGCGGTCATGCGAGGGTGCGACAACTTTTGTACGTTCTGCGTCGTACCCTATACCCGCGGCCGGGAGCGTTCGCGCGATCCCGAAGGCGTCATCCGTGAGGCGGAGCATCTCGCGGGGCAAGGATACAAGCAGGTCACACTGCTCGGACAGAACGTCAATTCGTACCGGTTCGGGAACTGGGATTTCGCCAGGCTCGTCACCGCGGTCGCGGATGTTCCTGGGTTGGAGCGCGTCCGCTTCACGTCTCCCCACCCGAAGGATTTCCCACCGGCCTTGCTCGATGCGGTGGCCGGCCATCCGAAGATCTGCAAGCACATTCATCTGCCGGTCCAGTCCGGCAACGACCGGATCCTCGAGATGATGAACCGCACCTACACGCGGAAAGAGTACCTTGCGCTCGTGGAAGAGATCCGCCGCCGCGGCGACATCGCTCTGACCACCGACATCATCTGCGGTTTCTGCACCGAGACCGACGAGGAGTTTATGGACACCTCCCGTTTGGTCGAGGAAGTGGGGTACCACGCGGCGTTCATTTTCAAGTATTCAGAGCGCAAACACACCATCGCCGCGCGAAAACATCCGGACGATGTCCCCGAGCAGGTCAAGTCCGAACGGGTGAGCCGGCTGGTGGAGCGGCAACGGGGAATTTCGCTCAATAAGAATCAGCAACTGGTCGGCTGCTCTTTCGAAGCCTTGGTCGAGGGCGACGCCAAAAAATCCTCGGCGCAATGGATGGGCCGCACCGACAATAACACGACGGTGATATGGGAAAAGTCCGATCCGCTGACGCGACCTGGTGACCTCGTCTCGATCCGGATCGTACGGGCCTCGGCTGCGACGCTCTTCGGCGTCGAGGCCGGGTCGGCTCCTGCATGACCAACCTCCGGCCGGCTAGCCCTTCTCCACTCCCCCGTCTGATCACCGTACTCATTCTCCTGATTCCGTTGGGATTCGCAACGAAGCTGTACAGAGGCCCGGGTGAGGAATGGGTCCATGCCTATGCCGGGGCGCTCTGCTACGAACTGTTCTGGATCTTCCTGCTGAAAGCCTTTTTCCGGCCTGTGCCTGTTACATGGCTGGCTGTCGGCGTCTTTCTGGCCACCAGCGCCTTGGAGTTTCTCCAGTTGAGCCGACATCCCTGGCTGGAATGGATTCGCTCCTTCTTTCTCGGGCGGGCCTTGATCGGGGATGGGTTCGATCCCTGGGATTTCCTGTACTATGCTGTCGGCTCGGCCGGCGCGGTGGGTCTGTACCGTTCCCTGATCGACCCCACGGGCTCGGGGGCCGTGTTGCTCCGGAAGATGTGACTCGGTAAGATTACAGCGACGCTATGCACGGAAGCGCCGGACGGAAGACCGTGTCGGTCATGCGCGGGCTGATGATGCTCTGCGAAACCTGCTATGACCACGTCGTCACGGACAAGCTAGTGGATTCCCGGAACTATGTGGCCGACCATGAAGCCTTGTTCGATCTGATCTGCCCTGGCTGCACCGACCTGAACCGGCCCCTGATCGATGACATGCTCGGAAGCTCTGAATAGGGAAGAAGGCACAAGACAAAAAAGCGATCATGAAGAGAGCATTGACCATCGCCATAATGTTATGCGGGGCCCTAGCGCTGGCCAGCGGTTTCACGCGTGCGGCCTCGCACCCCTCGTTTCGGATTATCCTGGAGAGTGTCTCGCCCTATTACAAGCCGGCGAGCGCGACGGTGATGATCGGGACCGCGATTCGCTGGGAAAATCCCACCGCCACCTACCACACGATCACCCATGACGGCTGCATCACCGGAGGACGATGTCTGTTCGACTCAGGATCGATCCCTCCGGAGGGGAGTTACACGATTCCGGCTCTGCCTCCCGGTCGTTATCCCTACCAATGCCGGTTACATCCCATCATGCGCGGCGTGCTGACGGTGGTGGAACCCGTGCCCTTCTCGCCGACCTGATCCGCCTTCAAGCATGGCACGTCGAAACGCCGGCGCGGGGCACCCATTGCATCTTTAAGAGCAATGGGTCCCGACGAGCTAAAAATGGTACACTAGCGCGCCTTCCCGGCTTGCCTCGGAGGCAGCGTGCAACCGACCCCCGGTCGTCACGGTTTGCTTGTGGCGATAGCCGCTGCTGCGGTCATGGCGGCGGGCTGCGCCACCGGCTCGGCTCGCGAGGTACTCATCGCGGAGACATCCAGAGGCACTGTTTTCCTGCAGCGTATTCCGGACCGTTCCTTTCAGGCGGCTCATCCCATCAAGCTCGAGGCCGGTTTGATGGCGCGTGTCTTGCGCGGCATCCATGTGCAGGATCTGAAGACCCCAGTGCAGACGACCGGGAGCGCGCGGCCAAAATCAACGCGCGCGTTTTCGGACGACGCGATCGAATTTCTGGCGCCGCTCATTGCGAGCGCCTTGGCTCAGGCCGGATGGGACCAGCGCGTGGGGTTCCGCCTCGTGCGTACCCCGGTGCCGGCTTCGTCTCCGCCTGGCTCGCTCGCCGAGACTGCCGCGGGCACTCTCTACGCGTATGGCCGGTCGCTTCACGTGACAGTGATCACGACGGGGACCGAGCGACGGGAAGTGCTGTTCTTTCCGGAAGCGGCTCGAAGACCGGACACTTACCTGCAGACCGGCCTGCTGGGTGAGGAACCGCATATGACCGTCGCGGTCAATTATGAGTTGCTCGGGAAGCTGCCGAGCGCCATGCTGGAAGGGACCGGAGAAGAGCCGCCCCTGGCGTCAAAGAGCCCTCGACAGTCCACCGACACGACGGCCAAGGAGACTGTCCCGGCAAGAGATGCGGAGCTTGAGGCGCTGAAGGCGGAGCTGCGGTCGCTTCGCGAGCGGATTGCCCAGCAGGAAGCTGAGATCCAGTCCCTCAAAGGCGAGAAGCAAAAGCCCAAGAAAAGCAGAAAGTGACGGTCAGACGACCTCGATCAACTCCGGCGCGCCGAGCACCGCTTCGTGCGGCAGCAGCTCGCAAAACGCCATCCGGCAGTAACAGGCATAGGTGACATAGGCGTCCTGCAGGCAGTATTCCGCAATCGCCTTCCCCTGTCCTTTGGCCCACATCTCCGCCACCTGCTTTCCGCTGCCCGACTTGGTCTCGACGCCCAGCGCACGGGCCAGGACATCCAGCTTGATCCAGCCGCGACTCTCCCAGTTGCTCCAGATGGCCATGGTGTCGTACACCGGCTCAGTTCGAAATTTGCTCAGGCTGATGTCGATGGTCGGTTTGACCTGGTGAATGATGGACCGCTTCTTGATGAACGGCATGTCGAACGCCAGGCCATTGTGAGTGATGAACAAGGATGGACGGACCTCCGCCAGCTTGGCCCAGAATTGCCGCAGCAGCTCTTTCTCATTCGGGCCGAACCAGGAGACGGCTCGTTTCGGCTCCATGGAGTCGGAGAAGATCAAGAGCCCGATACAGATGATCTTGCTGAAGGTCCCGTCGAAGGCCGCCTTCTCGTACTCCCGCTCCTGTTGTGCCGCTTCACCCGTCTCGAGGAGGTCTTCGGGGTAGATCACAGCCACCCCGGCAAGCCGAGCCCACTCCTCCTTCGGCGGTTGAACGGTCTCGATGTCTAAAACGACTCTCATAGGCTATCGCCTATAGCCCATCGCCGATGGCCTAAATGAGCGATCGGAACATGATGATGGCGTCCTGATAGCTGCCGTCGTCCTTCCGAACGATGCTGGGGAGCGTGGCCAACTCGGTAAACCCGAGTTTCTTCCAGAGGTGTCGGGCTGGAGCATTCTCCGAGAAGACGAGGTTGAAAATGACGCTTCGATAGCCCAGCGCTCTGGCGTACTCCAGCATGGCGGCTCCTAACAGCCAGCCGAGTCCTTTGTTCCGCCATTGGGGCGCTACGATAAACCCCGCGTTGGCCACTTGTCGAGCCCGACCCGGCCAATTCGGCTTCAGGTAAAACGCACCGATCAGCTCGGGCGATCCGTCTGGGACACGCGTGTAGGCCGCCACGGTGCTCTTGCCCCGGACCCAGTAATCCAGAAACTCCTCGTCGTCAGGTAGCCGGTCATGTGGATAGGAGGTTCCCTCAGTGACGATTGCTTCATAGAGACGGCGGAGCGGCTCGATATCCTTCCGGTCAGCCAGGAGCAGGTGGATCGGCGTCCCGTCTTTCAGACGGGCTTCAACCGGAAACCGCATACAGGCGCTGGGCAATGGGAAGCCAGTCACAAATTACGATTCACTGCGGAAACGAGCGCTTCGATCAGGGAGCGGTCTGCCGGCGGGAATTCAAAGCGCGAGAGCTCGTCAGGAGCCACCCACCGGATTTCGTCACACCCGATCGCCTGGGGCTCTCCTTTTTCGATCGCGCAATGGAAGAAATGCAGCTCGACGGTCCGGTCCGGATACTCATACGGGAAGGTCATGGTCGGGACCGGCGCACTGATCTCGATTCCCAGTTCCTCGCGCAATTCCCGACGCAGACAGTCTTCCAAGGATTCGTCAGCGAGTCGCTTGCCGCCCGGGAATTCCCAGAGCCCTCCGAGATGGGCCTGAGGTTTTCGTCGGGCGATCAGATACTGGCCACGGGACACGATAAGCCCGGCCGCCACCTGAATGATGGGTGAGGAGTTGCGCCTCACGCATTGCCCCTCACGCCTTACTGGTTCCGTCGAACGGGTAGGTTTTACAAAAATCTTTCATGGGGCAGAGAAGACAGTAGGGATCGCGGGCGGTGCAGACCGTCGCGCCGAAGTCCATCAACGCCTGATTGAAGTCGTAGCATTTCCCTTTAGGAATCAACGATTCTGAAAGATTCCAAAGCCGACGCTTCAGCTTGCTGGGCTCGCCATGAGTGATGAACACGCGGTAGAGAACCCGCATCACGTTGGTGTCCAGGATGGGGGCATTTTCATTGAACGCGAACGACCGGATGGCCCCGGCGGTGTAGCGACCGATACCCTTCAACGACAACAGTTCCTTCTGGCCTTTGGGCAGCGTCCCTCCATATTTGGCGACCGCCTCGCATGCAATGCTGTGCAGCCGGTGCGGTCGGATGTTATAGCCGAGCGGATACCAGGTCCGGCGTACCTCATCGGGCGGAGCATTGGCGAGGTCCTTGAACGTCGGATAGCGCTCGAGAAACTCGTGGTACTTGGGAATGACTCGGTCCACCTGAGTCTGCTGAAGCATCACCTCGGAGACCAAGATCTTGTATGGGTCCGTGGTGCGGCGCCAGGGAAGGTCTCGCCCGTGCTCGCGGTACCACTTCAGCAGCCGCTGCTGAAACCGCCGTTTGGCGCCGGGAGCGAGTGTTGGCTCCGGCGGCCCGGCTTTGCTCGGACCTGATCCTTTGGCTGCTTTTGTGGCAGTGCCGTTCCCGCGGGGCATTGAATCGTCCTGGGGAAGGCATTCTAGGTGGGAGGGATTCGAAAAGCAACAAACTCTACCGCATCATCACCTTGCCCTTGCTCCAGTAATAGTAGATCGACAGATTTGGGTAAGTTGTAGCCGAACCCCCGTTCGTCATCCAGGATATGCTCGATGATGAAGCGGGTATTGATGATGTCGCCGACGTACGTGTTCGTTCCCGCTGTATGGCCCGGCGCCATATAGGAATAGTAAATCCCTCCGGTGAACCTGAACGGCTTGATATTTTTCCGGTACATCACCCCCTCGGTCAGTGACAGCGCGCCGAACCGGGTGGCTGGCAGGCGTCCCAAGGGAGAGAATCCGCCGGGGATCGACTTGGTGGCGAACCACTGGCTGCTCGGCAGAACGACCTGGTGAAACAGCGTGATCGATGGCCGCCACGTACCCGGGTCTTGCACGATCAGTCGATTCTTGAGGTAGAGTGTCGTGTCGCCGATGCTGAACTCCGTGTCTCTGGTCTGGCCCGGGCCATTGGCGTTCTTGGTGCTTTGCCACCAGACCCATGACGTACCCGGAATGGCGTTGATCTCGATGTGCTCAGTGATGCCATAGGCAAAAATCAGTGTGGGGGCTAGAGCCTGGAGGTGGGTCGGCGAATCATGCGATGTCGTCGAAAGGCTGTTCCCGAACTCTTGGTGACCGAATTCTCCGAAGACGAAGGGCTGAGCCAAGAATTACCCCTTGGGCTGGATATCCACGCCGGTATTCAAAATCGGCCCATTGGCCATGGGGTTCCAACTGCGGCGGTACTTAAGAATTTCCTCATCGGTGGGGTGCCACTTCCAGGCGAACGGATTCCACCATTCACGTGTCTGCTCTTGGGCGTATGCGGAAGACGTTGCTGCCACCTCAAGAACACTCACCACGGCGATCAGCCCCAACGCAAGCAAGATGACTTGACTTGAGGCTGCCTTCATGCGCTCGAGAGTTTACCGAGAAGGAGGTACGCGAGGCAGGCCACGGTTCCAGCGGCCGGTACTGTGACGATCCAGGCCAGAATCATGTCGCGAACGGTAGTCCACCTGACGGCGTTCATGCCTTGCAACAGACCGATGCCGATGATCGCAGAGCTGCTGACGTGGGTCGTCGAGACAGGCAGTCCCATCGTCGCGGAGACCAGCACCAGCGATGAGGTAGTGAGATTGGCCGACAACCCCGCGACATGGTCCATGCGCGTGACCTTTTCGGCCAGGACCTCGGTCACGCGGAGCCCGCCCACATAGCTGCCAAGGCCCATCGCGAGTGCTACTCCCGCAAACGCGGCGACTTGGAGGTGTGAACTGGGCCAGCGAGGCCAGCCCGCTGGACAGCCAATGGATGCTGTCTAGACCGATGGTGAAGC
>CAYZKG010000048.1:0-18464 GCA_964478915.1 uncultured Nitrospira sp.
ATACAAATGACGCAACGATCTGTCACCGGGTAAGATTTTAGATGACTCAATACGCAGCATTGACTTGTCAGGACTGCTCACGTATCCTTTTTACTTTCCATACGAAGGGGTGCAGTGATGAAAGTGATCCTCCAGGAGCACGTGGACGGGGTCGGGCGCCTCGGCGACTTGCTCGATGTGTCCGATGGGTTCGCCCGCAATTACCTGCTCCCGCGCGGCAAAGCGGTGGAAGCCAACAGCCGCAATCTCAAAGCGTTCGAACACACCAAGCGCCTGATCGCCGAGAAGGTCCGGAAGGAAAAGGAAGAGCTCGAGAACCTGGCTAAGAAGATCTCCGCCGTCAGCGTGATCATTGCCGCGCAAGTCGGAAAAGATGACAAGCTCTTCGGGTCGGTGACGGCCAAGGATATTGCCGAGCAGTTGGCCGAGCAGGGCATCGTGATAGATCGCCGGAAGATTCAGCTTGCACAACCGATCAAGGAGATCGGGCTCTTTACGGTCCCGGTGAAGCTCCATCCTGAAGTCACCGCCAGTCTGTCTGTCACCGTGGCGAAAAAGCCGGAATCCGATTCCGCGCGAGGGGAGCCGGTTGGCCGCGCCCCCTTCCCGGACGAAAGCGTGACCTGATCACGACTCATTGCCTCCATCACGCCGGGGTCCCGAATCGATGAACGCCCTCAAGGCCACCGACCCGCAAGTGTTTGCCGCCATCCGCGCCGAGGAGAAGCGCCAGCGGGAGAAGCTGCTGCTGATCGCCTCGGAAAACTTCGCGAGCGCCGCCGTGCTCGCCGCGCAAGGCTGCGTGATGACGAACAAGTACGCGGAGGGCTATCCCGGCCGGCGCTATTACGGCGGCTGCCAGTATGTGGATGCGGTCGAACAGCTCGCGATTGACCGGGCGAAGCAGATTTTCGGAGCAGACCATGTCAACGTGCAGCCACATTCGGGCTCCCAGGCCAACATGGCGGCTTACCTCGCGGTCCTCAAGCCCGGCGATGTGATCCTGGGAATGGATCTGTCCCACGGCGGGCATCTCACCCACGGGAGCCGCGTGAACTTTTCCGGCACGCTGTTTCGCTCCTTCTTCTACGGCGTGGATCGCCAGACCGAGCGCATCGACTATGACGCGGTGCAGCGCATGGCGGAGGAATGCCGCCCACGCATGATCGTGGTGGGGGCGAGCGCGTATCCGCGGGTGCTCGATTTCCCCAGGTTCCAGGCCATCGCCCAGTCCGTCGGCGCCTATCTCCTGGTGGACATCGCCCACATTGCGGGATTGATTGCGGCGGGGCTGCACCCCAGCCCGGTGCCGTACGCCGACTTCGTGACCACCACCACCCACAAGACGTTGCGCGGCCCCCGAGGCGGGATCATCATGTGCAAGGCCGAGCACGCCAAGGCCGTGGACAAGATGATTTTCCCGGGAACCCAGGGCGGGCCGCTCATGCACGTGATCGCGGCGAAGGCCGTGGCGTTGAACGAGGCGCTGTCGCCGGCATTCAAGCTGTATCAGCGCCAGGTGGTGGCCAACGCGCGGATACTCGCCGAAGGGCTCTCGCAGCGAGGCTACCACGTGGTCTCGGGGGGAACCGACACGCATCTGTTGCTGGTCAATCTCAGCCCAAAGGGGATCACGGGAAAAGACGCGGAGACGGCGCTGGATGCAGCCGGCATCATCGTCAACAAGAACGCGGTGCCTTATGACGACAAGCCGCCGGCCATCGCCGGCGGGGTCCGGCTGGGAACGCCCATCGTGGCCACTCGCGGGATGCGGGAAGCCGAGATGGCCGAGATCGTCTCATTGGTGGATCGGGTGTTGCAGCGACCTCAAGATAGACGGGTGCAGCGCGAGGTGCGCAAGCAGGCCAAGGCGCTGTGCAAGCGGTTTCCGATGTTTTATGCCTATGGGGCGGATGAGACCTCCTCATGAAATGTCCGTACTGCGATGAACTGGAAGACAAGGTCGTCGATTCCCGGATGGCCCGCGAAGGGGAGATCATCCGCCGGCGTCGGGAATGCCTTGTCTGCAAGCGTCGGTACACCACCTATGAGCGGATCGAGGAGAGCCTCCCTATGGTGGTGAAAAAGGACGGGCGGCGCGAGCCATTCGACCGGGGGAAGATTCTGGCCGGGCTCAAGAAGGCGTGCGAGAAGCGCCCGATCAGCATCGCCACGCTGGACGCGGTAGTGGACCGTCTGGAGAAGCAGTTCCAGGAGATGGGAGAGAGCGAGATCCAGAGCGTCACCATCGGTGAAGCGGTGATGCGCGAGTTGCACCAGCTCGACCAAGTGGCCTACGTCCGGTTTGCCTCGGTGTACCGGGAATTCAAAGACATTGACCAGTTTATGGAGGAGCTGAAGGCGCTGGCCTGTGAGCGGCGGGAGAAGTAACCCCTTCCACGGTCGCTCCCTCACACCGTCCCACCGTCAGTACCCGTTCTTCTCCGACCGTGCCCATCATGAAGGATGCAGACAGGGCCAGACTTTCCAAGGATGCCAGGGGAGCGGCCATGCCATCGGTGCCTTTGAAAGAGAATAAGCTCCAGCGTCGCCGCCGAAGGAAGCCCGCCGCGCCGACGCACGTGGCGATCATCGGCGCGGGCAGGGGAGGCACGGCGTTGATGGAGATCTTCGCTCGGGATCCCCTCGTGGAAATCGTCGGCATCGCCGAAATCAATCCTCAGGCGCCGGGAATCAAGCTTGCCCGCAAGCTCAAGATTCCGATCACCTCCGATTATCGCGAGCTGCTGGAGATGGAAACCGTCGATCTGATCATCGACGTCACGGGCTCTTCCGAGGTGGAGCGGGTCCTCCAGGACTTCCACCGGATGGGGGTGACCGTGATCGGCGGGCCCAGCGCCAAGTTCATGTGGCAGTTGATTGAAGCGCGGATCCGCGCGGCCGCCGAAATCGAGAAGACCCTCAACAAATACCAGGCGCTCTACCGGCTCTACGTCAAGGAAGCCGGCACCGCGGTCACCGCCGAGCGCACCCGGATTGCCTGCGATATCCATGACGGACTGGTGCAGAGTCTGGCCGGCGTCAACTTCAAGTTGGATCTGTGCCAGGAGCTGCTGCGCAAGGATCCCCGAGCGTGTGATGCGACGCTTCAGGAGACGAAAGCCGAATTGAAACTGGCCATTCAGGAGGCCCGGCAGGTCATTACCAATCTCCGACCGGTCCATTACGATAGGCTGGAGCTGATTCCCGCACTGACCAATTACCTCAAGTCGTACGAGACGCAGTATCATGTGAAAACCGAGTTTTCCGTGGCCGGTGATGAGACCACGCTGTTTCCCAAGACGAAGATTTTCCTGTTTCGCATCGTGCAAGAAGCGCTCAGCAACGTGCAGAAACATTCCCGGGCCGATCGAGTGGCAGTCCGGCTGCATATCAGCGAGGACGCGCTGACCGCCACCATCACCGACAATGGGGTGGGCTTTGACACGGAAGCGGTCTCCCGCGATCCTGAGAAGTGGGATCACTTCGGGCTGCGGGGCATCATGGAGCGGGCCAGCCTGGTCGGGGGCGAGGCGAAGGTCGAATCCAAAAAGGGGCAGGGGACGCGGGTCTGGATCCAAGTGCCGCTGGTCAAGAAGGAGGCGTCCGGCGATGGAACGAATTAAGGTGCTCATCGCAGATGACCACCGTGTGGTTCGTGAGGGACTCTGCGCGATCCTGAAGACTAAAGAGGACATCGAAGTGGTGGGCGAAGCCCAGGACGGGCAGGAGGCGGTCGAGAAAGCCCGGGCCCTCCTCCCGGACGTGATCCTGATGGATGTGAGCATGCCGCGCATGACCGGGGTAGAAGCCACTCGCATCATCAAGCGAGAATTCCCGCACATCGGCATCGTCGCGCTGACGATGTACGAGGAGCAGCAGTACATCTTCGATCTTGTCCGCGCCGGGGCAACGGGCTATCTGCTCAAGGACACGGATTCGGCTCAGATCGTGGCCGCAATCCGGGCCATCTATCGCGGCGAATCCCTGATTCACCCTTCCGTTGCGACGAAGATCCTGGCCGAATTCTCCCTGCTCGCCCAGGGCAAGAGCAAAAAGCCATCGTGGGAAGAGCACGATCTGACCGAGCGGGAGATCACAGTCTTGCGGTTGGTGGCGGACGGGAAGACCAACAAGGAAATCGCCAATACCTTGGACCTCAGCGAAAAGACGGTCAAGAATCATGTGCGCAATATCTTCCACAAGCTGCAGGTCTATGATCGGACGCAGGCCGCAATTCTCGGGATCCGAAAGGGATTGATCGAACTGGAGCCTCGCCCTTAGAGAACTATTGATTGTCCTGCGGAAAAAGCCACAAATGTTTCGTTTTTGCCACAGGCGAGCACATTCTGCCTAGGGCGAGGTTTATAAATTCAACTGCTTAGAACCTCTTTGCTGGGAATGTAGGATGGCATGATGGTTGCTGAGAATTATGGTTATTTTGGAGGACCCCGCTTGCGTCAGCAGCAAACCCTAGCCCAGCCGGCCACCTGTTCCGGGGTCGGTCTGCATACCGCGAAACAGGCGACGCTCATCCTGCACCCGGCACCCCCCGACACCGGCATCGTATTCGTCCTCCAGGGAGCACGGGGGCCAGTGTTTTTCGACGCCACGATCCGCAACGTCGTGGAGACCGAGTTGTGCACCGCCCTCCGGAGCAACGGAGTGATGGTCCAGACAGTCGAGCATGTGCTCTCCGCTCTGGCCGGACTGGAAATCGACAATGTGTACGTCGAACTGGACGCCGCCGAGGTTCCGGCGATGGACGGCAGCGCGGGACCGTTCGTGCGGCTGATCCGAGCGGCGGGAATTCAGGCGCAAGACAAACGGCAGCCCTTCCTCAGGATCATGCAGCCGATCGAAGCGAAGGAAGGCGATCGGCGGGTGGTGATCAAACCGGCAGTGAGTTCCCGGATCACCTACACCATCGAGTATGCCCATCCTCTCATCCGCCGCCAGAGCTACATGTATGACTGCTCGGTTGGCGCCTTTGAGCAGGATATTGCCGAGGCCCGCACGTTTGGATTTTTGCACGAGGTGCGGGAATTGTGGTCCCGCGGGTTGGGCAAAGGCGGCTCGCTGGATAACACGGTCGTGTTATCTCAGGACGGGATTCTGAATGAGTCAGGGCTCCGGTTCTCGGACGAATTCGTGCGCCACAAGATTCTCGATCTCGTTGGCGACCTTGCCCTGTTGGGAGTGCCGATCGTCGGACACCTCATCGCTGATCGTTCCGGGCACGCCCTTCACACCAAATTGGTGCAGGAGATTCTGGAACAACCGGATAAGTGGATGCTCATCAACGCCGAAGGCGCCGCTGCCCCGGAATCCCGCCCCCTGTACCGGTCGCATCCAGCCGCTCATACCATTCCGCTCCACGTTCAAGCGCAAGTCTAAGCCAGCCAGAACGATGATGAGGTGGCTTCAACCTTATTACGGGCCAGAATCGTGCTGCCTGTGAACTAGGTGGCGAGTATGGGAGGTCAGAACTGCCGGCACGCTCAGGACGAGCCAAGATAAGGAACGTCGGGGGCAAGTGGCCTCACCCCCGACGTCACCGTCTAGGTGGGATTACTTTTTCTTTTTCTTCGCCGCCGCCTTCTTCTTCGCCAAGTCTCTCACCTCCTCTCCAGGCACGAAATCTCCGTGCCACCTGCAATGGGAAGGTTAGACCGCCTGGATCAGTGTTTCTTCCAAGGCCTCAAAGGTGTTGGGGCCCACTTTCCTAAATCGCTTGTCTCGTTTCAGTGACGTCGCTACCGACGTCACCGGGGTCTTGCCTTTAATGCGCATGCCGCCTTCGACCAGCCTCTGGTAGAGTTCCTTGGCGTGCATGGATCGCTTGGTCTCCCGGAGGATCTGATAGGCGGCTTCCGGCACGCTCATGCCGACGTACTTGCTGCGGCCAAGCAGAATTTCCCGGGATTGGTCCGTGACATCGGTGACCGGGAGATGGCGGGCGCCCTTGTCGTCCGTGATGATTTGACTGGAGAGGCTGGCGAGCTTGGCTTTGTCGGCTTCAACTCGATAGAGGGTTTCGGCGAGTTCGAGGTATTTTTTGATCGTTGCGATCTCGTCGTCCAAGCGCTCGCGCTTCTTCTGAAGCTCTTGAAGCCTTGTTTTGTAAGCGCTGATACGCTGTTCAAGACCGACGAGTATGTCTTCCAGTTCTTCCACAAGCAAGAAACTAAAGCGTGCTTGCTTTATAACAGCTGCTCTAAAGCATGTCAACAGAATTCTTCACAAACATATTGCAGAGTCGGAGTTTTTTCATATTCTTGGAGGGTCTCTAAGCCCGCTCGAAAACACCCGGGATCTGTGCTACAGTGAAGCCCCTCGATCGCGGATGGTTTCAGAAGCTGCTTCGGGCGAAGCCTTCATCGCGCGCCTACCTTATACCAGGAGGATGACAATGAGAGTGGGGAAACCACTGCTTCTGTTCTACTTGGGGCTGGCCCTCTTGAGCGCCGGATGCGCTGGACACCACGGCATGGGCTACTCCGGCGGCGGGAGGGGCTATGCTATGGAAAGAGGCGCCGCCGAGATGAAAGCCCTCGTCGAGAACACGGTCCAGGATCCTGAGAAAGCCAAGCGGGTCCAGGCCATCGTGGAAGAGATCATGAACGAGGTCAAGCAACTCTACCAACAGGATCGTGAGTTTCACCGGAGGCTTTACGAGCTGAACGCCAACTTTGAGGCCACATCGGAGCAGTTCACCAAGATTTTGGACGACCTCAATAATAACCGGATGAGAGTGTCGATGAAGATTTTGGGTAAGCGGTTTCAAATGAAGGAGATGCTCTCGCCCCAGGAATGGAGGGCCCTCTCGGAAGGCATGGAGAAAGCCAGGAGCCGGTATCGGCATGGAAGAGAAATGGAGGGCGGGAAGAGCGGGACTTGACGGAGACAACGACATGGGAGCATGTGGGGAGAGGTGCGAGAGTGGCCGAATCGGCGTGCCTGGAGAGCACGTGTGCCGGCAACGGCACCGTGGGTTCAAATCCCACCCTCTCCGCCACCAAGCAAAGGCAGTGCTGAGTGTTGAGTGATGAGTGCTGAGTGGAATGAGCGAAGAATCAAAAGCAGAGAGGGTGGGATTTGAACGGGGGTTCTGAAGGGGGTGTGCCCCCTTCATGGGGTGACCGCAGCGCAGCGGAGGCGCGAGGGGGCTTGGCCCCCTGGCGGGAGCGCGTGCGCAGCACCTTAGCGCGACTTCAAATGCCCACCCTCTCCGCCAACCAAGCTTCGCGTGATCCAGCGATCCCTAAGAGAAAGGATATAACTGGCTTCGACCTTTTTACGGCGTGGAACTACACGGCCTGCGCGATGGGTTAGCGAGAATGGATCGCGGAACTTCGGCGCGGGGCACCCATTGCATTCCCCGGAGCAATGGGTCCCGACGAGCTAAGGGGAAAGGGGCTGGGCCCTGTGCAACAGAATCCTGTGAACCCCGCCAGGTCCGGAAGGAAGCAACGGTAAGCAGGCCAGTCTGGGTGCCGCAGGATCACCTGGCCCCACTATCTTCGTGAGGCGTGAAACGTGAGGCGTAAGGTGTAGGGCGACGTGACCATGGATTACCAGGTTTCCGCACGCAAGTATCGCCCCGCCTCATTCACAGATGTGATCGGCCAGCCTCACGTGGTCCAGACGCTGATGAATGCCATCAGCGCCCGGCGCATCGCGCACGCGTTCTTGTTCTCGGGAATGAGGGGCGTCGGAAAGACCACCATGGCCCGCATTCTCGCCAAGGCCCTCAACTGCGAGCAGGGCCCCACCGCCACTCCTTGCCAGACCTGTGCGAGTTGTCTCGAGATTGCGGGCGGCACGTCGGTGGATGTGATCGAGATCGACGCGGCTTCGAATACCGGCGTGGACGATGTCAGAGAGATCCGCGAGAACATCAAGTTCACCCCGTTTCGCGGCAGCTACCGGATCTACATCATCGACGAGGTGCACATGCTTTCCGCCTCGGCGTTCAATGCACTGCTGAAGACCCTGGATGAGCCGCCCCCCCATGCCTTGTTCATCTCTGCCACCACCGAGATTCACAAAATCCCGGCCACCATTTTGTCGCGCTGCCAGCACTACAATTTCCGACGGATCCCACGGCTGGAGATCATGCGTTGCCTGCGGGAGGTGGCGGACAGGGACGGTGTGACTCTGGAAGAGCGGAGCTTCGCGGCTCTGGCAAAAGCCAGCGAAGGGAGCATGCGGGATGCGCTGAGCCTGTTGGATCAAGCGGTGGCCTTCGGCGGTAAGGCGGTCCGGCACAGCGACCTGGAGCGGCTGCTCGGGGCGGTTCCTCACGAGCTGGTCCTGACGATGATGGCGGCTGTCACGGCGAGAGACGGAGCGGCTGCCCTCCGGGTCATTGCCGATGTGCTCGATCAGGGACACGATCTTCGGGCATACTGCAGCGATCTGGTCGAGCACATCCGAAACCTCCTCGTGGCAGCCGTGGTTCCCGCCCCGGAGCGCTTGCCGGCCTTAATGGATCTGTCGGACGATGAGGTTCACGAGATTGCCGCTGACGCCCGAGGCTTCACCACTGAGCATTTGATGGAGCTGTTTCGGATCTTCTCGCACGCAGAGGATGCACTGCGGCTGACCACTCACCCGCGCTTCGTCTTGGAGGTGGCGGCCGTGCGAGCCGGTCACCTGCCGCTGGCCGGCTCACCGGGAACTACGCCCTCCGCCGCGACCTCGCCCGCTCAATCCCAGGCCACGCGTCCCGCCGCCCCGAAGCGCGAGGCTTCTGCCGCTCGGCCGACGCCGTCGTCCGCGACGCCGCCGACGGGAAATCCTGTCGCCGGCGCCGCGGGCAAGCCTGAGCCGGTGGATCGAGGCAAGCTCGCCGGCCCTCAGCCCGTGGAGGCCGGGAGCAGGCCGCGTTCGGAACCGCCCCAGCCCGAGGCCCCGGCCATTCGACTTCACTGGGACCAGTTGCTTCAGCGCGTGGTCACCTCGCATCCCCAGGTCGGCCTCTTTCTGGAAATGGGGATACCGCTGAAAGTGGATGGCGACGAGTTGACGATTGGGTACCCCGAGACAGCCTCGATGGCGCTTGATAGAATGCGAAAAGAGGACAGCCTCCGTCTCGTCGCCGGGATCTGTGCGGAAGTGATCGGTCAGCCCGTTCGGCTCCGGGTGGTGGAGTTGAGGGAAGATGATCCTGCCGGAGTGAGCGCTTTTCAGGCTCGTGCCGCCAAGGAACGAGCGGGCAAGCAGGCTCTCTTGGAACACGCTCGCGCCCATCCGCTGGTCAAACAGGCCCTGGAGATCTTCGGGGGCGATGTGATCGAGGTTCGGCAGGTCCCGCCCCGGAAGGAGGTCCGGTGATGACGAAGAATCCCTTCGGCAACATGGGCAATCTCATGAAGCAGGCCCAGGCCATGCAGGAGCGGCTGGCGAAGATCCAGGAAGAAGCCGCGGGGAAAACCGTGGATGCCACGGCCGGCGGCGGGATGGTCACAGTGACGGTGAACGGCGCGATGCAGGTGGTGGGCGTGAAAATCGATCCGGAAGTGGCCAAGTCTGACGATGTTGAGCTGCTCCAGGACCTCATCATGGCGGCGACCAATGAAGCCTTGCGGAAGGCCCGGGACATGATGACCGAAGAGATGAAAGCCATTACCGGCGGACTCCGCATCCCCGGACTCTTGTAAGTGTTGAATTTTGAATGCTTAGTTTTGAGTGAAAATTAAGCCATGGATAACGGATCGTATCTGAGCCGGCTGATTCGGGAGCTGGTGCGGCTTCCTGGCATCGGGCAAAAGACAGCCCAGCGCCTGGCGTTCCAGATCCTCAAGAATGAAAAGCAGGACGTCATGCGGCTGGTAGACGCCATCCGAGACGTGAAGGAGCGCCTGGCCTTCTGCACGGAGTGCCGGAACGTGGCGGAAGGCGAGTTCTGTGAATTCTGTCTTGATCCGACCCGAGACCGCACCAGGATCCTCGTTGTGGAAGAGCCGAGTACGCTCTATGCCATCGAGCGGGCCGGCGGCTACCGCGGGCTGTACCATGTGTTGCTGGGCGCACTGTCACCGCTCGACGGGGTGGGGCCCGCCGACATCCGGGCGCAGGATCTCGTAGAACGGGTAAAAAAAGGCGGTGTGCAGGAGGTCATCGTGGCGACGAACCCTACGATCGAGGGAGAGGCCACGGCGATTTATCTCACGAAGCTGATTAAGCCCCACGGCGTGAAGGTGGCACGGATCGCCTACGGCATCCCGGTGGGGACGGATATCGAGTATGCCGATGAGGTGACGCTGATCAAGGCCATCGAGGGGAGACGCGAACTGTGACGCCACACGATCGGGAATGACCGATTTCGTTGACGGCTCTTTTGGCACTCTGTTATAGTTTTTGACCTTATGCGGCCGCGTCTTCATCAGATGAAGCGGGGGAGGATGGCAAAGAGCGCTGCCAAGATCGCGAAACCACGGCAGGTGAAAAAGACGAGCGCCCGCCGAGGCAAGTACGACGATATTCGTCGCGACCTCGAGCGGCAGCGGGCCGGACTGCTCAGTGAGGCGGGCATCGTCTTGACCAGCCGCCCGGGTACCCAGTCCTTTCCCGATCTGAGTGATCAGGCTTCAGCGGAGGTGGACCAGAACTTCGTCCTGAAGCTGCGGGAGCGCGAGCAGAAGCTCCTGAAAAAAATCGATGAGGCCTTGGACCGTATGGCGACTCGGACCTACGGCATCTGCGAGCGTTGCGGTCAGGAAATTCCTTATAAGCGCCTCAAAGCCCGGCCCGTCACCACCCTGTGCATCCAGTGCAAGACCCTGCAGGAGCAAGAAGAGAGAGTCCGTCTGTAGCGTTCTTCGTTCCCCTCACCGCTTGAGCATCCTGATCCGTTCCCGAGCCTTTGCCATGCGCTCCCGTTCCTCGGGCACGCCCTCGACCAGCGCCAGATACGTCTCGTACTGTTCAATGGCCAGCTTGCTGTTGACCGGCTCATACGCCTCGCCGAGGTTATACCGGGCCAGCGGGTAGTTCGGCCTCAGCGTGATCGCCCTTTCGAGCGACGCAATCGCCTTGTCCCGATCGCCGAGCTTCAAGTGGATCGTCCCCAGGCTGTTCAGCACATCCGGTGAGTTCGGCCGCACGCTCAAGGACTGCTCGATTTCCGCACGAGCTTGCGTGAGTTGACCCTTGCCCGCCAGCGCCAGACCCAGCCGGTGGTGCGCTTCCGCCAGCTGGACCTTGTCAGGGATGCCCTGGGCGATGGCCTTTTCATACGCCGCCGCCGCTCGGTCCATGTCCCGCGTCCCGCATGACGCGAAATAGGCGGTCTCGCCGCGGGCGAATTGCTGGAGCGACGGGAAGGCCGCCGCGGAGGGGCTTTTGGGGCTGGCGGGCTGAGCCGACTTGCTCTTGTCCCCTTTCCCGCCCCGGGCCAGGAATTCCGGCCGGTACGCCGACAGGAGGGAGGCGTAAGGATCGAGGGCTATGGAAGCCAGAAGCAATGTCGGGCTCGAACCGCGCTGCACGATGTACTCGGTCGTGGTTTTCTCATCGCCGGTACGATACAGGCCGCTCGTGTCCAGGTTCGTGCGGTCCGGAACGGTGGTAAGGCTCAGGTAGAACTCCAGGGTCGGCTTCAGCTGCGAGAGGGTGTCCCGCAGGACGGGATACGGCTTCAACGGCAGACCGGTTGGAAACGCAAAGAGCGCTCCGACCAGGAGTCCGTCCTCGTCAAAAAAGAAAGACTCTTCCGCGCCCGATTCGCTGCGGTTCCCGGGAATCCCGATCTCTTCTCCGCTGCCCCAGGCTGTGCGCTGCACCGGAAGGCCTGTCCACCGTTTCAATGCCTCGTCCTTCTGGTCGCAGAGGCGCATGGACTTGAGAAGCACAAGATCGCTGGCTGACGGAGGGAGATCCGGGCGAGAGGAGGGGGCGGCGCAGGCGCTGACCAAGACGGCCGACGCGATCAACGCCACGCTGATCGTCCTGCGCATGTTGAATCGATCGAGATGAAACTATCGGTCAGCGATAGCTGGAGGCACGGGCCGCTCGGAGCGTCGCGTCTTCCGCCGTGTATCCGAAAAGCATGGGGCTCAGAGAGGCCAGGTCGTACACCGAGCGGTTGAGTGTATAGTCCATCACCACGCCGGCGGGATGCGCGAAGAAAGCCACAAGCCGGAGCGGATGATCGCTGATCGGCGAAAAGGCCGCGGGATCCGAATAGGCGAGGCTGACCGTATCGATGGTGGCGTAATTCATCGCCGACGGGCCCGTCGAGATCTGTCGGCCGGCGGCGCATCCGCCTGCCGCCAAGGCTACGACCAAGGCAAGTCCGACCAAGAGTGTGCGTTCACGCATTGTGTACCTCGCTTCGTTCAAACCGCGGACTGACTGCGAATCATGGGCGATGGTGGGCGATACTGGTATCGAACCAGTGGCCTCTTCCGTGTGAGGGAAGCGCTCTCCCACTGAGCTAATCGCCCACGTTGGGAACGAGCCTAGCACACGACTGTCATGCAGTCAACGAAGGCACGCGTGTGCCGCAGAAGCCTCTGTGCTTGCCTTGACACCTCCTGGCACCGCTCTTAGAATGACCTCGCGATCGACGTTCGGTGCCAACACAGAGGCGGTGCAATGCGCGAGGACGTGGTGGTGATCGGCGGGGGCCTGGCCGGGTCGGAAGCGGCCTGGCAGGCGGCGACATGTGGGGCTCGGGTGACGATGTATGAGATGCGCCCGAAGGAGCTGACCCAGGCTCACAAGACCGGCCTGCTCGCCGAGCTCGTCTGTTCCAATTCCTTGGGGTCAGGCGATCCGCTGAGCGCTCCGGGGATCCTCAAGGAAGAGATGCGCATGCTGCACTCACTGGTGATCCGGGTGGCGGACGAAGTGCGGGTCCCTGCCGGCGCCGCGCTGGCCGTGGATCGCGAGCGATTCGCCCAACGAATCACCGAAGTGCTGGAGAGTCACCCGAATGTCCGCATCCTCCGGGAGGAGATCACCGAAGTGCCGAGCGATTGTGTCTGCGTCATCGCCACCGGCCCGCTCACTTCGGATCGTCTGGCCAAGGCGATCGGCGAGCTGACGCACGCCAAGCACCTCTATTTCTTCGACGCGATTTCGCCGATCGTCGACGCGGACTCCATCGACATGAACGTGGTCTTTCGAGCGTCGCGATACGACAAGGGCGGCGCTGATTATCTGAATTGCCCGATGGACGCGGCCGCCTACGACGCGTTCTACGATGCCCTGGTGACGGCCGAGCGGGTGCAACCGAAGGATTTCGAGCAGATTCCCTATTTCGAGGGCTGCATCCCCATCGAGGTGATGGCGGAGCGCGGCCGTCAGACCATGCTGTTCGGGCCGCTGAAGCCGGTCGGCCTCGAAGACCCCAGAACCGGCAGGCGTCCGCACGCGGTCGTCCAGCTCCGAGCCGAGAACCTGCACGGGTCCTGCTACAACATGGTCGGTTTTCAGACGAAGCTGACGTATCCGGAGCAACGCCGGGTGTTTCGCCTGATCCCCGGACTGGAGGGAGCGGAATTTCTTCGCTACGGCAGCCTTCACCGTAATACGTTCGTGAATGCTCCCCAGTTGCTGAGAGAGACCCTGCAGCTCAAAGTCCGCGGGACGGTCTTCTTTGCCGGGCAACTCGTCGGCGTGGAAGGGTATGTGGAGTCCGCCGCCATCGGCGGGCTGGCCGGGATCAATGCCGCCCGCGGGCTGCGCGGGCTTCCCCTGGTCACGCCGCCGCCGACCACGGCGCACGGGAGCCTGATCACCTATATCACCACTTCCGACCCGCGGCACTTTCAACCGATCAACACGAACTTCGGGTTGTTCCCGCCGCTTCCGTCTCGGATCCGGGACAAGGAGCAGAAACGCCGTCTAATCGGCCAGCGCGCGCTGGAGGATCTTCAGGGATGGAAGACGCGATTCGGGCTTTCGTGACGTTTCTTGAAACGGAGCGGGGAGCGTCCCGGGAGACGATTCGTAGCTATCGGTCGGATCTCCGCCAGTTCCTGTCCTATCTGGCCGCATCGAGCCGGCACGCTGTGTCCCCTGAGATGGTGGATCCGCTCGCGGTACGCGGGTATCTGGCGTGGCTGGATCAGAACAAGGAGAAGAAGTCCTCCCAGGCGAGGAAGCTGGCGGCCCTGCGAAGCTTCTACCGGTTTCTGGCCCGCGAAGGGCGCATCAGCCGAAATCCGGCGGCAGAGGTCCGTACCCCCAAGCAGCCACAGCACCTCCCGCGCGTGCTCAGCAAGGATGACGCCAATGCCTTGATGGAATTCCCGGAGGGAGACGACGCGGCGGCGGTGCGGGACCGAGCGATCCTGGAAACCTTGTATTCGACCGGCGCGCGGGTCGGCGAGTTGGTGGCCATGAACCTTGAGGATCTGAACGTAGCTGACGGGTTGGTCCGGCTGCGGGGGAAAGGACGGAAGGAGCGCATCGTCCCGATCGGGACCGTGGCGCTGGAGGCGTTGCAAGCCTGTCACGCCACGCCGCTGGCGACCGAAGGCTCGGATCAGGGAACGCCCCTGTTCCGCAACAAGCGCGGCGGCCGGCTGACGGCCCGCAGCGTGGAACGGATCGTCGCGAAGTACTCGGGTCGCCTCCGCGAGGGCCGGATCAGCCCGCACGCGCTCCGCCATTCGTTCGCCACGCACCTGCTCGACGAAGGCGCCGACCTTCGGGCGATCCAGGAGATGCTCGGCCATGCCTCGCTGAGCACGACCCAGAAATACACGCATCTGGCCATGGATCGGCTGATGGAGGTGTACGACCGGTCCCATCCCCGAGCCCGACGCACCGCTGAGGGCGAAACGGACCGGCCATGACCATCCGCTCCACCACCATCTTATCGGTCAGGCGGGAGTCCGCGGTGGCGATGGGGGCGGACGGTCAGGTCACGGTCGGCACCACGATCATGAAGAGCAATGCGCGAAAGCTGCGGCGGCTCTACCATGACCGCGTGCTGGCCGGCTTCGCGGGCGCGACCGCGGATGCGTTCACCTTGTTCGAGAAGTTTGAAGCGAGGCTGGAGGAATATCGCGGCAACCTCACCCGTGCGGCGGTGGAGCTGGCCAAGGACTGGCGGACCGATCGTGTGCTCAGACGGCTGGAGGCGCTGCTCGCAATCGCCGATCTGGAGCATTCGTTCGTGGTCTCCGGGACCGGGGATGTCGTCGAACCCGAAGATGGCATCCTGGCGATCGGCTCCGGTGGTCCATACGCGCTTGCGGCAGCCCGGGCGCTCCTCGCGCATTCCTCCCTGGAGGTGCGGGCAATCGTGGAAGAGTCCATGCGGATCGCCGCCGGCATCGACATCTATACGAACCGACAGATCATTCTGGAAGAACTCAAGCGTTGAGCGATGCGCCCGAATGCTCGTGTCCCACAGATCAACAGCTTGACGCCTCGCCAAATCGTGGAGGAGCTGGACCGGCACGTGATCGGCCAGCGCGACGCCAAGCGGATGGTGGCCATCGCCTTGCGGAACCGGTGGCGTCGGCAGCAACTCAGCCCCGAGTTGCGGGAGGACGTCATCCCGAAGAACATCATCATGATCGGCCCCACCGGCGTCGGGAAGACCGAGATCTCCCGTCGGCTGGCAAGGTTGGCCGAGGCGCCGTTCCTCAAGGTGGAAGCGTCCAAATTCACCGAGGTGGGCTATGTCGGGCGCGACGTGGAGTCCATCATCCGGGATCTCACTGAATTGTCCGTCGGCATGATCAAAGCGAGCCACCTGGAGCAGGTGCAGCAGAGAGCGGAGCAACAAGGGGAAGAACGGTTGCTGGATCTTCTGCTCCCGCCGAGCGGCTCGCCCTCTCCCGCGCTGGCAGACGAAACCATCGGGCCGACCTCATACGAAGCCACGCGCTCGAAGCTGCGTCTGCAGCTCCGGGAAGGTAAGTTGGACCAGCGCACGATCGAGCTGGAGGTGAAAGAGCGGGGCATCCCCATCGGCGTCGTCTCCAGCGTCGGTGGCATGGAAGAGCTGGAGAGCAGCCTGCGCGACATGCTCGGCGGTCTGTTTCCGGGCAAGAAGAAAAAACGCCTCATGAAGGTGCCCGAGGCCCTGAAGCACCTTACCCAGGAGGAAGCGCAGAAACTCATTGATATGGACGAGGTGATCCGGGAGGCCGTCGCCAAGGTGGAACAGGCCGGCATCGTGTTCCTGGACGAGATCGACAAGATCGCCGGCCGCGAGAAGACGATGGGCCCTGATGTCTCGCGGGAAGGGGTGCAGCGGGATTTGCTGCCGATCGTGGAGGGCTCCACGGTCAACACCAAATACGGGCCGGTCCGGACCGATCATATCCTGTTCATCGCCGCGGGCGCGTTCCACAGCGCCAAGCCGTCCGACCTCATCCCCGAGCTGCAGGGACGGTTTCCGATCCGGGTGGAGCTCGAGCCCTTGACCAAGGAGGATTTCATCCGCATCCTGACCGAACCGCGCAGCGCGCTGGTGACCCAGTACCAGGCGCTCCTGGCGACGGAAGGGATCACGCTCGACTTCAGCGGGGACGCGCTGGAAGAAGTGGCGGAGACCGCCATGCAGGTGAACGACCGCACCGAAAACATCGGGGCCCGGCGCTTGTTCACGATCATGGAACGGTTGCTGGAGCAGATCTCGTTCGAGGCGCCCGAGCTGAAGGATCAGAAGATCACCATCGATGCCGTCTACGTGAAAGGGCGTCTCCGTGAGGTTGTCAAGGACGAGGATCTGAGCCGGTTCATCCTCTAGCCTATAGCCTATAGCCCGCACCGGAGGTGGAATGAACAAGCTGATTAAGAAAGCCAATGTCCTGGTCGAAGCGCTTCCGTACATCCGGACATTCGCCGGCAAGACGGTGGTCATCAAATACGGCGGCAAGGCGATGACGGACGATACCTTGAAAGAGGGCTTCGCCATGGACGTGGTGTTGTTGAAGTACGTCGGGCTGAACCCGGTCATCGTCCACGGCGGAGGCCCGCAGATCGACCGCATGCTGAACCGGCTGAACCTTGAGTCCAAGTTCCACCAGGGCGTGCGCGTGACCGACCGGGCCACCATGGAGGTGGTCGAGATGGTGCTGGGAGGACGGATCAACAAGGAGATCGTCAGCCTGCTGAACCGGCACGGCGCCCGTGCTGTCGGCCTGACGGGGAAGGATGGCGGGCTGATCATGTGCCGACCCCTGACCGCGAAGGCGTGGGCGGAGCGCTTCAGCGCGGAGCTGGATGGGCCCGAGAAGGACCTCGGCCTGGTCGGGGAAGTTCAGTCCGTGGACCCGCGCCTGGTCGTGAAGCTGCAGCAGGAAGGGTTCATCCCGGTGATCGCGCCCATCGGCACCGATCGGGAAGGGCACACCTATAATATCAATGCGGATCTGGTGGCGGGCGAGATCGCCACTGCGCTGAAAGCCGAGAAACTCCTGATGCTGACGGACGTGAAAGGGATCCGGGACGGCCGCAACCGCCATGTGTCCACGCTGTCCCGGAAAGACATGCAACGCATGGTCAAGAAGGGCACGATCAGCGAGGGCATGCTCCCCAAGGTCCACGCCTGCCTCGCCGCATTGGAAGGCGGTGTCCGAAAAGCGCACGTCATTGACGGGCGCATGCCGCATGCCATCCTGCTGGAGGTCTTTACCGACAGAGGGATCGGCACGGAGATCGTGGCCTAGGTCTGTCCGGTCCTCGCGGTCTTCTGCGTGAACCCTGAGCCCTTGCTCCGTCATCTCCGGCTTCTTGCCCGCGAGCGGCATCCGATCTCCTCCCCAGCTTCACTCCGCTGGGCGGAACGCTACCTCCTCGACGAGTTCCAGCAACTCGGCCTGCACACGAGCACCCACGCCTTTCAGAGCCTCGGCGGCACCTATCACAACGTGGTGGCCTCCATCCCCGCCCGCGACGGGTGCGGAGATCGGCCTCCGCTGATCCTCGGCGCCCATTACGACACCGTCATGGACTCTCCCGGCGCCGACGATAACGCCAGCGGTCTCGCGGTTCTGCTCGAAGTGGCCCGGCGTCTGACGGGGGTGCCGCTCGCCCGCGAGGTGCGGTTCATCGGGTTCTGTCTGGAAGAGGCGGACCTCCTCGGCAGCCTCGCCTACGTCGCGGACTTGCGGGGGAGGTCTGCCGCGCTGCTCGGAGCGATCGTCCTCGAATGTGTCGGCTTTACCCGGTCCGATCCCGGCTCACAGCGGGCTCCAGCGGAGCTGCCGATCGCCGTCCCTCCCTGTGGGGATTTTCTGGCGATCGTCGCGAACTCGGAGTCAACGGCCCTGGCGGAGGCGATCGAGCAGTCGGTAAACCGCGAGGTCCCTGAGCTCAGGACCGCCTCTCTGGTCGTTCCCGGACAGGGAGAGCTGTTCCCGGACACCCGGCGTAGTGACCATGCCGCGTTCTGGCGTTACGGCTATCCGGCCGTGATGCTCACCGACACTGCGGACTTCAGAAACCCCCACTACCATCGTGCCAGCGATACGCTAGAGACGCTGGAC
>CAYZKG010000049.1:0-18397 GCA_964478915.1 uncultured Nitrospira sp.
CGCGAGGCCAAGCAACTGGGCTTCTCGGATGCGCGCCTTGGCCGGTTATTGCGCATGGAGGCCGGCGCGGTCCGTCAACTGCGGCGCGCCGGGCCAGCAGGAAATGGCGTCACCTATAAGCGCGTGGACACCTGTGCCGCAGAGTTCGAGGCGCACACACCGTACCTGTATTCGACCTACGAAGAGACCTGTGAGGCGCGACCGACGGATCGCCGGAAGGTGGTGATCCTCGGCGGAGGGCCGAATCGGATCGGACAGGGCATCGAGTTCGACTATTGCTGCGTGCACGCGGCCTTCGCGCTCCGGGAAGAGGGGATCGAGACGATCATGGTCAATTGCAACCCGGAGACGGTCAGCACGGACTATGATGTTTCGGACCGGCTCTATTTCGAGCCGTTGACGGAAGAGGATGTGCTGAACATCGTGGAGCGCGAGCGGCCGATGGGGGTGGTCGTGCAGTTCGGCGGGCAGACCCCCCTGAAGCTGGCCTTGCCGCTGGAGCGGGCGGGAGTGCATATCCTGGGGACCAGCCCGGAGGCGATCGATCGTGCCGAAGACCGGGAGCGGTTCCGCACCCTGCTGGAGCGGTTAGATCTGCGGCAAGCGGCCAGCGGCACAGCCCGTTCTGTAGCGGAAGCCGTCCGAGTCGCTGAGACCATCAAGTACCCCGTGATGGTCCGACCCTCCTATGTCCTGGGCGGGCGGGCCATGGAGATCATCTACGACGAGCCGAGCCTCCGGGCCTATACCGCGCGGGCATTCGACGCCTCACCGGACCATCCCGTCCTGATCGACAAGTACCTGGAGGATGCGGTCGAAGTGGATGTGGACGCCATCGCCGACGGTCGTCATGTGGTCGTCGCCGGCATCATGGAGCACATCGAGCAGGCCGGGGTGCACTCGGGAGACTCGGCCTGTTCGCTGCCTCCCTATACGCTCAGCTCCTCCGTCGTGGCGGAGATCGAGCGTCAGACTACGGCTCTGGCCAGAGAGTTGAACGTGATAGGGCTGATGAATGTCCAGTATGCGGTGCGAGACGGAACGCTGTACGTGTTGGAGGTGAATCCTCGCGGCTCCCGGACCGTGCCGTTCGTCTGCAAAGCGGTCGGTGTGCCGCTCGCCAAGCTGGCCATGAAAGTGATGATCGGCAGAACGTTGGAGGAGCTCGGCTTTCTGGAACCGCTCCGCCCCGCGCATGTCGCGGTCAAGGAGGCGGTGTTCCCGTTCACGAAGTTCCCGGGGGTGGACGTGATCCTGGGCCCCGAAATGCGTTCCACGGGCGAGGTGATGGGGATTGATGCCGACTTTGGGTGGGCCTTTGCCAAATCCCAATCCGCGGCCGGCGTGACCTTGCCGACCGGGGGTACGGTGTTCATCAGCGTGAAGGACGGGGACAAGCCTGCGGCGCTTGATGTCGCTCGCCGCTTGCACCGCCTGGGGTTCGTCATCGAGGCCACCCATGGGACTGCAGCCTACCTGTCCGACCGCGGCATTCCGGTCGAATCGGTCAACAAGGTTCAAGAAGGGCGACCGCATATCGTCGATCACATCAAGAACGGCGCGATCTGCCTGGTGGTGAACACGGTGGGGAGCAAATCCTCGCAAGTCGACTCCGCCTCGATCCGGCGGGAAGCGCTCCAGCACGGGCTCCCGTACTTCACGACGATGCCCGGCGCCAGAGCGTCGGTCATGGGGATTGAAGCCACCGTCCGGAGCGGGCTGACGATCCGATCGCTGCAAGAATATCATCATTCGCGAGGCTAGGGGCTTCGCCTATCGCCTCTAGCCGTTGTTCACGAGGGAATATGCCGACACCGATTACGAAGAAGGGGTACGAGGCGCTCAAAGCTGAGCTGGAACGGCTGCGCAAGGTGGAACGGCCTAAGGTTATTGAGGCCATCGCTGAGGCCAGATCGCACGGCGACCTCAGCGAGAACGCGGAGTATGAAGCGGCCAAAGAACGCCAGGGCTTTATCGAGTCGCGGATCAATGAGCTGGAGCGGAAGCTCGCCGACGCCCGTATCATCGAGACCGCCGGTCTCAACAGCGAGACGGTGGTGTTCGGCGCGACGGTCGTGCTGATGGATCTGCAATCCCGAGAGCGGAAAGAGTACACCCTCGTGGGTCAGGACGAGGCCGATCTGAAAAACGGGAAGATCTCGGTTCAGTCTCCGGTCGGCCGGGCGTTGATCGGGCATCGCATCGGCGATCAAGTCGAAGTCGTCACACCGGCCCGCACCGTCGAGTACGAGATCCGCGAAATCCGATTTGGAGAGCTGTAGTGCCGTCCGCGATTTCCGTCGTCACTCTCCTCACCGATTTCGGCGACCGCGACTACTTCGTGGCCAGCATGAAGGGAGTCATCCTCAACATCAATCCTCACGTGCGTATCGTGGATCTCTCGCACAAGGTGGCGCCTCAGGACGTGGAGGAAGGGGCCTACCTTCTCAGATCCTGCTACCATTATTTTCCCGATGGCACGGTCCACGTTGCGGTCGTGGACCCGGGGGTGGGCACGAGCCGCCAGGCCCTACTGGTCACGTCGCCCCGGTATTTTTTCCTCGCTCCGGACAATGGCCTGCTGACGCATGTGCTTCGCGACGAGGTCGGTGTCGAGGTCCGGGCGATCGAGAATCGTCAGTACCGATTGGATTCGGAAGGCGCGACCTTCGACGGTCGCGATCTGTTCGCGCCGTCGGCGGCCTGGCTCACGAGGGGACAGGCGCCGGGGACATACGGTCCGTTGATTCGCGACTGTGTCAGGCTGCCGATCGCGGAGCCGGTCTGGAAGGGAGATGTCCTGACCGGGCGCGTGGTCTACGTCGATCGTTTCGGCAACCTCATCACCGATGTCACCTCCCTGCACGTGAAGGAGTTGCGGGGCAGGACGAAGCGGGCCGACGTGACGGTCCGCATGGTCCGCATCGCGGGCACGGTGATTGAGGGGCTGGTCCGCTCTTACGCCGAGGGCGGCCGGGATGCGCTCGGGGCGCTCATCAACAGCAATGGCCAGCTCGAGATCTTCTCGCAAGAGGGAAGCGCCGCCGACCTCCTGAAAGTCAGTCGGGGAGAGCCCGTCGAGATTTCCTGAACCGGGACCGGGGACCCGTTGCATCCCCAAGAGCAACGGGTGCCCTCTGAGTCTGCAATGGGTGCCCCGCCTCACGAGAGTACCCGCCACTTGGCGAGGTACTCTTGGACCGCCGTCACGAACGCGGCATGGCTCCAGGTCAGCGGCGAGACGGACAGCGGGGCATGACTGTCGGGATGGATCTGCTCGGCCATGACTCCTGACGGGAGCCCGTGGCTGACGCACCATTCGAAGATCGCCACCGCGGCCTTGAGGTCCTCCCTGGTTCGCGCGGTTGCGATCAGCCACTGGGCCAGCCACAGCGTGCACACAAACCAGGGGTTTCCCGGAACTTGCTCGCGGTCGGTGCTCTGCTGGTGGTAGAAGTCCCCTTCATAGCGGGCTATGCCGCCTACCGGCGTCTTCACCCAGAGCCGGTCCCGCACCGCCTTCATGGTCTCGATGATCCGCGGATCGTCCACCGCGAACATGCCGAAGTACCAGAGACCATAGAGCGAGGAGTCTAGCGTCTTGTCAACCTCCCAGGAGCCGTCCGGCTTCCTGTTCGCCATCCGTGCAAAACGGTTGAGTTCCGGCCGATAGAGAATGGATTCGGCGCCTGCTTTGATCTGTGAGGCCGCCATGCGGTACTGCCGGCTCGCCGCCGTCTCGCCGAAGGCGAGCGCGAAGCGGGAAGCCGCGCTCAAGCCGGCCCACACCGCCGCGGTGGTGAAGGCCAGGACGCCGCGTCGTTCCTCCCAGAGATCGTAGGAGGGCTGAGGAAGCCCCGTGTCGGGATCTCGGTACGCTGCCATGAATTCGGTGGCCCGAATGATCAAGGGACGGTACAGGGGCTTGATGTACTCGAGGTCCTTCCATTTCTGAAAATGCTCCCACAGGGCCCAGAGCACGAGGGCGGTCTCATCTTCCTGAATCGGGAGATCCTTGCGCCCCTCCCGAATCCAGGGATGCCAGCTCGACGCGAAGGTTCCGTCCGGGTTGTACTTGTGGAGGAGATACCCTTCTTTGGCCATCACTTCGCGGCAGAACTTGTAGAACGGACGTGTGACGTCAAGATACCCGGCCTGGTCGAGCGCGTAGGCGACAAGCGCGCCATCGCGCGGCCACATGTAGGAATAGGTGTCGCGGACTGCCGAGGTAATGTCCGAGTCGTTAGCGGCGATGATCGCCCCGCCGTTGTCGATCTGCGTGCGGATGATCAGCAGGCTGAGCGAGTACAGGCGCCTGACTTCGGCGGGGAGATCGGCAAAATCAGGCTTGTGGGTGTCGAGCCAAAGATGCCAATAGGCCGACGTCCGCTCGATGAAGGTCCAGGGCCCGCGACGTCGAACCGCCCGATTGAGCCGCGTCACCTCTTCGAAATGCGTTCCGACGGCGATCCAATAATACACCGTCTTGGTCGCTCCTCCTGGAATGATCAGATGGGCTGCAACCGTGGAGTCCACCGAGCCTTGGGCGATCGGGTTTCCCGACAGCTCGCCGTCTTCCGCGTCCTTCCACGTCCCCAATAAATTCCTGAAGCCTTTGTGCCCGCATGCCCACTGGTGCACCCCGATGTGCCAGCCTTGGACGGTGTCGGTCGCATCCTCGTGTTGAGTGCCCGGCGTAGCGGTATTGATCAGAAACCAGCGGGAGCCTTTATAGTGATACACCGCCCGGCGCTCGGGTTCGTAGTAGGCGGTATCCCCGACGTCGTGCCCCGAGATAAAAAAGTCCTGGTGGAAAAACAGCCGCACTTCCCGTTCCTCGTCGGCTGCATTGCTGACATCGATCCGGCGCAGATAGAGGTTCTCGTGAAAATCAACGGCATCGCGACAGGCCAGACGGACCTGAAGCTCCGGATGGGACAGCTCCACCGCTGTAAGCAAGGTCTCATCGCTGTAGCGTAACCGGCGGGTCCAGCCGGGATCATCCAGCCATCTGAAGGTCCCGGCAGCCCGCACGCCGAGCCGGAACACGTGGCCGGCCGAATGATTCTCCAGCCCCACGTGCGGCCAGTAGAAATCACGGATCTGATAGAACCGGTCGAAGTTGATGAGCAGGGAGCCGTTGCTGAGTGGGAGGTCTCTTGGCATGAAATGGAAGGAAGCTGGCCTCCGCCAAATCAGGGGCCGGAGGCCAGCCTCAAGTCGAGGTATTACTTGCCGGCTGGAGGAGCGGGTGCGGCCGGTGCAGCAGGGGCTCCGGCGGGCGGCGCGCCCGGGGTCTCCGGCGCGGGCGCCGGTGCGGCTGCTGGAGGCGGCGTCTTCGGCGGCTCGCTCTTCTGCTCACACCCGACCACCAGCGTGCTCACACCCAACAAGCAGAACATGATTGCGGCCAGTTTGCTCATGTGATCAATCCTCCTCTCTAGGGTTAAGAACCGATGCGGAAAAGCGGGGCACAGTATACATGCTGAGTCCGACCTTGTCTACCCGACCGCCGTGCCTCATGGGTGTTCGGTTGCCGCCCGGATGGATGCTTCCAGGATACGCACCACGCGGGCAAGCTGTTTCGAGTTGATGATGAGCGGCGGCATCAACACCACGACATGGCCCAGCGGCCGGATCAGGAGGCCGCGCTTTTGCGCTTCCGCCGAGACGCGCTGGCCCACGCGGTCCGACCAGGAATAGGCCGTTCTGGTCCGGCGGTCTTTGACGAGCTCGATACCCACCATAAACCCGCGCTGCCTGATCTCTCCGACATGCGTCAGTTTGGACAGCGGTCGGAGCAGGCGGGCGAGCGTGGCAATGCGGGGCTTCAGCTTCGCGAGAGTCCGCTCTCTTCTGAACACTTTCAGATTGGCGAGCGCCACGGCACAGCCCAGCGGGTTGCCGGTGTAGCTGTGTCCGTGGAAAAAGGTCTTGCGCTCATCATACGTTCCTAAGAATCCTCGATAGATCTCTTCGGTCGTCAGCGTGGCCGCCAACGGCATGTAGCCGCCGGTCAGCCCTTTGCTGAGAGCGAGGAGATCCGGCATGACGCGCTCGTGATCGCATGCGAACATCCGCCCTGTCCGACCGAAGCCGGTGGCCACCTCATCGGCGATCAGCAGCACATGGTAGCGCGTGCACAACTCGCGCACCTGCGTCAGGTACCCCCGGGGAGCCGTCAGCATGCCCGCGGCAGCCTGAACCAGCGGCTCGATCACCACGCCGGCAATCTCACGATGGCGTGTCTTCAGAATGTGCTCCAACGGCTCGAGACAGGCCAGACGGCAAGACGGGTAGGTGAGCTTCAAGGGGCAGCGGTAGCAGTACGGCGGTTCGACGGAGTGGGTCGGAAACAGCAACGGGGCAAATGGCTTCTGAAACAATTCCAGCCCCCCCACGCTGACCGCGCCGATGGTGTCCCCATGATAGGCCAGCTGGAAATGGACGAATGACCGCTTTCGCCCGGCGTGTGGATGCCGCTGTCGCCAGTACTGTACGGCCATCTTCAGGGCCACTTCCATCGCCGTGGAGCCGTCGTCGGAGTAGAACACGCGGGTCAGACCGTGCGGCGCCAGCCGAACGAGCTGTCGTGCCAGTAAAATCGCCGGAGGGTTGGTCATCCCAAGGAACGTGCTGTGCGCGATCCTGGCTAGCTGCCGGCGGAGGGCGCGATCGAGGACGGGGTGCCGGTGTCCATGGACGTTGACCCACATCGAGGAAACGCCGTCCAGATATTTCCGGCCATCCGTGTCGATCAGGTAGGGCCCTTTGCCGCATTCCACGATGACCGGAATCTCGCGTTCCCAGTCCTGCATCTGCGTGAACGGATGCCACAAATACCGATGATCCCAGGCCGTGAGTTGTCGTGTGCGAGCAGGGGGATTCACGGTATAATGACCTGATTTCCCTTTGACAACCTACAGTTCAACGAATATAATGAGCCGATTTCTGCAGGAATCCGGCCACGTTGCAAACGCTGATCAGGAATTTTTCAATTATAGCGCATATCGACCACGGTAAATCGACCCTCGCTGATCGGTTTCTTGAAGCCACGGGCGCCATCTCAGCCCGGGAGTACCGCGAACAAATTCTCGATGCGATGGACCTCGAACGTGAGCGAGGCATCACGATCAAGGCCCATGCCGTCAGAATTCGGTATCCGGCCAGCGACGGCCAGACCTATTCCTTTCATCTCATTGACACGCCCGGTCACGTAGATTTTTCCTACGAGGTGTCACGCAGCCTGGCAGCCTGCGAGGGGGCGTTGTTGCTGGTGGATGCGACCCAAGGCGTGGAGGCCCAGACGATCGCCAACGCCTCCCTGGCTCTGGCCAATCATCTCGCCATCATCCCGGTCATCAATAAGATCGATCTCGCCAGCGCTGACGCGGAAGGCGTCAGTCGGCAGATCCAGGACGTGCTGGGCCTCGATGCCACCGACGCGCTGCTGGTCAGTGCCAAGGAAGGGCGGGGGGTCAAGGAGGTTCTCGAAGCCGTCATCGAGCGCATTCCCCCTCCGGCCGGCAAGCCGGACCGGCCCTTGAAGGCGCTGGTGTTCGACTCGTGGTATGACAACTACCAAGGGGTCATCGTGCTGATCCGTGTCGTTGACGGCGTCATCCGCCCAGGCATGAAAATCCGGGCCATGTCGAACAACCGGGTGTTCGAAGTCATGGAAGTGGGCGTGTTCACCCCGCGCCGGACCAAGACCGACCAGTTGGACACCGGCGAGGTGGGGTACGTCTGCGCCGGCATGCGGGAAGTAGCGGACACCCGGATTGGCGATACGCTGACCGACGCTGCCAACCCGGCCGCCTCGCCGCTGCCAGGGTACAAGGAAGTGAAGCCGCTGGTGTTTTGTGGGCTGTACCCCACCGATACCGCTCAATTCGAAGATCTTCGCGACGCGCTCGCCAAGCTCCGTCTCAACGATTCTTCGTTCGTGTACGAGCCGGAAACCTCCCTGGCGCTGGGGTTCGGCTTCCGGTGCGGCTTTCTGGGGCTGCTCCACATGGAAATCATTCGGGAGCGACTGGAGCGGGAATATGGGCTCAGTTTGATCAGTACGACTCCCACGGTTGTCTATCGGATCGTGACCACCAAAAGCGAGGTGCTCTACATCGACAATCCGGCCAAGCTGTCTCAGCCCAACGCCATCGCCAGCTTCGAGGAGCCGTTCATCCAGGCCACCATCATCACGCCCGAGCGCTACGTCGGCAACATCCTCCAGTTGTGCCAGGAGCGCCGTGGCATCCAAAAAGGGCTGCACTATCTCGATCCTACTCGTGTCATGCTGACCTACGAGCTGCCGCTCAATGAGGTCATCCTGGATTTCTTCGATCGCCTCAAATCCAGGACGCAGGGGTACGCGTCCCTGGATTATGAGTTTGTCGGCTATCGCGGGTCGGATCTGGTCAAGCTCGATATCCTGCTCAATGGGGAGACGGTAGATGCCCTCTCGTTCATCACGCACCGCGACCGTGCCCAGGCTCGTGGACGGCAGCTGGCCGGGAAAATGAAGGAGTTGATCCCCAGGCAGATGTTCGAGGTGGCGATTCAAGCCGCGGTCGGCAACAGGGTGATCGCGCGGGAGACCATCGGTGCCCTGAAGAAGAACGTGACCGCCAAGTGCTATGGAGGAGACATTACCAGGAAACGGAAGCTGTGGGAGAAGCAGAAGGAAGGCAAGAAGCGGATGAAGCAGGTCGGGCGTGTGGAGGTGCCGCAGGAAGCCTTCCTCGCGCTTCTCAAGGTGACGGATGAGTAGCCTGGAGCAGAATCAACCGACGGTCGAGGAGCGACGGGATCCGTCCTCGGACGCCGTGTCGCCGTCCGGCGGCACGGTCCTCACGGCCGAAGCGGCCCCACAGTCCCGCAAGTCGGTGCTGCGCGAGTACGCAGAAGCGATTGTCATCGCCATGCTGTTGGCCTTCGCGATCCGGGTGTTCGTGGTTCAGGCTTTCAAAATCCCGTCCGGTTCCATGATTCCGACGCTGCTCATCGGAGATCACATTTTGGTGAGCAAGCTGTCGTACGGCCTGCAGTGGCCATCCGATTGCAAGCTGAAGATGAACTTCCCCCCGGTGACCTGCTACACCACGAAGGTCGTGGTCCCGGCCGACAACCCTGAGCGCGGCGATGTGATCGTGTTCCGTTACCCCGAGGACGAGGAGAAGGATTTTATCAAGCGCGTGGTGGGGGTTCCCGGCGATACCATCGAAATCCGGAACAAAGCGGTCTATATCAATGGCGCACCCGCTCTGGACAGCGGCTACACGCAACGAGTCGATCCCGGCACCATAGACGGCTCGATCAATCCGCGCGATAATTTTGGGCCGGTGACGGTTCCTCCGGATTCCTACTTCGTGATGGGCGATAACCGAGACCAGAGCCTCGACAGCCGATTCTGGGGCTACGTCTCCGCTGAAAAAATCAAGGGGAAGGCGTTGCGGATCTACTGGTCTTGGAGCGGCCAGGGCCACTGGACCCAATGGGTGCGATGGGAACGACTCGGCAAGGCGATCCACTGACGCCGCCCAGGTCGATGGTGCGTGCCGGAAGAGTTCGGCCGGGCCGAACAGGGGACTCGCATCACCTGCTCCGCGCGTCTCGCCAGTCTCTGCAACACCTGATCCAACGGTTTCCCCAGGCCGGCGTCCTCGTCGTCGGTGACCTCATTCTCGATCACTACATTTGGGGTAAGGTCAGCCGGATCTCGCCCGAAGCCCCGGTGCCGGTGGTCCATGTGCATTCCGAATCCCTGCATCTCGGCGGAGCCGCCAACGTGTTCAACAACATTGTGTCCCTCGGTGGTCAGGCTGACATCTGCGGCATCGTGGGATCGGATGAAAGCGGTCGGCGCCTGTTGAAGGAGTTGGGCGTGCACCGTCGCGGTCGGGGCGGGGTGATCATCGATCCGGACCGACCGACCACCCGCAAGACCCGGATCATTGCTCACAACCAGCAGGTGGTCCGGTATGACGTCGAGCGTCGCTCCGAGATCCAGGCTCCGCTGCAACGCCGGATCATCCGGTATGTCGAGTCACGGCTCCGGGAGATCTCCTGCCTGGTCGTGTCGGATTATGCCAAAGGCGTCATCACCGCTCCGCTGATGACCGAGCTGTCACGGCTTGCCATGCTCCGGCGCATCCCGCTGGTGGTGGACCCCAAGGTGGAACACTTCTCCTATTACAAAGGCGTGACGATCTTGACGCCTAATCACCTGGAGGCCTGCCAGGGCGCCGGCGTGAACGCCGAAGACGATGAAGACGCCGTCAACCTCGCGGGAGAGATCGTCCGCCAGCGTCTAGGCTGTCAGGCGGTCCTGATCACCCGCGGAGAGCAGGGGATGAGCTTGTTCGAGACTGACGGAGCCGGCTGGCACATCCCGACGATGGCGCGGCAGGTGTACGACGTAACCGGCGCGGGCGACACCGTCGTCGGGACGCTCGCGCTGGCGCTGGCTGCCGGCGCGTCGATTCGTGACGCCGCGGTGCTGGCCAATCAGGCGGCCGGCATTGTCGTGGGCATGGTCGGGACCGCCACGGTCACAGCGCAGCAGCTGTCGGAGGCATTGGCCAATGCCTGACTCGCGGCCACAGATCACCGTCGTGATTCCGGCTCGGTTCGACTCCATACGGTTTCCCGGGAAACCCTTGCTCAGGCTGGCCGGCAAGCCGCTGATCCAGCACACGTACGAGCGGGCACAGGCTTCGAAGGGGATCGCCCGCGTGATCGTGGCCACCGATGACCGGCGCATCTGTGAGGCTGTCGAAGGGTTCGGCGGCACGGCCATCATGACGGCTGCGGCATGCCGGACGGGGACGGACCGCGTGGCCGAGGTGGCCCGGAGCCTGGCCGGGGACGTCTTTCTGGACCTCCAGGGCGATGAAATCCCGCTCCACCCGGGGCTGCTCGGCGATCTCGTCGAAGCCTTCCTCGGCTGCCAGGACGGCGTCGGCATGGGCACGTTGAAGCGCAAGATTTTGTCCACCGGAGAGTTGTACAATCCAGCGATCGTGAAGGTGGTAACCGGTCACCGTGGCGATGCCCTGTTCTTTTCGCGCTCCCCGATCCCGCACGTCCGTGACGGGGAGGGTAGCGGGCTCCAGCCCGGCGTACACTATGCCCACCTCGGCGTCTACATTTATAGGCGGAGGACGCTGCTTCGCCTCGCCGAGCTGCCGACAGGGCTGTTGGAAGGAGCCGAAAAGCTGGAGCAGTTGCGCGCACTCGAACACGGCATCCAGATCAGAGTGTGGGAGACGGCTCACGCCTCGCTCCGGATCGACACGCCCGCTGATGTGGAAGGGGCGGCGGCAGCCTTGCAGCGGCACGAGGCCTTTATGAAGACCCCCTGTTGACGAGGCCGACATGAGCAAATACATCTTCGTGACCGGCGGCGTCGTGTCCTCCCTGGGGAAGGGACTGGCCTCGGCCTCCATCGGCAATCTCCTGGAAAGTCGAGGCCTGAAGATCACCTTCTTGAAGCTCGATCCGTACATCAATGTGGACCCCGGCACCATGAATCCGTACCAGCACGGGGAGGTCTATGTCACGGAGGACGGCGCCGAGACCGACCTGGACCTGGGTCACTACGAGCGGTATACCTCGTTGACGCTCTCGAAAGAGAACAACTACACCACGGGCCGGATCTACTATTCGGTGATCATGAAGGAGCGGCGCGGGGATTATCTGGGCGGGACGGTCCAGGTGGTCCCGCACGTCACCGACGAGATCAAACGGTCCATCGTGAATGTCGCGAAGGGGTGCGACGCGGCCATCATCGAAATCGGGGGTACCGTCGGCGACATCGAGAGCTTGCCGTTTCTGGAAGCCATTCGGCAGATGCCATACGATGTGGGACGGGAGAACGTCCTGTATGTCCATCTGACCCTCGTGCCGTACATCGGCGCGGCCGGCGAGTTAAAGACCAAGCCCACGCAGCATTCCGTCAACAAGCTCCGGGAGATCGGTATTCAGCCGAACATTCTCTTGTGCCGGACGGACCGTTATCTTCCCCCGGACCTCAAGGAGAAGATTGCGCTCTTCTGCAACGTGGAGAAGGGCGCGGTCATCACCGCCAAGGATGTGGAAACTGTCTACGAAGTTCCGATCGTGTTCCGCAAGGAAGGCCTCGATGAGCTGATCGTCCGGTTGCTCCGGCTGGAGACAGGCCCTCCGAACCTGCGGGAGTGGGATGCGATGGTGCAGAAGATCAAACGTCCCAAGCACGATGTCATGATCGCGCTCGTCGGGAAATACATCGGGCTGAAGGAATCGTACAAGAGCTTGGCCGAGGCCTTGGTCCATGGCGGAATCGACCACGAGACGCGGGTCGGGATCCACTGGATCGAATCCGAAGACATCGAGCGGCTGGGGACCGAGAAGCTGTTGGGCGATGCCGACGGTATCCTCATTCCTGGCGGCTTCGGCGGTCGGGGAATCGAAGGGAAGATCCAGACCATCCGTTATACGCGTGAGCGCGGCGTACCGTTTTTCGGGCTATGTCTGGGCATGCAGTGCGCTGTGATCGAGCTGGCGCGGAACGTGGCTGGTCTGGCCGGGGCGAACAGCTCGGAGTTCGATCCGAACACGCCTCATCCGGTCATCGACCTGATGCCTGACCAACGCGGGGTGCTCGACAAGGGAGGGACCATGCGGCTGGGCGCCTATCCCTGCCGTATCCTGGAAGGAAGCCTGGCGCATAAGGCGTATGGTGTCCTGGAAGTGAAGGAGCGCCATCGCCACCGCTATGAATTCAACAACGCGTACCGAGAACCCCTGTCCACTCATGGGTTGATCTTCAGCGGTCTCTCTCCTGACGGCAGGCTCGTGGAGATCGTCGAGTTGCGCGGCCATCCGTGGTTCGTGGGGACCCAGTACCACCCTGAGTTCAATTCGCGTCCGCATCGTCCGCATCCGTTGTTCAGCGCATTCGTCGGGGCAGCCCTCCGCAGAAAGTGCGGGGGATAGCCGGAGCCGTCCATGCCGCATCCGCCGCGAGAAGTTGATCTTGGGCCGTTCAAGGTCGGGGGCGGCCAGCGCCATTTCCTGATCGCCGGGCCATGCGTCATTGAAGATGAGCCGCTCATGCTGGAGACGGCCCGCCGGATCGCCGAGGTCACCTCCAGCTTGGGCATTCCGTATGTCTTTAAAGCGTCCTACGACAAAGCCAACCGGACCTCGGTGACCTCATTCCGAGGGCCAGGCCTGCGGGACGGGCTGGCTGTGCTCCGCAAAGTGAAAGAACAGATCGGTGTGCCGATCCTCACGGATGTCCATAGCGTGGATGAAGCGGCGCAAGCCGCCGAAGTCGCTGATATCCTCCAGATCCCTGCCTTCCTGTGCCGCCAGACCGATCTACTGGTGGCGGCGGCCAAGACCGGGCGGGCCGTCAACGTCAAGAAAGGACAGTTCCTGTCGCCGTGGGAGATGGAGCACGTGGTCAAGAAGCTCGAGGCCAGCGGCGCCTCCCGGATCCTGCTGACCGAGCGAGGCACGACGTTCGGCTACAACAATCTGGTCGTGGACATGCGCTCGCTGCCGATCATGCGCCGGCTCGGCTATCCCGTCGTGTTCGATGCGACGCACAGCGTGCAGTTGCCGGGCGGGGCGGGGACCAGCTCGTCGGGACAGCGGGAGTTTGTGGTTCCTCTGGCCTCTGCTGCGGCAGCAGCCGGCTGCGATGGGTTCTTCATGGAGGTGCACCCCAATCCCGATTCGGCCCCGTCCGATGGACCGAACATGGTGCCGCTGCGGCAACTCAAGCCCCTGCTGGAACGGCTGGTCTTGATCTGTCAGGCAGCCGGGAAAGGGGAGGGGGTGGACCTATGAGCATTCAGCACGGGAAACGCGTGTTGGAAATTGAAGCCAAGGCCATCGCCGGCCTCGTGGACCGCCTGGATCACCGATTTACTGATGCAGTGGAGCTGCTCTATGCTTGTACTGGCAAAGTGGTTGTCTCCGGCATGGGCAAATCGGGGCTGATCGGGCAGAAGATCGCCTCGACCCTGGCCAGCACCGGCACGCCGGCCTTCTTCATTCATCCGGCCGAAGGGATCCACGGCGACCTGGGGATGGTGACCCGCGGCGATGTCCTCATCGCCATCTCGAACAGCGGGGAGACCGAAGAGGTGCTGAAGCTGCTGCCGTTCATGAAACGGCTCAGCATCCCGGTGATGGCGCTGACGGGGAAAGCGCAATCCACCCTGGCGAAGCACAGCGACGTGGTGCTGGACGTCTCGGTGGCCGAGGAGGCCTGTCCTCTCGGCTTGGCCCCGACCGCTAGCACGACCGCCGCGCTGGCGATGGGCGACGCGTTGGCGGTGGCGCTACTGCAGAAGCGGGGGTTCAAGGAGGAGGATTTCGCTGTGTTTCACCCCGGCGGGACCCTGGGGCGAAGGCTCCTGCTCAGAGTGCGCGATCTCATGCATCAAGGCGAGGCGATCCCGCGCGTGGGTCATCAGGTCAGCTTGCGGGAGGCCATCCTGGAGATGACCAACAAAAAGCTGGGCATGACCACGGTCGTGGATGGAGCTGGCCGGTTGTTCGGCGTGATCACCGACGGGGACCTTCGCCGTTTTCTGCAAAAGGGCTCAGACGTGACGGCGACGAAGGCCGGGGAGGTGGCCAGCAGACATCCCAAAGTGATTCCGCCACAGGAATTGGCCGCCCGGGCCCTCCAGACCATGGAGCAGTATTCGATCACCTCGCTGGTTGTCGAGCACAACGGTGAGATCGTCGGCATCATCCATCTCCATGATCTATTAAAGAGCGGGGTCGTGTAAGATGAAGAGAGAGCCATGCCGGTTACAGAGGCGCTGAATCAAAAACAAGCCTTAGCCGCCGAGCGGGCTGTGCGGGACCGGAACGTCAATCTTCCGAACCTGTTGACGCTGTCCCGGATCCTGCTGATCCCGGTCTTCGTCGTCTTGTTCTCCACCCCCACGGCCAATCGGTCCCTGGCCGCAGCGCTGGTCTTCATGATCGCAGCGGTCACGGACATGGTGGACGGCTACCTCGCGCGCCGTCGGTCGGAGATCACGAATCTTGGCCGGCTGCTCGATCCGATCGCGGACAAGTTGCTGATCCTGTCCGGGCTGATTTTATTGGTGCAGTTCCAGCGGGTCGCGGCCTGGGTTGCCATTCTGATCATCGCGCGCGAAGTTGCGGTGACCGGGATCCGCGCCATCGCCGCGGCGGAAGGGTTTTCCCTTCCGGTCGAGACGATGGGCAAGTACAAGATGACCGCGCAGGTGATCGCCATCGTGCTCCTGATTCTGGGCGGCGTCACACCGGATGCCTGGAATCTGCAGCTGATCGGAACCATCATCCTGTACGTGGCCCTGGCGCTGGGACTGACATCGGGCGGTCGTCACATGGTGACCTTCTGGCAGGAGATCGCGCTCAGGCGGCTGTCATAGCGCGACGAGTGTGAACGTGTCGATGCCGACTGAGGGGCTGGCGGCGGTGCTGGCGGTCGGAGGGTACGTCGCAGGCTCGGTCCCGTTCGGGGTGCTGGTGGCGAAATGCCTCGGCACCGTCGATCCGCGGACCGCCGGAAGCCGCAACATCGGATTTACCAATGTCCTGCGAGTCGCCGGCAAAAAGGCCGGCATCCTGACCTTGCTGGGTGACGTCGGAAAGGGCTGGGTGGTGGCGGCCGTCGCGGCGCACTTCATCGAGGGGGAAGGCTGGGTGCTGCTGATTGCGCTCTGTCCGATTCTCGGCCATCTGTACCCCGTCTTTCTGGGGTTTCGCGGTGGAAAAGGCGTCGCGACGGCGCTCGGCGCCATCATTGGAGTCGCGCCCTGGATCGGGCTGGTGGTGCTGGGGGTGTGGGTCGTCACGTTCATGCTGTGGCGGTATTCATCAGCGGCGGCGATCGCAGCGTTTGCGTCGTTGCCATTGATCGGTCAAGTCGGGGGTCAGGGATTGCGGTTCGAGCTCTTTGCGGTGGTGGTGACGGGGTTGATCGTGGCTCGGCATCGGGGCAATTTGATTAGACTGTGGGAAGGCACGGAGCCCAGAATGACGAGTTGACAGAATGGCTCTTATCCGACGTAATATCCTGGCCTCGCATGCGCCATGACGGCTGAATTTCTCTATCGTATCCGCAAGGAAGTGACCATCACCCTCGCCGCCTTGCGGGAAACCTTGATCGCCATTGCCGAACGAGTCAATCGTAAAGTGCAGATCCTACAATTGCACTACCAGGCCGCGTACGTGTCGGATCGGATGCGCTCCATCCATCAGGCGGTTGGCGTCCGGCTGGCCGAGGTGCTCACGGACTCGGTCACCGCGAATGATTTTCTCATGCGAGGTCAGGTGGAGCCGCTTCTCGCCGAGTCGGTTTCCCAACTTCGTCTGTTGAAAAAGGAGCTTGCTCAGATCGACGCCCGTATCGGTCAGATGGAATTGGAAACGGTCCGCGAAGAGCTATTCCAGATTCATCGGGATCTCTCGATACGGTCGGCCGTCATGCGGCGAGTCGTCCTGGAAGCCGGATCGCAGGCCATCGGACTGGCGGTGAGCGACCTCCCCCTCCCCTCCGGCCGCGTGGCCGCTGTCCTGCGAGGCTCGGCCCTGTTGACCGCCGTGGAGGGGGTGGTGCTTCAGCAGGGAGATGTGGTAGTGGTGGTGGGCTTGGAGGAGGATCTCGCGACGTTGGTTCCGCGAGTGTTCGGGAGGCCGCGGCCATCGGATGACCGGGTGGCAACCGGGGCCTCCGTCACGGCCACAGAGTCGTCATCGTAAGGAGGCTGCAATGGTGCTGGAAGCATGGCCAGTCGCATCGGTCGTTAGGGCCCTCATTCGGATCTCTCTTCTGTCGGTGGTTCTCATGGCCCCCGGGGGCGGCGCTCCGCTGGCCGCGGCGGAGGGCACCGGACTGCAGCTGCTGGAAGAGATGCAGAACGTGATCACCGAGCTCGCCGACCGGGTCAAGCCCGCGGTAGTCAATATTTTCCCGGTCCAGGGAGTCGGTCGCTCCAAGGAGTCGCCGCGCGAGCGGCTTCCGAACTCCCCCGGCTCCGGCTCGGGCGTCATCATCGACCAGAAGGGGCACATCATCACGAACAACCATGTGGTCGGCGACGCCGCCGAAGTCGAGGTCCGGCTCTCCGACAAGACGAAGTTCACCGCCCGGGTCCTCGGGAAGGACCCAGACACCGATCTGGCGGTGTTGCAGATCAATACCGACCGGGCCCTTCCCAGCGTGAGCTTCGGCGACTCCTCCAAGGTCAGGGTCGGTCAGTGGGTGCTGGCGGTGGGCAATCCGTTCGGCCTGGACCGTACCGTCACGCTCGGTGTGGTCAGCGGCATCGGTCGAGAGAACATGAACTTATCGCGGTACGAGAATTTCATTCAGACCGATGCGTCCATCAACCCGGGCAACTCGGGAGGCCCGCTCTTCAACATGCACGGCGAGGTCATCGGCATCAACACCGCAATCATCAATTTCGCCCAAGGCATCGGCTTTGCGATCCCCTCCAACATGGCGAAGCAGGTCATCCAGCAGTTGCTGACCCGGGGGAAGGTCGTCCGCGGCTGGCTGGGGGTCGGCATTCAGCCCGTGACGGCGGAGCTGGCCGGCAAGTTCGGGGTCAATGAGGGTGAAGGCGTACTGGTCAACGAGGTGTTCGAGAATGAGCCGGCGGCGAGAGCCGGCATCAAGCCCGGTGATGTCATCACGAAGGTGGATGGACGGACGGTGGATACGCCCAACACCCTTTCCCGCCTCATCGCCTCTTCGGAGCCCGGGGCCTCGGCCAACATTGAAGTCATCCGCGACGGGAAACGAACGACATTTTCGGTCGCGCTCAGCGAGCGGCGTGACGAAGCCATCGTCGCCTCGGTGCCGCCGTCCCGAACGGAGGTCAAGCTCGGGATCGATGTTCAGGACCTCACGGGCGAGCTGGCCGAGAAATTCAAGCTGAAAGATACCAAGGGCGTGCTGATCGCCAAAGTCGAGCAAGGCAGCATGGCCCACGTGGAGGGGCTGCGGGAGGGCGATCTCATCAAAGAGGTGAACCGCAGCGAGGTCTCGTCGGTCAACGAGTTCACCACGGCGGTTGCCCGGGTGAAGCGCGGCGAGACGATCCTGCTGCGGGTCATGCGGGAAAGCCGCGCCTTTTACGTGGTCCTGAAGACTACCGAGAAATAAGAGGCTCGGCTGACAAAGAGCCGGATAAAAGGGGTGGCATGGCCATTCGCTCCCACACCTCCCGTCGCGACCCTTCCGGGCTTCCGCGAGCGGAAGCCTTCTGAAATTCCCGCGGCCGTGGTCTCTGACCACGGTGCCTTGGTCAGTTTCAGCTTTCCTTCTCGCGGAAGCCTCGGTAGGTCCCCGCGCCTCCGGTGATGTTCGCTCAGTGCCATGCCACCCCTTCCC
>CAYZKG010000050.1:0-10232 GCA_964478915.1 uncultured Nitrospira sp.
GGGGATTCCGCACCCTCCTCAGGGTGAGCCAGAGAATGTGGCGTCCCCAACGGGATTTGAACCCGTGTTGCCGGCTTGAAAGGCCGGCGTCCTAGGCCAGACTAGACGATGGGGACGGCCAGAGTTTCAGGAGCGGGAAGCGCCCGCGGTCCCTCTTTGTACAGGAACCCGCCTGGTAATTGCAAACAGGAACGGTGTCCCGAGACGGTTAACGTCTAACGTCCGGCCGCTGCGGTTAGAGACATGCGGGATCAGCGGCCGGGTCGCAGGTCAAGGGACCGATCACCGGAGGTCTCATATAGCGGGGCGCTGGGTCCTCGGCACCTATCCGATCGTTTAAGGGCGGCCCACCAGGCATTCCTGGTAGCCCTCGGCCAGCTGAAGGCGACAAATTGCCGGAACTTAAGCCTTGGGCAATGCCGGGCGTGGGGGCCGTTCCTGGTAGGGGTCCCGGCGTGGTCACTGCGCCGAGCGTGCCGGGAGCCAGCGGGCTCGGCAACAAGGGGAGTTGGGGCGCGACGGCCGGACTCTGTGTGGCTTGATTCTGTGCACCGGGCGGCGAGGGCGCCTGCGCCGCGCACGGGATCGCCAGGCTTCCTATCGCTCCCAGTATCAGCCCGAATACCAACCGCTTCTTCATATCTTCCCTCGGGCCCCGCGCCCCGAGCCTCGGGCCCGTTCGGTCGGTTAACGAACAACGTGTAACGTATCACGTCCGGCCGCGCAAGCGGCCAGGAACGTCAAAATTCCCCGATTGACAGACCCCGACGGACTTCTTTAAAGTACTGAGGTTATCGCCGCTATCGGGGAGTTCTGTCCAGTCGTTGAGTAAGGTCCGTAAGCCAGCAATCTCAATTCCCATCGTCTCATTCAAGGAGGCCGGTCCATGTACCACACCAGATTTTCTCCGCATCCATTTAATGCCCTCATGGGGTTGATGGCCTTGGGAGCTTTACTGTGGTTCCCCCTGCCTGTCTCGGCGGAGTCGTCCTCGCACACGAGCCATGCCGCACAGCCCACCACCATGTCGCATGCGTCGCCGGCTTGGGCCGAGCGGCTCAAGGGGCAGACCATCGTCGAAGATGCGATGGCCGGGCGACCGGAGCGCGCCGCGATGGTCCAGATGCAGCACGAGCGCATCATGGAGCAGATGCAGCAGGACCTCCAGAGCCAGACCCAAACCCCGAACGGCGGCTTCTACAACAATATGTCCATGATGCACCAGTACGGGGCCGGCGGGCAGGATTACCTGCTCGTGTCGGACCCCCGCATGGAGCCGGTCGCGGCCCCGGGAGGCCGGTGTCCCGCCACCGCGCCGGTGAAGCATTACGACATTTCGGCGATCAACGTCGAGATCTCGATCAATCAGTGGCTGGACTTCTACCCCGGCTACATGTACGTGCTGACCGAGAACATTGATAAGGTCCGGGAAGAGGAGGCCAAGAACAAGGCGGCGCGGGACAAGGAGGGCTATGATCCCGGGGGTGTGGCCAACGGCCTTCAGGGCCAATGGATCCAGCCGTTGGTGATCCGCGGGAATCAGGGCGACTGCGTCAAGATCACGCTGCAGAACAAGCTCGAGGGCGGCGAAGAGGTGAGCCTGCACATCCACGGCTCGAGCATGGTGATCAGTGCCACCGGCAAGCCTGCCACGACCACCAACCCCGACTCCATCGTCCTACAGGGCAAGAGCGTGGAGATGGAGTGGTACATCCGGCCCAGCATCCAGGAGGGCGGCCGGCAGTTCCACAGCTACAGCAACGATCGCGAGCTGACGGTGATGGGCCTGTTCGGGACCTTCGTGGTCGAGCCCAAGGGCTCGCAGTACCTCGACCCGCTGGGCACCGGCGACCCCACCCCGATGAAGAGCGGCTGGCAGGCGATCATCAAGAACGGCACCGGCCCGGACTTCCGGGAATTCGTCATCATCTACCACGAGGTGGGCGATGAGGCGTTCCGGCCGGTGAACAAGAAGGGAGACTTCCTGCCCCAGCGCGATCCGCTGACCGATGCGTATCGGCCCGGCGGCCGCGCGCTGAACTACCGCAGCGAGCCGTTCGGCATCAACAACATGCATGTGCAGCACGAGTACTTCGGGTTCGAGGACGAGTCGATGGGGTACAGCTCGTACACCTTCGGCGACGCCCCCACGACGATTCCGCGCTCCTACATGGGCGATCCGGCCAAGTTCCGGCTGGTGCACGGCGGGTCGGAAGTGTTCCATTCCCATCACCCGCACGGCGGCTCGATCCGGTGGCCGCGGAGCCCGCGGGCCATTGACGAGATGCCGCTGTGGCACACCGCCAAGGACGGCCCGGTGAAGTATCCGGTGATCCGTACCAAGACGGACCGCGTGGATGTGGAAGTGATCGGGCCGTCGGAAGCGCTGGACCTGGAAACGGAGTGCGGCTCCGGGCTGTGCCAGCAGTTGGCCGGCGACTTCCTGTTCCACTGCCACGTGGCGCATCACTATGTGGCCGGCATGTGGGGGTACTGGCGGGTCTATAACACGCTGCAGGTCAGCGAGTACCGGAACGACGTGATGCCGGACCTGCGCGAGCTGCCGGATCGCAAGGGCCGCATGAAGGCGGGCGTCACGTCCGACAAGCTCGTCGGCACGAACGTGGACTGGTTCGGCAAGACCTTCCAGATCGTGGAGAAGGGGAAGACGAACTGGAAGGCCACCCCGGCGGTGGTCACGATCAAGGACTGGGTGGAGATGCAGCTGCCGACCCAGGGGAAGCCGGGCCACAAGGATGACGAGAAAGGCCAGGTCGTCAGCTACGACGCGACCGTGCTGGACTGGGCCTGGGACGGCAACCGGGCGATGAGCGAGAAGGAAAGCACGATCGACAATCCCAAGTACAAGTCCGCCACCCCGGGCAAGCGGCGGCCGATCCTGTTCGAGCCGACCACCGGCAAGGTGGCATGGCCGCACCTGACGCCCCACTTCGGGAAGCGGGTGATGTTCTCCCCGAACCACGTGGGCGCGCCGTGGCTGGACATGATCCATCAGGACGAGAACGGCGAGCGGACGACGGAGCAGGCGCTCCCCGGCGAGAACGGGCGCTGGAGCATGTGCCCGGAGAACGCCGGCCGCAAGTACTACAACGTCCACTTCATCAAGCTGCCGATCAAGATCGCCAAGGCCCAGGGCAAGGAGCCGCCGGTGGTGGACCCGAACGGGTTGATCTTTGTCCTCCACGAGGAGGAGGCGGCGATCCGGGCGAACGACGATCTGAAGTATCCGCTGGTGGTCCGGGCCAACATTTATGATTGCGTGGACTGGACGCTGACCAGCGAGTGGGAGGACGACGACTACACGAACTTCCAGTCCTCCAAGATCAACACGCACTTCCACTTCTTCCAGTTCGACAACCAGTCGTCGGACGGCGTGATCACCGGCATGTCCTACGAGCAGTCGGTGCGGCCGTTCACGATGCTGTCGAAGAAGACGAACAAGGGGCTACCGGCGCCGATGAACTCGATGCTGACCGCGGCGGCCAAGAAGGGGGCGCGGAGCATCACGGTGAAGAACGCGGCCCAGTACCACGTGAACACCGAGCTGCTGGTGGGAGCCGATAACGTGAAGGGGAACGAGGTGGCCCGGATCAAGGAGATCAAGGGCAACACCATCACCCTGCAGCGGCCGCTCAAGTACGACCATCCGGCCAACGACATCGTGACGGTGGAGTTCGTCCGGCAACGGTTCTGGGTGGACTCGGACGTGGGCACGGTCTTCTGGCATGACCATGCCTTCGGGGCGACCACCTGGCCGCACGGCGGGTTTGGCACGATGATCGCCGAGCCGGTGGGCTCGACCTATCACGATCCGAAGACCGGCAAGGAGATCCGGAGCGGCCCGGTGGCCGACATCCGGACGGTCGAACCGGTGGGCTACGGGGTGAACGGCAGCTTCCGCGAATTGATGGTGCAGGTGCACGACACCGTGCCGCACACCGTCAACATCGTGACCATGGGGAATCCGCCCGGCCAGCCGGTGGAGGTGGCGCTGGAGGCGGGGAAGACTGTGTCGTTCATGATGCCGGAGAAGATCTACATGACGCCCATGCCGTTCCTGAACGGCGGGACGCACACGACCGGGAGCGGGTTGAACTTCCGGGCCGGGCCCATCGCGCAACGCTTGGCGACGAACCCGGAGGCGTCCCAGATCTTCAACAGCGCCATCCACGGGGACCCCTATACGCCGCTGCTGCGGGCGTATGTCGGGGATACCATGGTGTTCCGGCTGCTGCATACGCTCATGAACGAGACGATGACCTGGACGATCTCCGGCCATACGTTCCTGACCGAGCGGTATGCGGGGGACGCCAACCGGAAGAACTCGATCCACATCGGCATCGCGGAGCGCTACGACCTGGTGGTGCCGAAAGCCGGCGGGCCGCGATTGCAGGCCGGGGATTACATCCACTTCAACGGTCGGTCCTCGAAATTCTCCGAGGGCGCCTGGGGCATCCTCCGGGTGCTGGACAAGGAGGTGCCGGATCTGAAGAAGCTCCCGGCGGGCTATACGGGCCGCAACGAGATCCCCAAGGGTCAGCCGGTCTGTCCGGAAGGGGTGCCGGTGAAGAGCTTCAATGTGGTGGCCATGGACCATCCGTCCATGAAGTTCAACCCGAAGGCCCCGGAGGCCATCGAGGTGGACTTCGAGCGGAAGATCCAGGTGGCCAACCCCGACGCGAAGATCTACACGCTGGAGGAGGAGGTGTCCAAGGTGGCCACCGGCCTCACACCCATGCCGCTCACGCTTCGCGCCAACGTCGGGGACTGCATCAAGGTGAATCTCAAGAACAAGATGAAGCAGAGCCGCGCGTCGTTCTCGGCGATCTCGCTGGCGTTCGATCCCAAGGACTCTCTGGGCGCGAACGTGGGGAACAATCCGGGCGATCAGACGATCGGCCCGGGCGAGAGCCGGACGTACACCTATTACGCGGACCCGTTCATCGGCGAGATCTCCTCGCTGGTGTGGGATTGGGGCAACGTGATGCTCAATCCGCGGAACGGGCTGTTCGGCGCGCTCATCGTCGGCCCGAAGGGCTCCAAGTACCGGGACCCGAAGACCGGCGACGACATCTCCCTGAAGAACAGCTGGGTGGCCGATGTGATCGTGGATCGGACAGTGCCCGGCAACGAGAACCGGATGAATTACCGGGATGCCGCGCTGTTCTTCCAGGATGAAGACAACATCATCGGCACCAGCTTCATGCCGTACGTGCAGAACGTGGCCGGCCTGACCGGCGTGAACTACCGGTCGGAGCCGTACAAATACCGGGAAGAGGTCGGCTGCTCGCTGGGCAAGATGTTCCAGCCCTGCGTGGCCGACAAGCCGGAGGACCCGGTGACGCCGATCGTCGAGGCGCACGCCGGCGATCCGGTCCGGATCCACGTCTTCGGCGCGAGCAACGAGCAGAATCAGATGTTCAGCGTCGAGAAGCACGAGTGGCCGATCGAGCCGTTCATGCGGGGAGCCGACCAGATCAGCGTGGTCGAATTCTCCGGCTCGGAAGTGATCGACGTGTTCATCAGGTCCGCGGGCGGACCGGCACATCTGACCGGCGATTACGTCTGGAGCAATCAACGGTTGCCCTATTCGCAATCGGGGCAGTGGGGCTATTTCCGGGTCCTGCCGACCGGGGATCAGCGGCTGCTGCCGCTGGCCGGCGCAGCCGCCGGCGTAAAGAAGGCCGAGTCCGAGCCGCAAGCGGTACCCGTTGCGACAAGGTAAAAGGGTAAGGGTAAAAGTTCCGGCGTAAGCGCACCTTTTACCTTTGAACTTTTCACTTTTAACTTGTGCATTGAAGATGAGGGGGAGCCGCCGTGGCTCCCCCTTTTTTTGGAGACTTTCATGCAGCAGAGATCAAAAGTTCTTATAGGCTTGCTGGCATTCGGTTGGGTTGTGTTGCTCCAGCTCTCGCCGGCGCGGGGGTATGACGAGATCGCCGTCTCAGACGGAGGGACGATCACCGGCAAGGTGATCATGACGGGCGGCAAGCCCACCCCGAAAGCGTTCACGCTCGTCACGTTTCCGGACCCGGTGTACTGCGGCCGGATCTCCACCGGCACCGGGTGGCGGCTGCTTGAAGAGTTCAAGTTCGGGCCTGACCGGGGTCTGAAAGACGTGGTCGTGATGCTCACTGACGTGTCCAAGGGCAAACCGTTCAAGTTTGCTCCACCCACCATCGAAGCGCGGGACTGCCGCTTCCTGCCGTTCGTGACGGTGGTGCGGGATAAGAACGAGGTGGTGGTGGTGAACATGGATCCGGTGATGCACGACATTCAGGCCTATGAGACGTCGCATCTGGGTCCGCGGGTCCTGTTCAATATGCCGCTGCCGATGAACCCGCACCACAAGAAGAACGTCGGGCCGGAGAGCCACGAGCACCTGCCCGGTCAGCCGATGAAGGAGACCATCAACCTGACGAAGGGGCGTCGCATCTTCGTCATGCAGTGCGGGTTTCATGCGTACATGGAGAGCTGGGCCATGGCTGTCGAGAACCCGTACTACGCCGTCACGGACAAGGACGGCAACTTCAGCCTTCCGGACGTGCCGCCCGGCGAGTACACCCTGATGGCGTGGCATCCGCAGGCCGGGGCACCCTTGGAGCGCCGCGTCGTCGTCGGTCACAAGCAGACCGTGACGGCCCCGTTCGAGTTCAAAGCGCCGACGGGCCGGCGGAGTCCCCACGAAATGGTCGAGAACCCGCATTATGGCTTGGAAGCCCTCGGCAAGCGCCTTGACATTGTGCCGACGCTGGAACTACAAGTCCCGTGAACAGAACTTCTCACTCCTTACTCCTCACTGCCGTCGTGGCGGGCGTCATCGCCATCGTCACGTCAGCGGCCATTGCCCGGATCGCGTCGGCGCCCATGCCCTATGGAGTCGTCGAGGTTCGCGATGGCGGAGTGATCGCCGGGACGGTGACGCTCGATGGGCCGCCTCCGGAGCCCAAGGGCTTCAATCTCGTCACGTTTCCGGATCCGGAATACTGCGGGCGGATTTCTGACGGCCATGGCTGGCGGCTCCTTCGCGACTTTGTCGTGGATCCTGACACCGGCGGCCTCAAGGATGTGCTCGTCATGCTGGATGGCGTCCAGGCCGGGAAGCCTTTTGAGGTGTCGATTCCTCGCGTGGAGGCCCGCGATTGCCAATTCCTGCCGTACGTGACGGTGGTGCGTGACGGGCATGGCGTGGAGGTCGTGAACATGGATCCGGTCATGCACGACGTCCAGGCGTACGAGACCTCCATCGAGCTGGGCGCGAGGGTCCTGTTCAATTCCCCGTTGCCCATGAATCATTATCACAAGCGCGGAGACCTCCATGCCCATCACCGGCACCTGCCTGGCGAATCCATGCTGGAGCGCATCAAGCTGAGCAAGGGCCGGCAGATCTTCCTCATGCAATGCGGGTTTCATGCGTACATGGAGAGCTGGGCGTTCGCGGTGTCCAACCCGTACTATGCCGTTACCGATCGCTCCGGTTCGTTCACCATCGCGAACGTCCCGCCCGGCACATACCGCCTGGTGGCGTGGCATCCGCAGAGCGGGCCGCCGCCGCCGCGGCGGGTGGTTGTGGAGGCCGGCAGCCGCACGGCGGTGAGCCTGTCGCTTCGCGCGCCCCAGGGACGCCGCTCCGCCTACCAGGTCGTGAAGAATCCTCGGTTCGGGCAGGGGATTCTCGGCCGGCCCCTCGAGATCATTCCGCTCGTTGAACAGCAGCACTAGCCTTCCCAACCAGTTCCAGGAGAGCACGATTCGACCCGTCCACCTGTTTGCCGCTGCGCTGATCCTGCCGGTTGTGCTCGCCGCCGCTCCGGCGCTCGCCGACGCCCAAGACCGATTCGACCGATCCCACAGCGGGCCATTCCTCCAGCTCGCACAGCGCTCTTCCAAGCCGGCGCGGCGCGACGATGCGATCCGTGCGCGCCGGGGCGAGATCAAACAGCTGATCAAGACCGGCAAGCCCGCCGACGCGCTCAGGCAATATGACGAGTTGGTCGAGCAGCTCGGCGGAGATGATGCCCCCTTGCTGCAGGAGATCGCCGTCGGCTTCATCACGCCGTTGCTCAAGGACATGCGGGAGCAGATGCGTGGGGCGGGCTATACCGCGCTGAAGGAGCTCGATTCGGGCGAGGCGGTCCCGTACTTCGAGGACGGGCTCAGCGACGGATCGGGGCTGGTCCGCGCCTTGGCCGTGGAGGGTCTGGGACGGCTGAAGGAGGGCCGTCGCTCGCCACGGCTTCGGAAGGCGCTGGAGGATTCTGCGGCCATCGTCCGGGTCGCGGTGCTCAAGGCGCTGGGTCGATCGCGGGACCGTTCGCTGATCCATGCGATCGAGCCGGCCGTCAACGACGAGCAGCCGCTGGTCCGCGTGGCGGCGTATGGCGCGCTGGCCATGCTGGGTCGTGCGAACGCCGTGGACGCGCTCCGTCAACGAGCGATCGCGTCGAACCCCGAGGAGCGCAGCTCGGCCTTGCGCGTGCTCGCTGAGCTCCGGGACGAAATGGCGCTGTTACTCCTCGAGCAGGCCTTCAGTGATGGACAGCCGTCGGTACGGGGCGCGGCGGCGGCGGCATTGGGGGACCTCGGTCTGCCGCAGGGCGCGGCGCTGGCCGTGCGCGCGCTCGCCGATCCCATTCCGGCCGTACGCGCGGCGGCGGCGGTCAGCTTGGGAGAGCTCAAGGCGCCGGAGAGCACGGCCGCGCTGACCCAGGCGCTGGCGGACGCGAATCCGGCCGTGCGGGCCGCCGCGGTGTCGGGGCTCGTTCGGGTTGGAGCGCCGCACGAAGACATTGCCGCCACGCTCCGCGACCTGATGCTGAATAATGATCCCGGCATCCGGGCAGCGGGGGCGAGGGCCATCACGGGCAGCACGAGCCGGGAGGCCGTCGAGACGCTGCGGCTGCTCCTCCAGGACCCTCTGCCTCGCCCTCGGATCGCGGCGGCGCGCGCGCTCGGTCACATGCAGGGAGCCGACGTGATCGCCATCCTGAAGCAGGCGCTGCGGGATCAGGATGAAGCGGTGCGAGCAACCGCTGGCGGGGCGCTCTGGCGGGCGCTGGAGGCTGCCAACAAGAAGCCACGAAATCAATAGGTTACAAGGCTTCTCGGCCCAGTTTATAACTTGACATCGTTTGAGGCAATGCTGTATAAGAATGGGCTCGAAATTTCCGAATACCGCCGTCGTCGGACGCAGTCACCCGAAGCTTCTCATTAATTTTCTCTCATTCACAAGGAGGCAGTAGTATGAAAAAGGGTCTGGTCATAATCGTATTCGCGCTGGTGGTGGCGGCGTTTCTGGCGGCGCCTCTCACGTCGTTCGCGGGAGGCACGATCACCGGGAAGGTCACCTACGCCGGCAAGTCGGAGGAGAAGGAATTCCTCTTCTCGAAGTTTCCGAACCCGAAGTTCTGCCCGAAGATTGCGACGAAGAATAAAGATCTCGTGAAGGGAGACAAGCGGATTTTGAGGACCATCGAGGTGGGCAAGGATGGCGGACTCAAGAACGCCGTGGTCGCGGTGAAGGACATTGAAGACAAGGCCTTCATGGACGGCTACAAGGGCACCGAGGTCGTTGGCGAGTTTTGCGAATTCCTGCCTCTCACCGGGGTTGTGGTCAACAAGAAGAATTTCCACGTGGAGAATCACGACTCTGATCCCGACGACCCGAAATCGGTGAAGGGCGTGCTGCACAACCCGCATTCCTTCGAGGTGAAGGGGCCGAGCTCGACCACGGTCTTCAACATCGCGCTGGCGGAGAAAGGCTCGAAGCTGGACAAGCCGGTGGTCCTGCGGAAGGAGAAGCAAGGCTCGATCTTCCGTCTGCAGTGCGATCAGCACGAGTTCATGCAGTCGATGTTCCTGCCGGTGACTAACCCGCACTATACGGTTGTCAAAGAGGACGGTACCTTCGAGATCAAGGATGTGCCGGCTGGCAAGCATAAGCTGATTGCCTGGCATCCGCACGCGGGGGAGATGGAAGCCGACGTGGATGTGCCTGAGGGAGGCACCGCCCAGGCCAAGTTCGAGATCAAGAAGAAGTAACGTTCCGCATCGAAGGCAACTCGTCGCCGCCTTCGATCCAGGGCAGTGACCGATTCCGGTCACTGCCCTTTTCTTTTCTTAGCTCGTCGGGACCCATTGCTCTTGAAGGATGGGCACCCGTTGCTCTCCAGAATGCAACGGGTACCCGGTGCCCCGCGCCGACGTTCCGC
>CAYZKG010000050.1:10332-18036 GCA_964478915.1 uncultured Nitrospira sp.
CTCGCTAACCCATCGGACATGCCTATGAAGTTCTACCCCGCACAAAGGTCGAAGCCAACCTTTTTGGCCTGCTATTTGTCGCGCCGCGGCACCTTGCCTTTGAGACGGTGATCCTATTAAGATGGGACGCTTCAAACCCCGTAACCTGGCATAAACCCTGGCATCTTGAGACCTCAGTGCCACGAGCCCTTTCACTCGCCGAGATCTTCCAGCTCGGATACTACTGGGAGACCAAGATTCTCCTGACCGCGGTGAAATTGGATCTGTTCACCGCGCTCGGAGAAAAAGACCGATCGGCTCCTGAGATCGCGCGCCGCGTCGGTGCGGATGAGCGCGCCCTCGAATTGGTCATGAACGCCTTGGTGGCGATCGGGGTCTTGACCAAACAGGCCGATCTGTTTGCCAACACGGAGGTGGCCCGGTCGCATCTGGTCAAGACTTCTCCGAACTACGTCGGCCATTTGTTATTGCTGCACGAGGCCGAGTGGGCCAACTGGGGCAAGCTGGAGGAGACCATCAAGCGGGGGCGCTCGCCGGCGAAGGGGCACCTGTTTCAGACCGATCCGGAGCTGGCGGCGAACGTGCTGGCTGTCCTGCACCGCATCGGGCAGCAGAGCGGGCCGATGCTGGCTCAACGGCTCGACCTCGGAGACGCCAGCACGCTCCTGGATCTTGGCGGCGGTGCGGGAACCCATGCGATCGCGTTTTGCCAGCTTTACCCCCGGCTGCAGGCGACGATCTTCGACCTGCCGAAGACGTTGGAGATCGCCGATCGGATGGTGAAGGAGGCCGGACTGGAGGCGCGGATCACCGGGCTGCCCGGAGACTTCAACGCCGATCCGCTGGGCGGGCCGTATGACGTGATCCTGATGTCCGACGTGCTGCATTACCAAGGGCCGGAGGCCAACGCTGCCCTGGTGAGAAAAGCCTTCCAGCATCTCCTTCCTCGCGGCCGGCTGGTCATCAAAGATCGTTTCCTGGACGAGTCCGGGACCAGCCCGGCGTGGGTCACCGCCTTCGCGGTTCACATCCTCCTGAACACGGAGCAGGGACGGTGTTACACCACTGCCGACGCCCTGGGGTGGATGAGCGCAGCCGGTTTTGAAGCCCCTGTTGAGCTGGAGCGAACCGCGGTCATGCAAGGCGTGAAGCCGTGAAGCGTGAAGCGGGGCACCCATTGCTCTGCAGACTGCAATGGGTCCCGGTGCAGCGTGAAGCGCCGGCGAGATACGAGATAGCTCCGCAGCACCAGGCAATAGATGGGCTTCGACCTTTTTACGGCCGGGGATGAAGTTTGCCTGCGTGCTGGGTTAGCGAGAACGGAACGCTGGGTGGTTGGCGCGCCTTAACGAGCTAAGAAACATGCTTGAGTGGCTGAAGCAGCCTGGATTCCTGGGGACGCACGCGACGATCGGGGCCGACCTCAGCCAGTTGATGGCCACCCTGTTCACCGTCCTGTTCATCATCGGATGGTTCCAGGCCATGCGCGCCAAGGGCAATCCGCACCACTGGCTGATGCTCGGCGGCATGGTGGCCATGCTGGCCTTCTTCACCAGCTATTACTTGTTCCGGCAGTTGGGGGTGTTGGCGTTCGAGGGCAAGGAAGGGTTCGGGGGCTCGCAGGCGCTGTACGATCACGTGTTCATCCCGCTCCTGACGTTCCACATCACGCTGGTGATCATCGGCCTGGTCATGGCTGTGTACATGATCATCCTGGGTTTTCGCGCGCAGACCCTCACCGCCGGCAGGCGGGTGCTGAACGACGTGCTCCTGCAAACCTCCTGGGGCCGGGTCGGGACGATCTTGGGGGTCATCACGGCCATCGTGCTGATGCTGTTCGCGTCGCGCGTCGCGATGGCGGGTTTCTCGATGCGCAAGCTCATGGTGTATGCGGGACTCTTGGTGTTGGTGGCGATCGTCTTCGCGGTGGAGATCGCGATCCAGCGGGTCTGGCCGAGCGGAGAGCGGCGCCACCGGGTGCTGGGCCGCTTTACGATGATCATCTACTGCGTCTTGTTCGTGACCGGGAGCATTACCTACACGATGCTGTACATTCTTTACCCAGGGAAGATCGGATGACCATGCTCACCTGCGGGTGTGGGCAGCCATTGCAGGCGGAAGGTGTGGAGGAGGGGACAGGCGCCGCTGACGGCGGCGCCTGGCTCGTCCAGTTCGGCTGTCGGGGATGCTCGTTTGCTCTGGCCGTGGAGGCGACTCCTGAGGAGGCGGCCAAATTGGTGGAGCGGCCGCTGTGGACCGATGAGGCTCGGCATCTGCTCGATCGGATGCCACCGTACGTCGAGCCGCTGGTTCGGCAGGAGGTGGAGGACTATGCCCGGGCCAGACAGCACCGAATCATCAGCGTTGGGGTCCTCTCGGCCGCGCGGCACAGAGGGGTAGCCGAGTGGGATCCCGAAGCGGAGCGGCGACTGGCTAATGTCCCGGCGGCGGTTCGGGCGATGGCCAGGATGGAGCTGGAACGAACGGCTGCCGAAAAAGGGGAGTCCCGGGTCACGGTCGCCTTGATGGAGGAAGTGAAAGCTCGCTATTTTGGGCTCTTCGCGAAAGGTGGAGCGTGAGACTATTACACCCCTTACGCCGGGGACCCGTTGCTCCGGGAAATGCAACGGGTGCCCCTCACGCCTAACGAGTTAGAGATGTTGCATCGCATGACACTCCGGGTGCTTCCTCGCCTCACGATGGCCGTCACCGAGCAGGCGGTGCGCAAACGCAAGCGCGTGGGGATGCTGCTGGCCGGATTCGGGGCTTTTGCCGCCTACCGTCTGGTGAGCCATTTCGATCCGTTGGCGGACCTTCTGACTCTCCTGTTCTTCAGCGGGCTTCTTTCGGCTGTGGCCGCGCTGTGGGGGTACCGCTTCGGCCGCCAGGTTCCTGTTGCGACCCTCTGGGTCCAGGATCGCGGACGGATGCTGGCGTGGGTCGTCGGGTGGGTGGGGCTTGTGTATGGCGTGCAACTCTCGCTGATGGTGCTGGCGCTGCTGAAGGTGCTCATCCAGTATGATTTCTTCCGGCACCACGAGGGCCCCGCCATGATGGCTATCGTGATCGCCTGCACCTCCGTCTTCCGGGACGCCTTCGAAATCGGCCACGTCCGCTCGCGGCAGAAGGACGGCGAGCCGGTCCTGACCTTCCCCGACGGGCGCGCGCTGTGGAGCCTGTTCGTCGAGCAGCCCGCACGACTGTTGAAGTGGTCGGCGCTCGCGGCGCTGACCGGCGCGCTGGTCGCGTGGGGCATGGCCCATCTTGGCGAAGTCGGCCGGAGCGATCTGGTACAACTGGCGGTCATCACCGTGCTCAGCGGCTCACTGGCGGTCTGGGCGTATCTCGCCGGCGCGCAGCACCGCGGGTCGTTCCAACGCCTGATCCGGTCGATCGGCTGGACGGAGCTGTTTCGGTTTTGGTGGTGGCCGGGGCTGGCCTTTGCGGCCACCTATTTTCTGGTGGTGATCGGGATCTTTGAGTTCGTGTTGCGTCAGGAGCGCCTCAGCCCGGTCGAGCAGGCGATCACGGCTGCGGTCGTCGCCGGCATGATGGGGCTCTACTGTTACTACTTGGGGTACCGTCGTCATCTCGAGGATCGGGTCCAACAGACCGTCCCGCCCTCGCTCTTGCGATGCCCGTTCGTCACCGGCATCCTGTCCAAAAGCCGGACGGTTTCGAATGGCGTTGCCATGGCCCCGGCCGACCCCCCATCCAAAGCCATCACGCTGATCCTGGCGTGGCTCCTTGGCGGGCTGTGCCTGTTTCAGGTCTCCGTGGTTCCCGCGGTTCGTGCCGCCGGCCTCTCAGCCGCGGCCTCGGCCGTCGGAACGGACCTGTACTATCGGACAGACGGCGTGCCGGTCGGGCCCCCGGCACCCGGCGTCGATGCGACAACCTATCCTCGCTACGGCTCGCTGGACAATCGCACTCTGGTCTGGTTCATCACGCAGCAGCACACCTATTTCGGGGGCTTCGTCCTGGCGCTTCCGCTGTTTTGTCTCATCATCGAGTTCCTGGGGCTCATCAGCCGGGATCCGGTCGCCGCGCTCCGCTACGATCAACTGGCCCGCGACTTTTTGAAAGTCTCGCTGTTGGCCCTGTCGCTCACCGCGCTGGTCGGCAGTCTCATGCTGGCCCTCTTCATTGCCCTGTACCCGAAATTCATGAGCTACATGGGCGGCACGTTCAAATCCATGATGCCGGTCTATGCGCTCGTGTTTCTGGCCGAGGCGGGCGTCCTGGTGCTCTATTACTACAGTTGGGACCGGATGGCGGCTCCGTCGCTCAAATGGCTGCACGCGGCGATCGGGGTGCTGGCCAACAGCCTCGGCGCCATGCTACTGCTGCTGGCCAACGGGTGGATCGCGTTCATGATGTCGCCCGCCGGCGTGGACGTGCAGGGACGCTATCTGGGAAACGTCTGGCACCTGCTCCATTCGGCGCTCTGGAATCCGCTGAACGTCCACCGGTTTCTGGCCGATATGATGTCGGGCGGCGCGGTGGTGATCGCCTATGCCTGCTATCGCTTCCTGACGAGCAAGTCGGCGGAGGAGCGTGCCTATTACGACTGGGTCGGGTACGTCTTCCTGTTCGTGACCGTCTGCGCGCTGCTGCCGATGCCGTTCGCGGGCTACTGGCTGATGCGCTCGGTGTACGCGTTCCGGCAGAGCATGGGCGTGACGATGATGGGGGGGCTGCTCACCTGGCTCTTCGTGGTGCAGGCCTTGCTGATCGGGGTGCTCTTCGTGGGCATCAACTACTATCTCTGGCAAAGCATGGCCCGGATCCAGGGCGGGGAGCGCTATCAGGCGTACTTCAAGTACCTCGTGCTGGCGTTGATGACCTGTCTGATGATCTGGCTCACGCCGCACACCCTCGTGGTCTCCCCGAGCGAAGTGAAAGCGATGGGCGGAGCGCAGCACCCGGTGATCGGGAATTACGGGGTCATGTCGGCCAAGAACGGGGCCATCAATGTCATGATCTGTTTGACTACCCTGAGCTACATGCTCTACCGACGGGCCAACCGGACGATGACGGTGCGCTGGTCGAAGACCGGCAATATCGCCTTGGCCGCCCTGTTCGGCGTCGGGATCCTCAATATCGTCTGGTTGGCGATCTACGGGTTCTACCTGCCGTCCAAAGTGCGCATCGGGCTCTCGACTCCTCAAGCCGTCACCACCCTGACGGTCCTCGTGGTCGGCCTCCTCATCAACCGCGCCATGTTGCACGGCGCGAAGCTGCATGGGCCGATCCAGTGGGGCAGGATCTCGGCGCGCGGCATGGTCGCGCTGTTCGCCGTGGCGGCTGCGTTCACGTGGGTGATGGGGCTCATGGGGTACATCCGCTCCTCCGGCCGCTTGACCTGGCACATCAATGAGCTGATGCCCGATCTGTCGCCCTGGGCCTACACGCCCTCCATCGGCTTTGCGGCCAAGATGGTCACGTTGAACATGGTGGTCTTCTGGATCGCCGTGCTGTTTCTGTTCTGGATCTGCAGCCGGGACCGGCAGGTGGTGGGCATGCCGAAGCGGGTGCCGGAAGGCGAGCCGCGGCTCATCTCGTCCGCACGTGAAGAGGCGCAGCCGTCATGATACGGCAGCATGGCCGGTCGGGGTGGACGGGGCTGACGCTGATCGTGTGGATCGTCGCCTGCGTGATCGGTAGCGCCTTGGCGGCAGAGTCCGCGGGCCGGGTCGTGCTGGAAGACTTTCTGAGCAAAGATGCCGGCGGCTTTCCGAGCGGGTGGAAGGGAGAGACAGGCGGGGATGCCGCTGCCAGGCAAGCGTATTCGGTGCAGTCCGAGAACGGCGCGGGCTTCCTTGCGGCCCAAAAGGCCAGCAAGCGGGTGAAGAAAAAAATTGCCTGGGACCCGAAGGCTACACCCGTCGTCACCTGGCGGTGGCGGCTCAAGGCGGCTCCGCCGGGGACGGACCTGGTGGCGGCGGTCTATGTCTCGCTGGATACCGACCTGCTGGTGATTCCTGTCTCCACCAAGTACGTCTGGAGCGCGACCAAAGCCAAGGGAACGCTGAAGGAGGGCGGGCTCTTCAGCGCCACCGAGCTCGTGATTCGCTCGGGCTTGCAGCCGGTGGGCGAGTGGGTCGAAGAGCGCGTTAACGCCTATGAGGACTTCAAGCGCATCCACAACCACGAACCCGCCGCCAAAGCCTGGGGGATCTCGCTCCTCGGCGGTCCCGGGGTCGAGGTGGACTTCGGTCCGATCGAGGCGGTGGCTCCCTAGAGGTAGCCGAGGAGCCGGCTTGAACCAGATTTCTCCCCGCAAGCTCATCGATATGATTCTCGGCGCCCTGGTCATGGGCACCGTGGGGACTCTGATCGGCCTGCTCATGGGCGGGGGACTGCTTCCGGTTGCGATCGGCATAGGCATCCTGCTGGGGACGGTCGTCGGGATCTTCGGAGGGCGGCGTTTCCTGATCAGCATCCTGGTTGGGGCCGGGCTGGGAGGAGGGCTGGCCTGGGCGCTGGTCGGTCCGGAAAAGATTTCGGTCGGGGCGGGAGCGGGAGCGGCGATGGGAGGATTTCTCGGCGTCCAGATCTCCATGCTGCTGGACATGCGGGCCGACCGCAAGCGGGCTTCTTCCCAGGAACCCCAGGAGTGACGGCTGTGCGTTCGGTATGCTGGGTGGTGGATAATGGACAATAAGAACGTGTTGATCGGAGCGATCATCTTCGTCTTCCTCTCGTTCATCCTGATGATCGTCGGGTTGATGTATGAGTCGTACAAGTCGAGGCAACAGCGCGAGCTTCTCGCCTCGATCGAAACCGAGAGCCAGCCGGTCGAGACCGTCGCGCGGCAAGACTTCTCCGTGTATAAGACGCTGATCGGCGATGACGGACGCGAGATGGTGCAGATTCCGGAAGGCCCGTTCACCATGGGGAGCAATGAGGGAGATCCGGATGAGGCTCCCGAGCATCAGGTGTTCGTGAAGGAGTTCTACATCGATAAGCGGGAGGTCACTCAAGGGGAGTACGAGCGCTTTGTCCGGATGGTGAAGCGCGGGAAGCCGTTCATCCCGGTCTTCGAAGACGACATCAAAAAGATTCTGCGGTCCGATCTGCCGGCGATCGGCATGTCGTGGAGCGATGCGGAGGCCTACTGCAAGTGGGCCGGCAAACGGCTGCCGAGCGAAGCGGAATGGGAAAAGGCGGGCCGTGGACAAAGCAAAAAGCGCTATCCGTGGGGAAACGACCTCGGCACCGGCCACGCCAATGTCGAAGGCGACGAAGACGGATTCCCCTACCTGGCCCCGCCGGGGTCATTCGAGTCCGGACGCAGTCCGTACGGGGTGTATGATATGACCGGGAACGTCGCCGAGTGGGTCGCCGATACGTACGATGAGGAGTACTACAAGAAAGCGCCCTACCGCGATCCCAAAGGTCCGGAGGAGGGCCAGCATAAAGTGATCCGCGGCGGCTCCTGGAGAGAAACCCCGCACAACGCGCGCTTGTCGAAGCGGTTTCAGGCCAAGATGTGGCGGACCGACAGCACGATCGGCTTCCGCTGTGCCAAAGACGGGGACACAAAGGATTCGGGAGAAGCGCGAGCGCGATAGCCTGGTGGGATTGGGTCATGCTGGATGCAAGAGTGAAATGGGCCATCTTCCTGACCGTCGTCTTCCTGACGAGCTTGCCGGTCATGGGGATCATCAATACGCCCAAGCCGGTGATCGAAGAACCGGG
>CAYZKG010000051.1:0-17897 GCA_964478915.1 uncultured Nitrospira sp.
ATCCGACGTGACGTTATACTCCAGTGAGGAGCCTTCGAGATGATTATCAGGAGTCGTTTTCATAATGTTCGACTCAGCTCCAGCTAAGAAATGGCTCCCGACCCCTTTCTTTCCGACTCCACATCAAAGTAAAGAATGGGGTCATTGCTTGACTTTGCACCGTGCCATCACCTGGCGCTCCTCGTGGCTCGACGAACGCCCTTCGAGCGCCCGTTGAATGTGGCTAATCCGTGACGGCGAAACACCAAACCGCCGGGCCACCACCCGTAGCGGCTCGTTGGCCGCTCGCCGCAGCAGCCACGCCGCACAATGATACGCCTCCGCATGGAGGATGCAAGGATGGGGTCACGCAGCAGCGCCTCACCGACAAGGATCGCGTGGATGCCAGCTTCGGAGAGCCGCAGGACATCGTCCCGTTTCTGGATGCCGCTCTCGCTGACGGTCCTGGTCAGGCGATCTTCTCTGCTAATCGAAGGACCGGAACGTTCATCGTTCGCGCCTGCCGAAGCCGCGCAGGCTTCTCGATGAGGGATGCGACGGCTTTTCCGACAGCCGCTCTCACTACTTTTTCTCCACATTGCGAGCAGACACCTGCAGGTACATTCTCAATGACAATGAGCTTCCCCTTAATCCAGAAGTCCTGCTTGATGCGTTTCTCTTTCATGTGGCCGCCACAGAGATGGCAACCGTCATAATCGTAAGTGAGCCGCTTTGCTTTCATGGTTGAGGACCTCATTCCACACGATAGGCTGTGATAAACAGAAGCTTCCCTGTGGCCTTGATTCGGCAGATTACCGCGATCTGACGCCCGTCAGTGCCTGGGCCAACAATTTCATAGCGCTTGCCGCGGGGGTCCCTAGTGAATTGTCGTCTAATTACGCCGTGTGCTATTGCCATCTCGATGTCGGCCAAAATTAAATCATCGTTGGCTATTTCTTCGAAGAAGTGAGGGATCGTGAACTCATATTCCCCGTTGCGAAGCTTCTCGCGGATGGTCTCAATGAGTGCCAACCGCCCTCCTCGTCATCCCTTCTCGCCAAGGAGTTCACGGACCTTGGCGGCCGTGTCGTCGGCTTGCAGGAGCGCCTCTCCAATGAGCATCGCATGGATGCCGGCTTCGGAGAGCCGGAGCACGTCGTCCCGTTTTTGAATGCCGCTCTCGCTGACGAGAACCTTTCCGGGCGGGATCCGTTTCGCCAGCCGGAACGTGACGGCGAGATCAGTGGAGAACGTCTTGAGGTCGCGATTGTTGATGCCGATGAGACTTGCTTCCGGCAGCCACTCCAGCACGGTATCCAATTCCCGCTCGTGGTGAATCTCCACGAGCACATCCAGTTTCAGTTCACGGGCCAGCGTAAAGAAGTCAATCAACTGCTGCCGCTCTAATGCCGCCACGATCAACAGCACGGCATCGGCGCCGTATGCCCGTGCCTCGTAGAACTGCAGCTCATCAATCATGAACTCCTTGTTGAGGGTCGGCAGTCCGGTGGACTCCTTCACGGCGCGCAGATGGTCCAAGCTACCCTGAAAAAAGCTTTCGTCCGTGAGGACCGAGATGGCCGTAGCGCCGTTGGACTTGTAGACCTCCGCGATCTTGACCGGCTCGAAGCCTTCGGCAAAATCCTCCCGCATCAATCCTTTGCTTGGCGATGCCTTCTTCACTTCCGCAATGAGGGCCGGACGCTGAGGCCGTGCGGCGGCCTCTAAGGCGAGCCCAAACTCCAGCGGCGCCTCACGATCGACAATCTTGGCTTTGAGCCCGGCCAGATAGTCCCGGCTTTTCTTGTGCCTCAGCTCCGCCCTCTTATGCTCCAGTATCCGATCCAGTATCACTCTCTTCCCTCCCCGCGCCTCATCGAGTCGCCTAATGCATGGCGACCAAAGCACTCCCCAGGCAATGGTTGCTATAGCGAAAGGTGGCAGCGGTCAGAGCGAAGTTGCCGGAAGGGCGGGGTCCCCAGCGAGACTCCGGCGGGAAGGAAAGCGGAAACTGACCGAGTCTTCGAGGGAATTTTCGAAGGATTCCGCCCGCCGGAGTCCGAAAGGGTCGCCCTGGGAGGCGCTGAAGCGATGAGCGCTGCCACCGTCGGTCTTCCTATCTGTTTGTGAACTCGATGAGCCGCTCCAACTTTTCCATGGCCGCCCCGCTGTCGATGATTCGCCCGGCCAGCTCATACCCTTCCTGCAGGGTCTTGGCCTTGCCTCCCGCCACGAACGCCGGGGCCGCGTTCAAGCAGACGATCTCCCGTTTGGGGCCGGACCGTCCCTGCAGGATTTCCCGGGTGATGTGGGCATTCTCTTCGGCGGTGCCGCCGGTCAGCTCCTTGAGGCGCACCCGCTGGAGGCCGAAGTCTTTCGGCTCGATGTAGTAGGTTGACACGACCCCACCCTTCGCTTCCGAGACGCGGGTTCGGTCGGTCAAGGTGATCTCATCCAGACCGTCCATCCCGTGCACCAGAAAACAGTGCTTGCTGCCGAGCTGCAGCAACACGCGCGCGAGCAGTTCTGTCAACGCTTCGTCGTAGACCCCCAGCACCTGGATGCTGGCTCGTGCCGGATTGGCCAGCGGGCCCAGGATGTTCAGCAGCGTGCGGATGCCCATCTCCTGGCGGGCGGCCGCGCAATTTTTCATGGCGCCATGGAAGACCGGGGCAAACAGGAAACCGATGCCGATCTCATTGATGCACTCGGCGACCCGGTCGGTCTGCATCTCGATGCGCACGCCGAGCGCGGTGAGGACATCGGCGCTCCCGGAGCGTGACGAGACGGAGCGGCCCCCGTGCTTCGCCACGGTCAGGCCTCCGCCCGCCACCACGAACGCGCTGGTTGTCGAGATGTTGAAGGTGTGGCTTCGGTCCCCGCCGGTGCCGCAGGTATCCACGACGAGCGGATCGGCGACCCGGATGCTGACGGCCTTCGCTCGCAGCGCCTTGACCGATCCGGTGATCTCGTCCACGGTCTCGCCCTTGAGCCGCAGCCCCATGAGGTAGGCCGCGATCTGGGCGGACGTGGCAGCGCCTTCCATGATCTCCAGCATCACCTCCTCGGCCTCTTTCTCCGAGAGGTTGACGCGATCCGCGATCTTGGCGATGGCGTCCTTGATCACAGTTTCAGGAAGTTCCTGAGTAGATCCATTCCGGCTCTCGTGAGGATCGACTCGGGGTGAAATTGAACCCCTTCGACGGGGAGCGTGCGGTGGCGGAGCGCCATGATCTCGCCTTCAGCGGTCTCGGCCGAGATCTCGAGGCATGCCGGGACGCCCGTGCGGTTGACGATCAGGGAATGGTACCTCGTGGCTTCGAAGGGGTTCGGCAGATTTCGGAAGATCGTCCGCCCGTCGTGATGGATCATCGAGGTCTTGCCGTGCATGAGCCGCTCGGCGCGGACCACCTCGCCGCCGAACGCCATGGCCAGCGACTGGTGGCCCAGGCAGACGCCCAGGATCGGAAAGCGGGTCGAAAACCGCCGGATGGCGTCAACCGAAATGCCGGCCTCCTTGGGCGTGCACGGACCCGGCGAGATGACCAGCCGCTCAGGTTTGAGCGCCTCAAGCTCTTCCAGGGTGATCTTGTCGTTCCGATAGACGCGGACATCCTCGCCCAACTCCCCGAAATACTGCACGAGGTTATAGGTGAAGGAGTCGTAGTTGTCGATCATCAGCAACATACTATTCCAGCCCCTGCTCGGCCAGCTCGATCGCTTTCATCATGGCGCGGGCCTTGTTACAGGTCTCCTCATATTCGCGGTCGGGCTCGGAATCCGCCACGATCCCGGCCCCTGCCTGGATATAGGCCTGGCGGCCTTTGATCACGATGGTGCGGATGTTGATGCACGTATCCATGTTTCCGGAAAAGCCGAAGTAGCCTACGGCTCCGGCGTAGGGTCCGCGACGCGTCGGCTCCAGCTCCTCGATGATTTCCATCGCTCGGATTTTGGGCGCACCGGAGACCGTTCCGGCCGGGAAACAGGCTTTCATCACGTCATACGGCGTCTTGGAGGGGTCGAGCCGGCCGTTCACCTGGGAGACCAGATGCATCACGTGGGAATATCGCTCGACCTGCATGAGGGCGTCCGTGCGGACGGTCCCGGTCTGCGCGATCCGTCCGATGTCGTTGCGGCCCAGGTCCACGAGCATGATGTGTTCGGCCCGCTCCTTCTCGTCCGCGAGCAGATCCTGCTCCAATTGGCGGTCTTGCTCATCCGTGCTGCCCCGGCGCCTGGTCCCGGCAATGGGCCGGACCGATACCACACCGTCCTCACACCGTACCAAGATCTCGGGCGATGACCCTACAAGCTCCACGCCCCCGACGCGGAGGTAATACATGTACGGCGAAGGATTGATGACGCGTAGTGCGCGATAAATCTCGAACGGCGCGGTCTGGATGCGGGTATCCCAGCGTTGTGAGACGACGGCCTGGACGATGTCCCCTGCCCGGATGTATTCCTTGGTCCGCATCACCATCTTTTCGAAATCGGCCCGGCTCATGTTCGGCGTGAAGCGAGTACCCGCCTGGCGGGTGCCGGGCGTGCGACGACGCTTTGCCGGAGGGCGCCGAAGCGGTTGTCTGAGCCGGCTGATCATCCGTTCGATGCGGGTCGTGGCGTCCGCATAGGCGCGTCTGATCGTCGCGTCACCGCTCCCTTCGACGTGCGCGTTGGCCACGACTTTGATCTTCTGCGCCACGTTGTCAAAGATCAGCAGGGTGTCGGTGAAGAGGAATGCCAGTTCGGGAAGCCCGAGGTCGTCCTTCCGGCGCGCCGGAAGCTCCTCGAAGTAGCGGACGATGTCGTAGGCGAGATAGCCCACCGCTCCGCCGACGAACCGAGGCAGGTCCGGCACGATCACGGGACGGTAGCTCCCCATCACGTCTTTCAGACGGTCCAGTGGGGACTCCCCTGGCGTATGGCTGATCGGAAAGCGCTGCACGCGTTTTCCGCGTGTCAGCAGCACCGATCCATGTTCTTCTTGAAGGAGCACCGGCGAGCCGCTTCCAAGAAACGAGTAGCGGGCCCATTTCTCCCCTCCCTCGACGCTTTCGAGGAGATAGGCGGTGGGGCCATGGTCGATCTTCGAAAAAGCAGAGACCGGCGTCTCGAAGTCGGCCAGGATTTCCCGGTAGAGGGGGATCAGGTTGCCTCTGGAAGCCAGACCTCGAAACTCATCCAAGCTCAAGGAATAGCGAGGTTTTTCCATGAAGCGCACAGTAGCATGCGCTTTCCGGCGCTGTCAAACGTCGGGGGACGTCAGGCGTGAGGCGTCAGGGGGAGGTGCGGGGTCGAGGAATTACCGTGCTGTTTCCTTACTCGTAGCCGACGATCAGCTTCTGGCCGACCTCGATATTGTTGTCCGGCAGGTTGTTCCATTCTTGCAGGCTCTGCACAGTCGTGCCGTACTGTTTGGAGATGCGGAACAGGGTCTCTCCGCGCTTCACGCTGTGATACACCGGCGTGCCCCCCTGCGCTTTGGGCGGCTCTTCAGGCGCCATAGAGGGCTCCGGAGCGGGCTCGGACATCTTTGGCTGAGCCATCCGCTCCCGCCGCTTGGGCTTTCCTTTGGAGGGCTGTGCGTGGCTCCGCTGCTCGAGAGCCTTCTCCCGCAGAGCGGCCGCTTCCTCCCGGAGGATCGCCGTCTCGTCTTGGATCTTTGCCATCTGCTCGCGCACCGCCTGGAATTGGGCGGTCATCTCGCGATTGCGGGCCTCGAACTCCGAGGCCTCGCGCTTGGCGCGCTTCAGTTCGGCGTCAAGCTCGGCCGTGCGCTTTTCTTCCTGTGCCAGGAGGCGTTGAAAATTCAGGGCGCGGGACTTCTCCGCCTCATACTTCTCGGCCATCACGCAGCCAGACAGCAACAGCACACTCAGCGAGACTCCCAGCAGGCGGGGGTCCATGGCGCTCCTCATAGTCACACCTGTCCTTCCTGGTTTACGAGCCATCTCAACGAGCCATCTTAAACATCCCGGTCCGCTCTTTTCCCGCCATCCAGTCCGACCTTCCGGCCGCACGATCGTCAGTTGCTCTGTTGTGGATGGTGAAGCTGAGCCGCGCAAAATGGCCGGGCCGACGTAGAATAAAGCGCGCGATCAAGAAAGTCAAAACCAAAAGTCGAGGCCGACTATTTCATGGGCGGGACCGGCGGTTTGACCCCTCGCCGGAGGCTGTGTTACGTTGCCGCCGATGCCTGAGGAACGCTGAGCCGGGAGGTCGGCGGTGAAAGCCGGATCGAGGTCGGCACAACAACGCGCCGTGGTGGTCGATGGTGCGACCATCCGCCTGGCCCAGCCGATCGACTTGCGACAGGAATGGATCGGCAATCGGGAGACCCTGAAGCAACTGCTGGCGTGCTGGCTGGTGGTCGATGCCAGAGACCTTCCGCTGTCGCCTCGTATCACAGGGCCGCCCGGCATCGGCAAGACCACGCTGGCCATGTCCGGGGCGCGGGAGCGGAAGCAGGACCTGTATATCTATCAGTGCACCGCGGACACCCGCCCCGAGGATCTCTTGATCACGCCCGTCCTGGCGGAATCCGGGACGATTGCCTACCAAGCGTCGCCCCTGGTCACCGCTATGGTCACCGGCAGCGTCTGCGTGCTCGACGAAGGCAACCGCATGAACGAGAAGAGCTGGGCCTCGCTGGCCCCTCTGCTCGACCATCGCCGGTGCATCGAATCAGTCGTGGCCGGGATCATGGTCACGGCGCACCCGGAGTTCCGCTGCTGTGTGACCATGAACGAGGATGCGTCCGTGTACGAGGTGCCCGACTATATCCTGTCCCGCCTCCAGCCGACGTTGAACATGGGATTCCCGCGGCGGGAAGACGAGCTGGCGATACTCCGCTACCACGTGCCGTTCGCGCCGGCCGAGCTGCTCGCGGTCACCGCGGATTTCTTGCAGAATGCGCACCAACTGAACCTCGCGTTCTCGGTCCGTGACGGCATCCACATCCTCCAGTACGCGCTGAAGCGGTTGGCCCAAGATCCGACCCATCCGCTCGCCAAGGAGGAGGTGTGGCGGGAGGCCCTCATCAAGGTGCTCGGCGAAGAGGCTCTTGATCTGGAGGGACTCTCCCGGCGCCGCAAGCGTGCGATCGGGGACCAGCCGCTGCCGCGGGGGCTTGGCGATTTCTTTTTCGAAGGGGATGATCCACTGCATCCGGACCGGTAAAAGTAGTCGCAAGTCTCTATGACGGCTTCGAGCCAAACAGTCGACACCATCCTCCGCCTGTCTCCCAAGATCGAGGTCCTCCCGATCCTGCACGCGAGCGGCGATGTCGCGCAGGAGGTCCGGGAGCGGATGATCGAGCGCCGGTACGACTGTCTGGCCGTTCCCCTCCCCCCCTCGGTAGAGCCGCTCGTCGAGAGCGCCCTGGAGGACCTCCCACGGATCAGTCTGGTCGCGGTTCCCGAGCCGGAGCAGGACGGGACGCCGAGCTGCAGCTTCGTCCCCATCGATCCCTGCCAGGCGGTGATCATGGGTCTGCGCGGCGCCATGGCCGAAGGCATCGCCAGGGCCTACATCGATCGGGAAGTTGCAGTCTTCCGGCCGGCGCCGTTTGCGTCGCCCGATCCGTACGCGCTGAAGCAGGTGTCGCTCGCCGCCTTCGCCTCGGCGCTGGTGCCGGCACTCCCGTCACCGGGGCCCGAGCACCGGGTCCGCATCGCCTGGATGGCGTTCCGGCTGCACGAGCTGGAGCTGGAGCACGATGCGATTCTCTGTCTCTGTCCGCTTCAGGACTGGCCCTGGCTCCGGGAGGCCTATCGTGCGCGTCGCCCGTACACCGAGCCCGAATCGCCGGTTGCGTCCCCTTCTTCGTTCCGCGTGGACCCCGCCACGCTCTATTTCGTCCTGGGAGAGCTCCCGTTTATTACCGAGCTCTACGAGCGCCGCCGGGCGGAGCTGCGGTCGGATCGGCATCTCTCGGTAGATGGCATCAAGGAACTCTTGCTGGAATCCCGTGCTCGCTGGTCGGCTGGGCGGAGGGAGGAAGGCGGGGTCGCGAATTGGGTCACACCGCATCTGCTGCAGCTCTATCTGCAGTACGTGCGAAACCTCGCGCTGATGGAGCATCGCCTCACCCCGGATCTGTACACCCTCGTTCTGGCCGCGAAGCAAATGGCCGGTGATGAATTCGCCGTCGTTCTCTTGGAGACGGCCAGGAGCTATGCCTTTCAGGACGAGCAAGATCCGACCCAGGGTTGGCGCCCCGAGATCGCAGCCGGCATCGGCCGGCTGGAATTTCCGGATGGCGGGATTGCGGTCGCCAAGAACCGGCTCCAGGGCCCCCCGCTGATCTGGCGCACGCTGTCCCTTCGCCCTGCCCCGGCCCCCATGAAGAGCCGGCGCTGGGCGCTGCAGTGGAATCCGTTCCGGCAATGTTCCTGGCCCCCGGAAGACCAGCGGATCGAGAGCTTCAATCTCCATGTCCGGGAGCAGGCCAGGGCGATGCTCGGGGCGGACCTGGCCCGCGTCGAGAAGTTCACCACCTCGATCAAGGACGGGATTGATCTGCGCGAGACGCTGCGGCACTGGTACACGGGCCGGCAGGCGCAGCTCCCTGCCGGCGCGACGGGGACGGCTTCCCGGCTGGATATCTACGTGAAGGAGATTCCCCCTGCGCGGGGCAACGTGGAGGTGGTCGTCTTCCTGTTCGAGACGCCTGCCGACCCCGACGTGTATCGCTGGCAGGCGACGTGGTATGCCGAGCATGAGGAAGAGTCCACACTGTGCTTTTACGCCACGCATTTCCTGGAGGATATGGTCGGCCCCGGCATCGGCCAGTCCCGCTACGGGGGCGCGCTGTTTCTGTTTCCGCCACGGCCCATCCCGAACATCTGGGAGGACCCGCGGCTGGACTTCGCCAGAACGCTCGAGGAGCGTCTGATCGCCGCCGCAGCGCTGCATTCCAGCGAGCGCCACGTGGTCCTGGTCTCGCCTGTTCAGCCGCAGGCCGCGTGGCGGCAGATCGCGCGGCAATTTCAGCGCCGGCTGATCACGGTCCCGCTGGGCCGGTTTTCGGGTCAGACGATCGACCGCTTGCGCCGCTTTCACGTGCTGAACGGGCATGAGATCCGAAGCTATGCCGCTCGGTTCATCCGCGAGTGACCATGACTGAGATGGCGGCTGCTGCGATCCGGCAACGGATTGAAGCGCTCCGACAAGAGATCCGCCGGCACGATTATCTCTATTTCGTCAAGGACCGCCCCGAGATCTCCGACCAGGAGTACGATCGCCTCTTCCGGGAGCTGCTCGACCTGGAGGCGGCCCACCCCGAGCTCGTCACGCCGGATTCCCCGACCCAACGGGTCGGCGCGGCCCCGCTCAGCGAGCTGAAAAAAGTCACGCACGAACGCCGGATGCTGAGCCTGGACTCGGTGACGGACGCGGAGGACGTGCGGGCGTTCGACAAGCGGGTCCGCCGCGATCTGGGCGTGGAAGCGGTCCGGTACACCGCGGAGCCGAAGTACGATGGCTTGTCGGTGGAGCTCGTGTACGACGACGGCCGGTTCACCCGCGGGGCGACACGCGGCGATGGGACCATCGGGGAGGATGTCACGGTGAATCTCCGCACGATCCGCTCGCTACCGCTCCAGCTCCAGCGTGAGGCCGACCTGCCTGCCCATGTCGTGGTGCGCGCGGAGGCCTACATGCGGCTGGATGAGTTCCAGAAATTGAATAGGCGCATGACCGAACGGGGGGAGGAGGCTTTTGCCAACCCCCGGAACGCCGCCTCAGGATCCCTTCGCCAGCTCGATTCGCGCATTACCGCCGAGCGCCCGCTGGTGGTCACCTGCTACGAGATCATGGCGCAGGCGGGAGCGCTGCCCCGGGCCCACTGGGAGGAGCTGGAGGCCCTGGATCGCTGGGGCCTGCCGATTCCGGCGCAGCGGCGCCGCTGCGAGTCGATCGAAGAGGTGGTCGCGTTTCATGCCGAGATCGAGGCGCAGCGCGAGCAACTGCCGTTCGAGATCGACGGGATCGTGGTCAAGGTGGACCGGCGGGACTGGCAGGACGCGCTGGGCGAGAAGTCCAGAAGTCCTCGCTGGGGCCTGGCCTTCAAGTTCACGCCGCGGAAGGAAGTGACTCAGGTTCAGGACATCGGGGTGTCGGTCGGGCGTACCGGCGCGCTGACGCCCTTCGCCCTGCTCAAACCCGTCGAGGTGGGCGGCGTCACGATCAGCCGCGCGACGCTCCACAACGCGGACGAGGTGGCCCGCAAGGACATCCGCGTGGGCGATACGGTGAGGATCGAACGGGCGGGCGACGTGATCCCGGCGGTCGTGGAGCGCGTGCCGGTCCCCGGCGAGCACCGCGCCGAACCGTTCCGGATGCCGGATCGCTGTCCCGTGTGCGGCTCCCACGTGATCCGGGAGGGGGCTTATTATTACTGTTCCGGGAAGGCGGCCTGCCTGGCCCAGCTCCAAGGTGAGCTGGAGCATTTCGGCTCGAAGATCGCCCTCGACATCGACGGCCTGGGCGAGAAGACCGTCGCCCAACTCGTGGACCGGGGCATCGTGCGCGATCTCTCCGACCTGTTCGCGCTCACCAAGGCGCAGCTCCTGACCCTTGACGGTTTCGCGGACCGCTCCGCCACGCTCCTGCACGAGGCTATTCAGCGCCGCAAGCGCGTCTCGCTGGAGCGCTTCCTCATCGGGCTGGGCATCCGGAACGTGGGAGAGCATATCGCCCGCGTGCTGGCGCGGCGGTTCGGGACGCTCGATGCCATCATGGCGGCGGATCGGCAGGCGTTCGAGGAGGTGCACGAGATCGGTCCGCAGATTGCCGTCAGCCTGGAGTCGTTCTTCAAGGAGGAACGCAATCGGCGGGTCATCGCGCGTCTGCGGGGGCTGGGCCTGCAACTCGAAGAAGCCTCTCGCGCGCAGCAAGCTCCCCGGCATCGTCCCTTGGACGGCAAGACGTTCGTGTTTACGGGCGAGCTCGCGGGGTTCAGCCGGGAAGAGGCCAAGCGACGCATCGAGGAGTTGGGAGGCCGAGCCACGAGCAGCGTGAGCAAGCGCACCGACTATATCGTCGCCGGAACCGACCCCGGCTCGAAGCTGGAAGAGGCGAAGCGGCTCGGCGTCAAGGTGCTGTCAGAGGCCGAATTCGCCCGGCTTCTGGCCGCCGCCGAATCGCCCACGAAACAAGTCGAGGCCGGATGATTCGCTGGGCTCCTTCCAGAGTGTCGCTCAGCACCAAGGCTGTCGTGGCCCTGGTCGGCGCGCTGTTTACCGTGGCCGCGCTGTTGACCTTTGTCCAGTATCGGGTGAGCACGCGAAATCTGCTGGCGGGCTGGGAAGGCAAGGCTGCCCAGGAAGCACGGGTGCTGGCGTTTACCGCGGAGCCGCTGGTCCTGACCGGGGACCAGGTCAGCCTCCGGCGCGTGGTGGCGCAGGCGGCGTTGCTTCCGGATGTCCAGACGGTCGTGGTGGTCAATAGCCGCGGCACCATCCTCGCCTCGTCCTCGGGTCAGGATGTCGGGCAGCCGCTTCGATTCCATCCAAACGGGCTGAGGCAGGCGCTGGAAGACGGCAAGTCGGTCCGGTGGATCGAAGCCGGGGGGCGCGGCCGGGTCCAGTACAACCTGCTCCCGTTGCAGGTCGAGACGCCAGTTCGCGATACACCCGTTGCAACCAGGGAGCAACGGGTACCCGGCGCGATCCTCATCGGCGTGGACCTCTCGACGATCGATTTCCTGGTCCGGAAGAATCTTCGCGGGCTGCTGGCGGTCAATGGGATCGCGTTCTCGGCGTTGCTGCTGCTCTTCTGGGTCGCCATCCGGATCGGGGTGATCCGGCCGCTGACGGTCCTGACCGATGCCATGCGCTCCATGCCAGCCGCCTCCGTCGCCACGCCCCTGCCCGTGACCTCGTCCGATGAGATCGGGATGCTGACCGAGGCGTTCAACCAGATGACCGAAGCCCTGCAGAAGAAAGACCGCCAGGCCCGGGAAAGTCTGGGCTCACTCCGCCAGCGCGAGTTCACGCTCACCGTCCTCAACGAGGCGATCCAGGCGGCGGTTGCGGCGGATGACCTCGCCTCGTTCTACCAGTCCACCGTCTCCAGGCTCGTTCAGCTCTTCGAGGTGGAGATGGGGTGTATCCAGACACTGGATGCCGATGACGAGCTGGTCCTCCGGTTCCAGACCGGAATGTCGGAGGCGCTGGTGACCAGCCTTCAAGGGCTGTCAGTCATCCGGGCGGTGGCCGGGCAGGCACTCACCACGCGACGGGCGGTGACGCACGATCTGACGGCCGGTGATCTCCCCTGGGAGGCAGCGAGGATCGACGGTCTCCGGTATGTCTGTGTCGCGCCGATCCTCGATCGGGGCGCCGTGTTGGGCATCTTGATGCTGGCCACGCGCCGAGCCCGTTCGCCCTCCCCCAATGAACTCGAGCTGTTCTCCACCGTGGCCCTCGAGGTGGGGGCGGCGATGAGCCGCAAGCGCGCGGAGCAGGCGGTGCGCGAGGCGCTGGCGGCGACCGAGCGCGAGCGGGCCCGCCTCGACACGTTGTATGCCACCGCCCCCATCGGCCTGATGTACGTGACGCCGGCGCTCATGGTCGAGCGGGTCAACCGGCGAATCGCCGAACTGCACGGGCGCTCCATCAAGGACTTCCTGGGCAAGTCCCTTCCGGAGATCCTCCCGCCCGAATCCTGGTCCGCGATGCAACCTGTCTTCGAGCGCGTGCTCAGCACCGGCGAGCCGCATCATGGGCTGGAGGAGGAATTTACCGATCCCCAGTCACCCGGGCCGTCCCGGTTCTTCTCGTCGGACTTTCATCCGGACCGGCAGGACGATGGCACGCTCCGGGGAATCCTGGTCGTGGTTCATGACATCACCGTGCACAAGCAGGCCCAGCGGGATCGCGAGGTCTACCTGAGGGAGCGCGAGACGTATCTCAAAGAGCTGGAAGCCAAGAACCGGGAATTGAAGGAGTTGGCTGTCCGTGACCCGCTCACCGGCCTCTACAACCATCGGTATTTCGAGGAGGCTCTGGCGCAGGAATGGCGGCGCTTCCAACGCACCGGCGAGCCCTTCACGGTCCTCGTCATGGATGTGGATGCGTTCAAAGCCATCAACGATCGCTATGGCCATGACGCAGGGGATCGGGCCCTCCGTCAGGTCGGGGCGACCTTGAGCACGAGCTTGCGGGAGACCGACCTGATCGCCCGGACCGGAGGGGACGAGTTCGTGGCCCTCCTGCCACGAACCGACAAGGATCACCGCCAGGCGGTGCTGGAGAAGGTGGGGAATGCCCTGAAGGGATTGCGGCTCGCCACGCCGGAGGGACCGGTCTCGTTTTCGATCAGCACGGGCTATGCGACGATCCCGGGCTTTCCGCCGGTCACCTCGGCGGCCGAACTGGTGCGGGTGGCGGATCAGCGCATGTACGAGGCAAAACGGCTTGCCTCATCCGGAAAGGCCGATGCCGGCTGATTCGGCGGGAGCCACCGGCTGCTCCTCTTTCTTGACGATCTGCACGCTCTTGATGGATTTCTGATCGGCCTCCCGGACGATCAACCGACATTGGCCCGCCTCGATCTCTTCCCCGACCGCCGGAATGCGTCCCAGCTGCTCCTGGATCAGCCCGCTGATCGTATTCTGCTCCTCGTCCAATTTCACCTTGAAGAACTCGTTGATCCGGCGCACTTCGGTCCGACCGTGCACCAGGATCTCGTTCTTCCCGATTCGCTTGATCAGCTCTTCGCTGATGTCGGTCTCATCCATGATCTCGCCGACCACTTCCTCCAGGAGGTCTTCCAGTGTGACCAGCCCCACGACCCCGCCGTACTCGTTGACGACGATCGCCATGTGGCGCTTCTCCAACTGGAATTGCTTCATGAGATCGTCGGCCGCCTTCTGCCGCGGCACGAACAAGGCCGGCTGGGCGATCTCCTTGAGCAGCACCTCGTCGTTCCCTTTGGCCAGCTCGATGAGCGCGCGGTCCTTGTACAGAATGCCGGTGATGTTGTCCAGGTTCCCGTCGAACACCGGAATGCGCGAATACTTCAACCGGAACAGTTGGTCTCGGGCATCCCGGAGCCGCTGCTTGCCGTCCAGACTGAACATCGAGATCCGAGGGGTCATCGTATCTTCCACGGTAATGTCGTTGAGCTGGAACACGTTCTTGATCATCTTCACTTCTTCGCTCTCGATGACCCCCGCCTGCCCCCCCACGTCCAGCATGATCTTCAGCTCCTCTTCGGTGACGAAGGGCACGGTCAGGCCCTTCCCGCCGGTGAGCTTGGCGATCATCGGCTCAAGCACGAACAGAACGGGCGCCAGCAGTTGCTCGATCCAATAGACGGGGTAGGCCATGGCCAGAGCGATCGGGACAGAATGCTTGGCCGCCAGCGTCTTGGGCACGATATCGCCGAAGATCAAGATGAGGAAGGTCAGGATGCCGGTCGCGATGGCCACCGCCTCCGAGCCGAACAGCCGAATGGTCAGAACGGTCGCATAGGCGGCGGCGCCGATGTTGACCAGGTTGTCTCCGATCATGATCGTCGAGAGCAGGCGCTGCGGATTGGAGCGAAGATGCAGGGCCAACGCCGCGCGGCGGCCGCCGGCGCCCGCCAGCGCCCGGAGCCGCGTCTCGTTCACCGAGAAGAAGCCGATCTCGGCGGCCGAAATCACGGCCGAGAGGAAAATCAAAATGACGAGAATCAGATACTCCATGGGCCTCCGGACATAAGGAAGACGTTAGGGAAGAACGGTGAGCCCAGCAACCTGGGCCGTAGCAAGTCTGCTGGGACGCAACGAAGTGGTCAGAGAGAACCGACAGGGAGTGGCCTGACTCGGAGGAGAGGGATCTATTGGGCCGTCATCCATGAGGGTAAAAATCTAGCATAGTTCCGGATTCTGGATCAACAGACGAGACTGATAAGCTAGCTAAACCAACGGCTTAGATTGGTTATCGGTCATCGCGGAGGACAAGAGACTCAAGGTGCAGCCGCCTCTCGATCTGGTCGGCAACCGCCTGGGCCTGAGGTTCGGTGGCAAAGCGGCCCACCTGGACGCGATAGCGCTTGCCAGCCGGCAAGGCCACCGTGAGGATGCGGACATCGCCAAAGTGAGCCTTCAGCCGGGCCGCCAAGGCCTGGGCGTTGGCCTGCTCCGCAAAGGACCCCACCTGCACCGTCAGGAAACCTGCGGCCCCGGGCCGGCCTTGGTACGAAATGACCCGCAGCTCCACCTGATCCGTCCCCTCCCCGATCATCCCTAAAGCCTGGGCTGCCGCCAGGGACAGATCGATGATCCGGCCTTTCACGAAGGGCCCGCGGTCGTTGATGCGGACGGTCGCGGTCCGATCGTTGGTGAGCGAGCGGACCTGGGCGATCGAGCCCAACGGCAGCGTGCGGTGGGCGGCTGTAAACAGATGCATGTCGTAGCGTTCTCCGTTGGACGTCGGCTGGCCATGGAAGCCAGGGCCATACCAGGAGGCCACACCGCGTTCGATATAGCCGATCGGATAGCCCGAAACCGAGGCAGGTCGAGGGCTCCCGGCGCAGCCCGCGAGCCATGCGGAGGCCACGACCAGGGCGAGAGCCGAGAGGATCGCAACTGAGGGTCGCTTAGATCTCGTCGAGGGACTCTCCCCTTAGGACATCCTGCGCCTTCTGGGTGTCGGACACGGTCAAGACCACGATGGCGCGACGGCCCTCCCGGGAAGGCGTGCAGTAGCCACACGTAATATTGATGCCGGCTTCCTTGAGATGCTCAGCCACCTCTCCTAAGGCACCCGGTCGGTTTTCCAGGCTCAAGACCAGCGCCGTCTCCTCCCGAAACTTGATCGTGGCGGCCTTCAAGGCGTTTTTGGCCCGCTCCAGGTCGGCCACCACGACGCGAAGCTCACCTGTCCCCCCCTGTATCGTCACTTCAGGCGCAACAAAGGCCTTGATGTTCACGCCGGCTTGCCCGAGCACCGAAGCGACCCGAGCCAGCGCGCCGGGCTTGCTCTCCTCCTGGATGAGCAGCTGCGTTGTGATTGGCATGGCTTACTCCGTTCAGCGCCGTTGCGCTACCCAGCTAATTGCGTGATCCCCAGGATGACCAGCCAGATCATAGCAAAGATGAACGGAGAGAACAGCAGATACCACTTCGAGGACACGCAACCGAAGAGCCGGAGCAGCCGCGGCGCGCCGGATCGGTAGGCGGCCGTCTCGAGAATGGTGAAGCGCGGATCATCCGGGTAGCGGTCGCGGAGCTCCCGGAGCTTGGCCTGCCACGCCTCCTGAAAGAGGGCGGTCCGGCCGATGGACAGGGTCCAGATCCCGTTGAAGATCACGCCGGCCAGGTAGATGAACCACTTGTCGTTCGTGAACCCGCCTGCGGGGGTAAACCCGCCTCCGGGGATATTGATGGCCGACACCAGCAGGCCGTTCACCACGAGCAGGACCTGGAGCTTCGTGGTCTTGATCGGGTTTTCTTTCGACCACAGATCGAGCAGGATCTTGTAGCTTTCATAATCCCGCTCCGTCTTGCTGTCCTGCTCCTGCATGATTTTGGAACCCCTTACGCCTCACGCCTCACGCCTAACGGCTCGTGGCGCCTCACGTCTTATATCCGTACAGCCATCGGGCCGTGGTCCCGCCGACATTCCGGACGCTATGCCGGACATGGGCCGGAATCAAGACTTCCTCGCCTACTTTGGGCCGGAAGGTCCGTCCTTGCATCTCCAGTTCCAATTCTCCCTCCACGATCATCAGCAGCTCGTCCACCGAGTGGGTGTAGCCTTCCCAGACCTGCCCCGGCGGATCGACCCACAGGCCGCAGCTAAATCCGCGGCTGCGCCAGCTTTGCTCAACTGCCCTGCGGTCTGGCGAAGCGTCCATCACACCTTCAGTCTAACCACCAAGTCATCGAGGAGCGGAAGATAGTCAACGAGTCGCCCATACACCTGCCTGGCCAAAGTTTCATCATAGGTGTGGGCCGTCCGGTTTCGATCCTCCGCCATCGCCAGCCATCCGTGCTCATCCTGTATCCAGCCAGCCTTAAAGGCAACTTTTAAGCATCCTTTCGGAGATTGGCAGTCCAACCCTTCGTCCCGGGCCCGCTCCTGGACCGCTTTCCAAGCAAGCTCAAAACAAAATTCAAAACGTTGAATTGCGGCATCTCGGCCGACGTCTGTCTCCGGAGTTTCAAGAACTTGTCGGAGCCGCCCGATAGCCTTGTGTAAGCTCTCAAGGCGGGGTGTCATAAGCGCACCCCATGCTTCAGAATCTCCTGCCGTAGAGAAGGGCTTGCTTCGGTCAGATCGAGAATGTCCACCGTATACAGTGTGGACAGCCCATCTACGGCTTCGCGCAGCAACGCCATTTGGGACACCGGAATGGGTTTGTCCGCGGAAACTGCTATGTCAATGTCCGAATGTGGCAGAGCCCGTTTGCGCGGCCATGAGCCAAACCAGATGACTTCGACTTCATGCCCTAAGATCTGTCTGGCGAGCCTCGCCACTTCCTGCGCGATTGTCGAAGCCCGGCCAGCGTCGGCCGAGCGCTCAGTAACGGGCCTACTCATGGCGCCATCCTTTTTTCATTCACCCGCTCACCACTGTTTCTATCTGTACGGCCACCATCAGCAGCTCGTCCACCGAATGGGTGTAGCCTTCCCACACCTGTCCCGGCGGATCCGTCCACAGGCCGCAGCTAAATCCGCGACGACCCCAGTTCTTCTCAACCTGTGAACGATCCGGGTTTATCGGTTCCATACCACGCAAACAACTCTCGGTGCTCTCGTAGGTCCGCTGCCGCACAGCGACGCACCGACCTTTGTATCTCGCGGCGTAGTAGGTCCAGGCTGCTCTTCCTACTCGATTTCTTATGAAGAGCCCTTTTGCTCTTTCGATTTCGCATAGGCGACCGCCAGTTCAATGGAAGCTCGGAAAAGGAACTGAACG
>CAYZKG010000052.1:0-10070 GCA_964478915.1 uncultured Nitrospira sp.
CCCCCGCTGAGCTTTTTCGATCTTGGTCCAGGTGTCGCGGAGGGGCACCGTCCGATTAAAGACCGGTCTCCCCGCCGACGAGTCCACCAGGTCCACGCAGAAGTAGCCTTGCCGCTCGAACTGGTACCGGGCACCGGGCGCTGCACCGCGCAGGTTCGTCTCGACCCGGCAACCCGTCAGGGTCACCAAGGAGTTGGGGTTCAAAGAGGGAGGATCGTCCTCCAAGAACAGCTGGTCGTACAGCCGCACTTCGGCCTCCAGCGCATGGGCCGCAGACACCCAGTGCAACGTGGCCTTGACCTTGCGGTCCGACCCCGACCCGCTGCGCGTGCCGGGCTCATAGGTGCAGTGCAGCTCCACCACGTCGCCGGTCCGCTCATCCTTGACGACGCCGACGCATCGAATGATGTAGGCGTACCGTAGGCGAACTTCCCGGCCGGGAGCGAGCCGGAAGAATTGCTTGGGAGGGTCTTCGCGAAAATCGTCCCGCTCGATGTAGAGCACCCGCGAGAACGGCACCTTGCGCGACCCCATGCCGGGGTCTTCGGGATTGTTGACCGCATCCAGCTCCTCGACGAGCCCTTCCGGATAGTTGTCGATGACCAGCCGCAGCGGCCGCAACACCCCCATCACGCGCGGAGCCCGCCGGTTCAGATCTTCGCGGATGAAGTGCTCAAGGAGGGCCATCTCCACCACGGCCTCGCGCTTGCCCACGCCGATGTGCTCACAAAAGTTGCGAATGGCCTCTGGGGTGTAGCCGCGCCTCCGCAGGCCTTTGAGGGTGGGGAGCCGGGGATCATCCCAGCCGCTCACATGCCCTTGTTCAACCAGCTCGAGGAGCTTTCGCTTGCTCATGACGGTGCGGCTCAGATTCAGGCGGGCAAATTCGATCTGCTGCGGGTGGCACGGCGCTTCCAACTCGTCCAGGAGCCAGTCGTAGAGCGGGCGATGGTCCTCGAACTCCAGGGTGCAGATGGAATGCGTGATCCCTTCGATCGAGTCCGAGAGCGGATGGGCGAAGTCGTACGTCGGATAGATGCACCAGGCATCGCCGGTCCGGTAGTGCGGCACGCGGCGAATGCGGTAGAGCGTCGGGTCCCGCATGTTCACGTTCGGCGAGGCCATGTCGATCTTGGCGCGAAGGACATGGGCACCGTCCGGGAACTCGCCGGCCCGCATGCGCCGGAGCAGATCCAGATTCTCTTCCACCGATCGATCCCGGTAAGGGCTGTTCTTGCCGGGCTCCAGGAAGGTGCCCCGGTACGCCCTGATTTCGTCGGCGCTCAGGCTGTCCACGTAGGCCCTCCCCTTCTTGACCAGCTCGGCCGCGTACCCGTAGAGCCGCTCGAAATAGTCGGACGCGTGGAACAGCCGGTCTCCCCAATCAAAGCCCAGCCACCGGACATCCGATTTGATCGACTCGACGTATTCCATGCTCTCCGTGCTGGGGTTGGTGTCGTCGAACCGGAGGTGGCAGACGCCGCCCGGATTTTCCAGGGCGAGTCCGAAATTGAGGCAGATGGACTTGGCGTGGCCGATGTGGAGATGCCCGTTGGGCTCCGGCGGAAATCGCGTCACGACGCGCCCGCCGTGCCTGCCGGTCTTCAGGTCCTGGGCGACGATGTCCCGGATGAAGTTAGAGGGGGTGTGAGAGTCGTTTGACTGAGTCACGTTCATCACAAAATAACGAGAGCCGGCTTTTTAGGGCCGGCCCTCACTCATGGCCTGTTCGAAATGCGGGAGGGGGGTGGCTGGGGGACTAGGATTCGAACCTAGGTAATCAGATCCAGAGTCTGATGTCCTACCACTAGACGATCCCCCAAGCGCACGCTCAGCGTAATATACCGTCCCCGCACAGTCAAGAGCGGCCGGCCTTGGCCCGCTCGATCCCCGCCCGCAGCCTCCGGAGCGTGCGGTCGCGGCCGAGCAGGTCCATGACTTCAAAGATTCCGGGGCTGGCCGCTCGTCCCGTGAGCGCGACCCGCACCGGCTGCGCAAGCTGTCCCATTTTGATCGCGTGCTCGTCGAGCACCTGCTTGAAGGCCTCTTCCAGAGCGCCGCGCGAAAAATCAGTTGCCGTCAGCCGGTCCATCAGCCGGGTCAAGGCCGGCAGCACTGCGGGTGTCAGGAATTTTCGGGCGGCCGCCTCGTCGAGAGCAATCTCCTCCTGGAGATACGGCGCGGCCGCCTCGGCCATTTCGACGAGGGTTCGCGAGCGCTCCCGTAAGGCTATCACCAACCGCTCCATCCAGTCCTCGGAGAAGGCTTTTGCCGCCTCCCCGAGCCCGATCCGTTCGAGGAACGGGGGGAGCAGGCTGGCGAGCCGGCGGGGGTCTCCATGATGGATGTACTGGCCGCTCACCCAGAGCAACTTCTCGGGATCGAAAATGGCGGCGGACCTTTGCACGTGCAAGAGGGAAAATTTCTCGATGAGCTCCGACATCGAGAAGATTTCCTGGTCGCCGGAGGACCAGCCGAGGCGCGCCAGATAATTGACCAGGGCCTCAGGCAGGTAGCCCATCTCCTTGTACGCCAGCACCGAGGTGGCGCCGTGCCGCTTCGAGAGCCTGGCCTTGTCGGCCCCCATGATCATCGACAGATGTCCGAATCGCGGCACCGGATAGCCCAGCGCCTGGAAGATCGGAATCTGTCTCGGCGTATTGGTCAGATGATCGTCTCCCCGGAGGACATGCGTGATCCCCATCAGGGCGTCGTCCACCACGACAGAAAAGTTGTAGGTCGGATAGCCGTTGGATCGCAGAACAATCAGGTCGTCCAGGACGGCGTTCTCGAACACCACCTGGCCTTTGACCAGGTCGTCGATGACCGTCTGCCCCGCCTGCGGCGCCTTGAACCGGAGCGCGGCTTCGCCGGTCGGGTCGGTGATGTTGCGGTCCCGACATCGGCCGTCGTATTTCTGCGGCTGGCCCTTGGCCTGGGCTTCTTTCCGCCGCTGCTCTAATTCATCGGCGGGACAGACGCACCAGTACGCGTGCCGTTCCTTGAGCAGTCGCAAGGCATGCTGCCGGTAGAGCTCCAGGCGGTCCGTCTGGCGAAACGGTCCCTCGTCCCAATCCAGGCCGAGCCAGCGCAGGCCTTCTTCGATGACCTTGATGGCTTCCTCGGTTGACCGACTCTGATCCGTATCTTCGATGCGGAGGATAAATTGACCGCCCTCGTGTCGCGCCAACAACCAATTGAACAGTGCCGTGCGGACTCCTCCGATGTGGAGATAGCCCGTGGGGCTGGGGGCGAACCGTACTCGAACCTTGCCCATCAAGGCTTATCCCTTAGCACGCGGCTGCAAGGTTGTAAAGGCGCACGGGGGCCCCGGTGTCATCGGACCGGTTTAAATCGACGCGGCGATCTGTTATAGAAGAGCGAATCCGAGAACGGACGATGTCTCCTCCGGTCCAGCCGGCCACTCTTCTGAGCATCCGTCAGTTGAGTCAATGCGTCCGCGAATTCGTGTTCCTGCCGAAACAGCAGCGCATTTCGTTCAAGCCCGGGCAATTTGTCTCCTTGCAGCTGCCGGTTGGTCCCCGACCTCCGCTCGTTCGCGCCTATTCCATGGCGGAGCCCGAACGGGCATCGGGGGAGATCGTGCTGGTCCTGGATCGCGTTCCGCAGGGGCTCGGCTCCGAGTACCTGTTCGGCCTGCACGAAGGGGATCAGGTCATGCTGTCGGGACCTTACGGCAACTTTGTGATCCCCGACCCGGTCACCAAGGACCTGCTGTTTCTCGCCCGATACACGGGCATCGTTCCGATTCGTTGCATGCTCCAGGACCTGTTCAGCCAGCCGGTCCCGTTCCACGTGACGCTCATCTATTCGTCGCCGAGCAGCCAAGAGCAGGTCTATCACGAGGAATTCCTGGCCCTTGCCGCGGCGCACGCGAATTTCCGATACCTGCCGCGCGTGCTCAAATCGACCGCAGATCGGACGCGCGAGGAGCGGCCCGAGATCGAGATGGTGGCCTCGCTGTTCGGAGGCCGCCGGGACTTCCTGCCCTTGACCTGCGGGATCAAGGCTGTTGTCGTCCCCGTCCGGGCGTATTTGAAGGAACTGGGATTCGATCGACGGGAGATGCGGTTTGAAACCTATGACTGACGAGGCTAATGCCCTTCCTTGACCAGGTTCTTGTTCCAGGCAGGAATCTCAACCACGAGGTCCATCGTGCCGTTCGGCACGCACTGACAGCCGAGACGGGACTGCAATGTGATCGCCGGCGCCTCTTCGAGCTGGTCGAATTCATCGTCCGTCCCCTCGTTACACGATTCAAGCCCCTCTTTGACGATGACGTGGCAGGTCGAGCAGGCGCAGACACCGCCGCAGGCATGTTCCAGGTCGATGCCGGCGCCCAAGGCGATGTCCAGGATGCTGCCGGGTTGCCCGGTCGGACCATAGGGGATCTTCTCAGGATCCACCTGGACCTCCAGGGTCTTGTCCGTGCCTACGAACGTGATCGTATACGGCTTCGTGGGGAGTTCAAACTCCGCCTTTTCGATATAAGGATTGCTGCCACCCATGCCGATCCCCTGGAAATTTCTGACAATGTACCATATTCACCTTGGGGAAGTCGAGCCTTTATTTTTTCTAAGGTCTTGGAATATTTAATGATGTTCTCCCTTGACAGCGCGAAAACGTGAATGCTAGAATCCGACCGATTTAATCGGAGATCAATTTAGTCTCCGAGCTATTCTATCGGGGGCAACATGCTGAAATTCTCCAAGAAGGCCGACTATGGGTTGATGGCCTTGCAGTATATGGCCTCGGTACAGTTCGGTGATGTCACGCGCGCCCGGATCGTCAACACGAAGGAGATCGCCGAGGAGCACAACATCCCCGTCGAGTTGTTGGCAAAGGTGCTTCAGACTCTCGCGAAGAGCGGGATCATCGAAAGCCACAACGGTCCGAAGGGCGGGTACCTCCTGGCTCGGGAAGCCGGTGCCATCACGATCGCCCAGGTGCTGGAAGCCATCGAGGGTCCCCTGGGGATCACGGATTGCTACCATGACAAGGAGGCCACCTGCTGCTCGCAACTCGAATGGTGCAGCATCCGAACTCCTCTTCTGAAAGTCCAAGACAGCATCTATCAATTACTCAACAGCATGACGGTCGAAGACATGATGGGCGGCACGCCACTGATCACCGTCCAGTCCACAGCCACGGCCCAAGGAGCGCAGCGATGAAATTTCCGATCTACCTGGATAACCATGCGACCACGCCGATGGACCCTCGGGTCCTGGAAGTGATGCTCCCTTATTTCACCGAAAAATTCGGCAATGCCGCCAGCCGGAACCACGCTTTCGGCTGGGAAGCCGAAGAAGCGGTGGAGACTGCGCGGAAGCAACTCGCCCATTTGATTCACGCCGACGCGAAGGAATTGGTATTCACCAGCGGGGCGACCGAGTCGGACAATCTGGCGCTGAAGGGCGTCCTGGAGATGTACCGGGAGAAGGGGGATCACATCATCACCAGCGTGACTGAACATCGGGCTGTCCTGGACACCGCCAAAGCGCTCGAAACGAAACGGGGGGCCAAGGTCACATACCTGCCGGTTGACAAGACCGGCATGGTCAACCCCGACGATGTCCGAAACGCCATCACCGACCGGACGATTCTGATCTCGATCATGATGGCCAACAACGAGATCGGCACGATCAATCCCGTCAAGGCGATCGGCAAGGTCGCGAAGGAGAAAGGTGTCTTGTTCCATTGCGACGCGACCCAGGGAGTGGGGAAGATCCCGGTGAATGTCCAAGAGATGGGGATCGATCTGATGTCCTTCTCGGCCCACAAGATCTACGGGCCCAAGGGAATCGGCGCGTTGTACGTCAGGAAGAAGGCGCCGCGGGTCCGGATCGCGCCGATCATCGACGGCGGCGGGCACGAGCGCGGGATGCGGTCCGGCACGCTGCCCGTGCCGCTGATCGTCGGCTTCGGGAAAGCGGCGGAGCTCTGCGAGCAGGAAATGCCCACGGAATCGGTTCGTCTCGCGGCACTGCGAGATCGGCTGCAGGCCGGCATCACGAATGCGCTTGAAGCGGTCTATCTGAACGGCCATCCCACCGAACGGTTGCCGCACAACCTCAACCTCTCCTTCGCCTATGTCGAGGGAGAATCGCTTCTGATGGGGGTCAAGGAAATCGCGTTGTCGTCGGGGTCTGCGTGCACGTCGGCGACATTGGAGCCGTCCTACGTGCTGCGGGCGCTCGGCGTCGGCTCTGACCTCGCCCACTCGTCCATCCGCTTCGGGCTGGGGCGCTTCAACACGGAAGAGGAGGTCGATTACACGATCAAGCGGATGATTGAGACGGTGACGAGGCTGCGGGAGATGTCCCCGCTCTATGAAATGGCGAAGGAAGGCATCGACCTGAAATCCGTCCAGTGGGCGGTCCACTGACCGCAATGTAAAATTTTCAATTGACGGAGGAGGATAGACAATGGCATACAGCGACAAGGTTGTTGACCATTTCAATAACCCCCGGAACATGGGCTCCTTCAAAAAGGAAGAAGACGGGGTCGGCACCGGCATTGTCGGCGCGCCCGAATGCGGCGACGTCATGAAGCTGCAGATCAAGGTGCAGGACGACCGCATCGTGGACGCCAGGTTCAAGACGTTCGGGTGCGGCTCCGCGATCGCCAGCTCGAGCCTGGCGACGGAATGGCTGAAGGGAAAGACCCTGGAAGAGGCGGAGAAGATCAAGAATACCGACATCGTGCAGGAGCTGAACCTCCCTCCCGTCAAGATCCACTGTTCGGTGCTCGCGGAGGACGCGATCAAGGCCGCCCTGAACGACTACAAGAAGAAGACGGACAAAGAATCCCAGTAAGGAGCAGATGATGGATCAGGTACAGACCGCAACTCCCGTCGTGACGCTCAGCGAAGCGGCGATCAAGGAAATCCAGCGCCTGATGAACGTGCAAGGGATCACCGAGGGTGGACTGCGCCTCGGCGTCAAGGGCGGAGGCTGCTCAGGGTTGAGCTACACGATCAATTTCGACGACAAGATCGGTCAATTCGATACGGTCTACGAGATCGAGGGCATCAAGATCATCGTGGATGCGAAGAGCGCGATCTATCTGCAGGGCACCCAGCTTGATTTTTCGAAGGACCTTGTCGGCGGTGCCTTCAAGTTCGTCAATCCCAACGCCCAGAAGACGTGCGGGTGCGGAGAGTCTTTTTCGGCTTGATCTGAGACGGCGCTAGTCTCCCAATTCCAGGCAGTCGCAAACGGGCATGGCGCGCGGTGGCCATGCCCGTTTGCATCAGAGGAGCGTATGGACACACACAACACCCCCAAGCGCCATGAGCTGAGCATGGCGCGGAGCATGTGCTGGCATTGCCAGTCGGAGGTTCACGGCGAGTATTTTTGCCAGCAATGCGTCAAGGTCCAGCCCCTGACCAAGGAGCTCGATTACTTCACCTGCCTGGGCTTGCCGCGGCAGCTCACCATCAACGCCGACCGGCTGGAGGCCAAGTTCTACGAGTTGAGCCGGGCGTTCCACCCGGACTTTTTCCAGAACAAGACCCAGACGGAACAGGCGATCAGCCTCAGAAACTCGGCGCTGCTGAATTCGGCGTACCGGACCTTGAAGGACCCTGTGCAGCGCGCCGAGTACCTCCTCCGTCTGGAGGCGGGCTCGGCCAAGGACATCCGGACCGCCCCGCCGTCGGACCTGTTCGAGGAGATCCTGGCGCTGCAGGAAAATCTGGAAGAATTCCGCTCCGCCGGACCGGAGGCGGACCCGGCCGGCCGGAAGGAGTTGCAGGCGCGGCTCACTACGCACCGCCTCACCCTGGAGGCGCGCCAGCGCCAGCTCGAAGCCCGCCTGTTCGAACGGTTTACCGAGTGGGACCGGCTGCAAGAGCGGGAGTCTCGAGGCGAGCAGGTCCGAACCGAGAAGGATGCGGTCCTCAAAGAGATGCAGGAGATTCTGTCGAACCGGACGTACCTCCGGAACATCGTGAGCAATGTGGTCACCACCATCGGGTGAGAGCAACATCACCATGTCTCGCATCGTCGGCATAGATCTCGGGACCACCAACTCCCTGATCGCGTATATGGATGGCGCCGCCCCGCGGGTCATCTCCGGCCGCAACAGTCGGTCCCTGGTGCCGTCCGTCGTGGCCATGACGGACAACGGGCTGATCGTCGGCGATGCCGCCAAAGAACGGCTGATCCGCGATCCCAGGCGAACCATCTACTCCATCAAGCGGTTCATGGGGAAGAGCCTCGAGGACGTGGCCGAGGAGCTCAGATATTTTCCGTACCGACTCCACGAGCAGGGCGGCGTCATTCGCATTCAGGTGGGCGACAAGCATTACTCCCCGCCCCAGATCTCCGCGATGATTCTCAAGGAGCTGAAGCGGCGGGCTGAGGAGTTCCTCGGCGAGGAGATCAGAAAAGCGGTCATCACGGTTCCGGCCTACTTCAACGACAGCCAGCGGCAAGCCACCAAAGACGCGGGCACGATCGCCGGGCTGGAGGTCCTCCGGATCATCAACGAGCCGACCGCGGCGTCTCTGGCCTATGGCCTGCAGAAAAAAACCCAGGGATTGATCGCGGTCTATGACCTGGGGGGCGGCACGTTCGATATCTCCATCCTGAAGCTCAAGAACGGGATCTTCGAGGTGCTGGCGACCAACGGCAATACCCACCTGGGCGGCGATGATTTCGACCGGCGGGTGGCCGACTTCATCCTCGGCCAAATCCGGGAACACCATGGAGTCGATCTGGCTGAATACCCGGATTCGATGCAGGCTGCCCGCCTGGAGGCCGAGCGGGTGAAGATCGCCCTGTCGGATTCGCAAAAGAGCGGGGTGGCTCTCGAGTTGCCCGAGGGCAAAGGGACATTCCGGGCAGAATTGACCAGGGACCAGCTCGAAGGGCTGGTCATGGACCTGGTCCAGCAGACCGTGGATCCGTGCCGCCTGGCGCTCAAGGATGCGGGATTACCGCCAAGCCAGATCGATGAGGTGGTGCTCGTCGGCGGCAGCACCCGGATGCCCCTCGTCCGTCGTCGGGTCCAGGAGCTGTTCGGGAAGGTGCCTCACAGCGAGCTGAATCCGGACGAGGTGGTGGCGCTGGGAGCGGCGGTTCAGGCGGACATCCTCAGCGGCGGCACGCAGGACATGTTGCTCCTGGATGTCACCCCGCTCTCGCTGGGAATCGAAACAATGGGCGGGGTGATGAGCCCCCTGATCCGTCGCAATACGACGATTCCCACGAGCGCCAAGGAAATGTTCACGACCTATGTGGATGGGCAGACCTCCGTGGACATCCACGTGCTGCAGGGGGAGCGCGAGCTCGCCAAAGACAACCGCAGCCTGGCCCGATTTCAGCTCAAGGTTCCGCCGCTTCCCGCCGGGGTGCCGCGGATAGAAGTCCTGTTCCTGATCGACGCCAACGGGATTCTCAACGTGACCGCGAAGGATGTGCGGACCGGCCAGAGCCAGTCCATCGAGGTCAAACCGTCCTACGGGCTGACCGATGAGGAAGTGGAGCACATGATCACTGAATCGTTCAGGTTTGCGGCCGAGGACCTGAAAGCCCGGCAGCTCATCGAGGCGCGGACCGAGGCAGACTCGATCATCCGAGCGACCGAGAAGGCGTTCGCCCTCGGTGGCCATTTGATCGGCCCCGAGGAGATCGCGGCCATCAAGGCGGCGCTGGCGGCGCTCCAGAGCGCCAAGGGGCAGGACGATCACCGGGCGATCCGGGCCCGCATCGAAGACCTGGAGAAGGCCACCCACCATCTCGCCGAAGTGCTGATGGACACGACGCTGAAGGAAGCGCTCAAGAACAAGAAACTGTCGGAGCTGCCGTAACAGAGGCGCTAGGTTAGGGGCAAGGGGCTCGAGGGGGCTGGGGAGATTACTATGGATTTACGATGGCAGGATACTGAAGAGATCGCGGTCCGGCTACTGGAGACACATCCCGAGATCGATCCTCTGAGCGTCCGGTTCACGGACATGCACACGTGGATTACGGCCTTGCCCGAGTTCCGGGACGACCCCAAGAAATCCAACGAAAAGATCCTCGAGGCCATCCAGATGGCCTGGC
>CAYZKG010000052.1:10170-17807 GCA_964478915.1 uncultured Nitrospira sp.
TGGCTCGAATGCCGGCGCGCCTGGGACGAGCTAAGGATTACCGCCTGAGGGCGGCGCCGTCGGACGCCGGCGCTTGGTCCAGCCTGTAGAACTCCATGAGATCCGTCCGGGGCACCGCCTGCTGAGCCGGCTCGGTTCCTTTCGCGAAGACTTCGACGGTGCTCGGCTCCCCCTCGTCAGCGGCCAGCAGGCCGCTGCCGGGGTCCACCCGCGCGAACACAATGTTCTCCGGAATCTCGAAGGTCAATACCGGCAGGTCTTTCAACGCGTCGCGCATGAAGTCAATCCAGATGGGGAGCGCGGCATGGGCCCCTGATTCCGCCTCTCCGAGCGTCCGCATGTCGTCAAACCCGATCCACACGCCAACCGCCAGATTGGGCGTGTAGCCGATGAACCAGGCATCGGTGTAATCGTTGGTCGTCCCGGTCTTGCCCGCCACGGGGCGGCCCAGCGACCGAGCCAACTGGCCGGTCCCGCGCTGCACGACATCCAGCAGCATGTTGGTGATCAGATAGGACGTCTCCTTCGAGACGACTTGTCGCGGCTCCACCAAGGTCTGCTCGACCGTCTGGCCGGTCGCATCCTGGACGGAGACGATGGTGTAGGGTTCGACCCGCAGGCCCTGGTTCGCAAACACGCCGTAGGCGGACGTCAGCTCCAGCAGGGTCAGGCTCGAAGAGCCCAACGCCAAGGAGAGGTCGTAACTCAACGGGCTCGCGACCCCCAGCGTTCTGGCGAACTCCAGCACGCTGCGCACTCCGATCTTTTCCAGCAACCTCACCGTCGCGGCGTTCCGCGAATGCATGAGCGCTTCGCGCAGGCTCATCACCCCGAAAAACCGTTTCTCATAATTCTCCGGCTTCCACGTCTTCTCCGGATCTTCCTGATCCTCGTAGACCACCGGCGCGTCGATGACCAGGGTGGCCGGACTGAGCCCCTCGTTCAGCCCCGTTGCATAGATGATGGGCTTGAACGCCGAGCCCGGCTGGCGGTGCGCCATCACGGCCCGGTTATACTCGCTTTGCTGGAAGTTATACCCTCCGATCATCGCGCGAATCGCTCCGTTCCGCGGGTCCAGCACGACCAGAGCGCCTTCCACCACCGGGGTCTGCTCCAAGGCAAAGTGGACCGTGTCGCCGGTCAAATTCTTGACGCGGACCTCGATGACATCGCCCGGTTTGAGCAACTGAGGCACCGTGGCCTTTTCCATGACCGCCACGGCCGAGACGGAGCCGGCTCCTTTGAGCCGCCGTCTCGCCCACGCCATGTCTTCCAGCGCGAGACGCCCGACGACGTGACCGGCCACGGCCACCGCGTGGTCCTTGGCCACGCTCGTGACCACGGCCTGGACGATCTCTCCCGCCTTGGGCAGTGAAGCGGCCGCCGAGCGATCCCGCTGCTTCAGCGACGTCGGCAAGGCCCCGACCTCCTGTCTCCCGATGGGGCCCCGCCATCCCTGCCGCTTGTCCAATGTCCGAAGCCCGTTTCGAACCGAACGCTCCGCGGCCTTCTGCATCTCGATATTGAGCGTGGTGAACACTTGGAGGCCGCCCTTGTACACCATCTGCTCCCCGTACCGCGTCATGAGATACTGCCGCACGTACTCGATGAAATGGGGTGCGATCTGGTCGGCTCCCGGGGTGCGGAAGGCCAAGGGTTCCGCGGCCGCCTGGGCCCGCTCATCGGCGGTGAGAAAGCCAGCTTCCTCCATCCTGGCGAGGACATGCTCCTGGCGCTTCTTGGCCCGCTGGAGATTCTTGTACGGGGAATAATGGTTGGGCGACTTCGGGAGGCCGGCCAGGAAGGCCGCCTCTGCGAGCGTAAGCTCCGGCAGGTCCTCGCCGAAGTAGGTCAGGGCCGCCGCGCGGACCCCGTATGCCCCCTGGCCGAAGTAGATCTGGTTCAAGTACATCTCGAGGATCTCATCCTTCGTCAAGATCAGCTCGATCTTGTGCGCCAGAACCAGCTCCTTGAATTTCCTCAGGTAGGTCCGCTCGGGTGAGAGGAACAGCGAGCGGGCGAGTTGCTGAGTGATCGTGCTGGCGCCTTCGACCTTGCCGCCCCGACGCAGATTCGTCCAGGCCGCACGCAGAATCCCGATCACATCGAGGCCCGGATGCTCGAAGAACCGCACGTCCTCCACGGCAATGACGGCTTGGGTCAGGCTCTGCGGGACCTCCGAGAGCGGCGTCAGGATGCGTCGCTCGACATAATACTGCCCGATGACCTGCCGGTCGTCCGAGTACACCCGGCTGACGAGGCTGGGCTGATACTCGCGCAGCGATTCCAGCGACGGGAGATGTTGCGCGACGTACCAGAGGACTCCGGCGGTCCCGCCCCCCACGACGAGGATCGCCAGAAGCAAGGCCACGGCAATCCTGCGCCACCACGATGGTCGTGGCGCTCGGAAAGGGCGTCTGGAATATCGCCGTCGGAATACCATACCGGGCAGGACCTGGGCACGCAGGGCCAGGAGCAACCTTACAATGCCCCCCCCTCAAAACACAATCCCTGGAGGCGGTTCAGACGGGTTCGACAAGCGTCTGAGTGGGTCTTTTGGGCCATTGACAAATCTTTTGACCCCATGCTACCAAGAAGCGGCCCGTTCTTCCATCAATGGCCTAAATCAAGGAGGCGTGCATGGCGACAGATGTGGCCGCTGAAATAAAAGTCGGTGATACGGCTCCGGACTTCACCCTCAAGGATCAAGACCAGAAAGACGTGAAACTGAGCGACTTCCGGGGAAAGAAGAGCGTCGTCCTGGCGTTTTACCCTCTGGACTGGAGCCCTGTCTGCACCAACGAAAACAAATGCCTGACCGATGACTTCCCCAAATTCGAGCAGCTCAACGCCGAGATCCTCGGCATCAGCACGGACAGCTTTTACTCCCACAAGGCCTGGGTCGATTCGCTGAGCCTCAAGCAGCGGCTGCTCGCGGACTACAACCGGGAGGTCGTGAAGAAGTACGGGCTGTATTTCGAGCCCCTGAACTGCGGAAAGCGCGCCACCGTGGTCGTGGACAAGAACGGCAAGGTGGCGTACGTGAAGGTGCAGGAAATCAAGACTGCCCGGGACGACAAGGAGATCCTGGAAGCTCTCAAGAAACTGAGCTAACTCCTCTCAGAACTGTGAACCGAGGCGATAGGCTCCGGGCGATAGGCGATAGGGTGTTCGGAGCGACGCCCATAGCCTATTGCCAAGAGCCCATAGCCGGATCAAGATGGCCGGGACCATCGAGGACGTCAGCGACGCGAATTACGAGGAGTTCAAGCGGGCGCCGGCCGCGGTCGTCGCCTACGGGATCGCCTCCTGCGAGCCCTGCAACGACTATGACCCGATCCTGGAGGCTGCGGCTTCACGCCATCCGAGCGTCCGGTTCGGAAAGGCCAAGATGCACGTCCCGGGCCGCTGCCGGGAGATCAAGAAACAGCACACCTTCGAGACCTACCCCACCACCCACCTGTTTGCTCGCGGCAAATTGCTGCTCACCCGCGAAGGCAAACTGGAAAGGGACGAACTGGCCGCCCTGATCAACGACTATTTGCTGCGCTCCTGAGACCGGCCGGCCTCCCGGTACGCAAACGACTGGCTCCGTCCGTCCGCCAGCACGAGACGGGCCAGTTGCCCCATCGGGATGGCCTCCGCCAGGAGGCGCCACGTCGATCTGACCAGCATCGCCCCGGTGGGCGGCCGGTCTCCGAGGATCGGATCGCGGTTCAGGTCCCGGCCGTCAAAGCGCTTCACGACCTGATCCTCAACCACTCGATCCAGGGCCGCGATGTCGGTGACCATCCCCGTATCGGCATCGATGGCTCCTCGGACAGCCACTTCCAGCACATAATCGTGGCCGTGGGGACTGCGGCACGATCCGTACAGGCTTTCCTCGGCCGTCGGAGAGAGGTGAGCGCTCTGCAGGCGATGGCCGGCCGAGAACCGATAGCGCCGGATCACCGTGGCTGAGGCCGGCGTGGCTTCGACGTCCTCCCCGGTGATCTCCGCGGAGAGATCTTCATCCTCCCACAAAGCAATCTTCCTGAGCTCGCCGATCTCCCGGTGGCGCGCCAGGACGTTCCACAGAACGTGGGCGATGTTTTCGGTGGTGGGGATCACCGCGTCGAAGTACGGCGTATCGAGATTGAGGTGCTTGTGGTCGAATTCGACCAGCACCTGATCGAGCACCTGCTTCAGATCGTACAGGTTGACCACCATGCCGGTGGTGTCATCCACTTCACCGCCGATCGTGACCTCGAGCAGGTAGTTGTGCCCGTGCTCATTGCTACAGGCGCCAAACACCATCCGGTTCCGCGCGGCATCCCAGCGATCGTTGTGATAGCGGTGAGACGCCGCAAATTCAATGCGCTTCGTGAGTAACACCGTCGCCATGCCCGCGGGCCCCACATCGCTCCGTGCACCGCGCCGACGAGCAGACCGGCCGCCCGACCGCCGTTAGAACAGCGGGTAATGGCTGGCGGTCGCCATGAAAAACAACATGGGAAAGGAGAGCACAAAATTGGTCCGGGACGCCAAAAAGGCGATGCGTGCGTGCTTGGCCATCTCCGGCGGTGGCGCGGTCTTGTTGGCCGCCGCCTCCGTGGTCATCCGGATGACGATCTTCTGGTTCGGCCAGATGAACACCCACACATTCACGAACATGATGATCCCGAGTCCTCCGCCGATGGCGATGGACACGCCCCACGACGTCTCAAAGATCCCGTGCCCGTGACCGTGGGCGAAATGTGAGGAGATGATGATCAGGCCGGAGAGCACGGTGATCAGCGCCGCATACCTAAACCACCACAGAGCTCGCGGGGCCAGCTTTTGCACCACCCCGCTCTTGGTACCCGGGTCCGTCTCTTTCAAGAACGGAACCTGGACGAGGTTGAAGTAGTACAGCAACCCGATCCAGGTGACGCCCGACACGAAGTGAACCCATCGCATCAGCAGGATGATAAACTCATCGGCTCTGAACTCCATATTGGCTCCCTCGCTTGGGATTCACTGCACACCCATTGCTCTAGGAGCGCAATGGGTCCCGTATCGGTACTTCTCGGTATGCGGGGGCAATTATCGCGGGATGTCGCGAGAGTTGTCAAGGCGCGTGAGGCGCAGCTCCGGCAGCTCCCCCTCCATCTCCTTGAGGGTTCTGTAGGCTCGATCCTTGGGGGAGATCAGCGGCTGCGTGACCGGCCACCGGATGCCGATCGTCTGATCATTCCAGATGATGCCGCGCTCGTCCTTCGGCGAATAGAAATCGGTGCACTTGTACGTCATGCCGGCCGTCTCGCTGAGGACACAGAAGCCGTGCGCGAATCCGGGAGGGATGTACATCTGCCGCTTGTTTTCCGCGGACAGCTCGATGCCGAACCACTGCCCGAAGGTCGGCGAGCCTTTTCGAATGTCCACCGCCACATCGAACACGGCGCCTTCGATCACCGCCACGAGCTTGCCCTGGGCGTGTGCGAGCTGATAGTGCAGCCCCCGGAGGGTCCCGCGAACCGACCTGGACAGGTTGTCCTGGACGAACCTCTCGGGAATTCCTCCCTCTCTGTACTTCTCGGCATGGTAGGTCTCAAAGAAGAAGCCGCGTGCATCCGTAAACACGTCCGGCTCGACAATGATCAGCCCTTTCAGCCCTCCTTCATAAAACCGCATCTTCTCCTCCTCGACACCTTTCTTTGCTCGACCTAGGCTGGGCGGCGTCCTGGCCTCCCTATACTCGCAATATGCATCATGGGCAATGCGATTGAAGCCCGAAAAAGGTCGAAGCCCTCTCTGATTTTACTTGTCACCCATCACGCATCACTCGTCACGGCGCGACCGGGACGAGCGAGAGAAGCATAGCACGGAGTTGATTCGAATGTCCCGACCTGATAGGCTCGCGTCGCATCGCGACCGAGCGTATGTTCCGACGCAGGCTGACAACACTGGGGCTGGCCGCAGCATGCACCTGTTTCCTGCCCGGATGCCTCTCAAGCCCGCCGCCGACGCTCGTGGATCTGACCTATCCCTTCGGGGACGAGACGGTCTATTGGCCCACCAATGAGCCGTTCCACTGGGAGCGGATGCGCTGGGGGATGACCTCGGCCGGCTACTGGTACGCCGCCGGAAAGTTTTCCGCCTCGGAGCACGGCGGCACCCATATTGATGCCCCCATCCACTTTGGGCAGGGCCGGCAGACCGTCGATGAGATCCCGCTGGGGCAGCTGATCGGGCCGGCCGTGGTGATCGACGTGCGACCGCAGTGCCGGGCCAACCCCGATTACGAGGCGACCGTCCAGGATGTGCTGGCTTGGGAAACCCGGCACGGGCGGATCGAGCCCGGCGCCATGGTGTTCGTGCTTTCGGGGTGGGGGGAGCGCTGGCCGGATCGCGGCCGGTACCTGGGGACTCCGACTCCTCAGGATTCCCGCACGCTCCATTTCCCCGGCCTGTCCCGGGACGCCGCGGAATTCCTGGTCACGCAGCGGGCCGTCAAGGGGGTGGGGATCGATACCGCCAGCATTGATCCCGGCCGATCGCAGGATTTTCCGGTCCATCGCGTCTTGAACGACGCCAACGTGTACGCGTTGGAGAATGTGGCGGCCTTGGATCAACTCCCTCCTCGTGGGGCGACGGTGTACGCCTTGCCGATGAAGATCAAGGGAGGCACCGGCGGCCCCGTCCGGATCATCGGGGTGGTTCCCTAATGGTGACGATCACGTTGATGGGACAACTTCAAACGGCCGATGGCGACCGGAACCTGGTGTGTGAGATTTCCGAACCGACGACCGTGCGGAGGCTGCTTCAGCGACAGGGCTCAGCGGCTCGCGAGCTCCTGCAGCTCATGAAAGAAAAAAAATTGATGGTCACCGTCAACCAGCGGGTGGCCAGCGAGGATACGCTCGTGCGGGACGGCGACACCATCAAGCTCGTGGCTCACGATGGAATGGGGGGCAGCGGGGTGGCGCCGACCCTGCCGTAGCTGGCCGGCGCGGGGCACCCATTGCAATCCTGGAGGGGGCACCCATTGCATTCTTGAGAGCAATGGGTCCCGGTCCCGACGAGCCAAGAAACGGAAAAGGGCCGGTCTTCGAAAGAGACCGGCCCTTTGCTTGACGCGATAAGATAGCGAGGCGTTTCGCAGGGTTAGGAGAGGATTACCGTTTACCCAAAATGGCGTCCTTGGCGGCTTTCGCGACCCGGAATTTGACCACGCGCTTCGCCGGAATCTTGATGGCCTCCCCGGTCTGGGGATTGCGGCCCATCCGAGCCTTCCGATTTGCAAGAACCAATTTGCCGATCCCCGGCACCACGAAGGTGTTCTTGGCCTCTTTGTACGCCAAGGCGGCGAGCTCATCCAGGATCATGGCCCCGGATTTTTTGGTGATGCCCGCCTTTTTCGCCAGGTGATCGGCGATCTGGGATTTCGTCATCGTCTTTGCCATGCGCACCTCCTCAACGTGTTGGGTAAGGGTGATTTGCCGTAACCTCTCTTGAAATCCTGAAACGCAGTGCTGTCAACGTAGAAAGGCCTAAGCCGAATCACTTCGGGCTCATCGCCGAAAGGCCGGCGAGAGTGTAACGAAACTGCCCTGCTGTGTCAACCACGAAAAGCGCTCATGTGGCGGGGTCGCGTGGGGTCCCTTGAAGGGAATCGA
>CAYZKG010000053.1:0-17695 GCA_964478915.1 uncultured Nitrospira sp.
GGGATCACGACCAACCCCTCGCTGGTGTCCAAGGAGGGCCGGAACTTCAAGGACGTCCTGCTGGAGATCTGCAGCATCGTGGATGGCCCGATCAGCGCGGAGGTGGTCAGCGTCGAAGAAGAGGCGATGGTCAAGGAAGGGCGCGAGCTGGCCAAGATTCACAAAAACATCGTGGTGAAATGTCCGTTGATCCCGGAAGGCCTCAAGGCGACGAAGCGGCTGGCCGCCGAGGGCGTCAAGGTCAACGTCACGCTCTGCTTCTCACCCTCGCAGGCTTTGCTGGCTGCCAAGGCCGGTGCCTGGTGCGTCTCGCCGTTCGTCGGCCGGCTCGACGATATCAGCACCGATGGCATGCAACTGATTCGGCAGATCGTGACGATCTACAAGAATTACGGCTTCAAGACGCTGGTCCTGCTGGCCAGCGCCCGCCACCCACAGCACATCGTGGAAGGAGCGCTCGCGGGCGCCGACATCTGCACGATGCCGTATGCGGTGTTCCAGCAGCTCGTCAAGCATCCGCTGACCGACATCGGCTTGAAGAAATTCCTCAGCGACTGGGAAAAACTGAACCTTCCCAAATGAGCCGCTTGTGCGGGCCTCAGTGAACCGCATATGCGGGCCCACGTAACCCACCGGGTGCTGTGAAGGAGGGCGACGTAGCCTCAGCGGTCGGTTCGCCACGCAACTCGAGTGTGGCCGCGATCGTGGGATCGGTCGGCAGGAAAGCCCTCGCCGGCTGCGTGTACCTCGCCGAGCTCACCGAAGTCGTTTACCTCGTGCTCCGCGAGCTGTCACCCGCGCGGCGGCAGGGCCGGGGCGAGGCCTTCCGCGTCGTCATCCGCCAGATCCTCTTCACCGGCGTGGATGCCCTGCCGGTCCTCACCGCGATCGCCCTCATGGTCGGCGTCATCATCATGACGCAGGCCGGCACCCAGATTCCCAAGGTCGGCTCCGGCGGGTTGATCGGCAGCATCATCGTGGTGGTGGTGATCCGGGAGATCGGGCCATTGCTGACCGCGTTTCTGGTGATCGGGCGGTCGGGCACCGCGATCACGACCGAGCTCGGCAACATGCGCGTCGCGCAAGAGGTGACCGCGCTGGAGCTCATGGGTATCCGCGTGATGCACTTCATCGTCATGCCCCGGGTGGTGGCGTTGGTCCTCTCCATCATCTGTCTCATCCTCTATTTTGACGCTGTGGCGGTGCTGGGCGGCTTCGTGGCGGCGAAGGCCAAGCTGACCGTCTCGTTCGGGGCGTTTGCGCAGGCCGTGGCTCAGGCCTTGTCCTTGACCGATGTGCTGGTCACCGTCTCCAAGGGCGTGCTGTTCGGGGCGGCGGTCGCCGCGATCTGCTGCTACCACGGCCTGTCGGTCCGGTCGTCCTATACCGAGGTGCCTCAGCAGACCACGAAAGCCATGATCAACTCCATTACAGTGTGTCTGCTGCTGGACATTTTAGTAATGGTGGCCGCCTATCTATGACACCCGCCGTCGAGCTCCAGGATGTCGTGGTCGAGGGGGAGGACGGGGCGATCAAGGCAGAGCTGTCGCTCTCCGTCGCCACCGGCGAGCTCGTCGTCCTGCTCGGCCCCAATCGGTGCGGGAAGAGTTTGATCCTGCACCTCTGTGCGGGACTGCTTTCCCCGCAGCACGGCACCGTCCGCGTGCTCGGGGTTGACCTGAACGGCTTGAGCGAGGAGGGGTTGCGGGACCTGCGCTTGCGCCTGGGCGTGGTGCTGCAACAGCCCGCTTTGCTCAGCAACATGACGGTGTTCAGCAACGTGGCGCTGCCGGTGCGCTATCATCGCGGTCTCTCGGAACCGGAGATCGAAGCGCAGGTGACTCCCGTGCTGGAGGAGCTGGATCTGACCTCACTGCGGGACCGGTTCCCGGCGCAATTAAACCTCGGCGAGGCGCGCCGGGCCGCAATCGCACGGGCCTTGATCATGAACCCCGAGCTGCTGCTGCTTGATGAGCCCACGACCGGCCTGGATGCCGACCGCGTGCGGCAACTGGCCGATCTGCTGGATCGCCGCCGCCGCGTTCGGGCCTTGACGATCCTGGCCACGCTGAACGGCTTTTCGCCGCTCGTGGATTGCGCCGATCGGGTGGCGTTCATCCGCGCCGGCCGGGTGGAGGCGTGCGGTCCGCGGGCGGAGCTCTTGATGACCGATGCGGGACGACAGGGCTATTTGAGCTGATGGAGGTGTCCTATGAAGATGCACTATTCGCATAACTTCTCAACCCGTCGGATCGAACAGATCGTCGGCGGGTTTATCGTCTTGCCGCTCCTCGGCCTGGTGGTGGTGGCCCTGTTCATGGCCAAGGCCGAGCACGTCTTCGACGAGAAATATCTGCTCACCACGCATCTGAGCAAGTCATACGGGCTGGAGCCGGGGGCGCCGGTCCTGCTGGCCGGCATCCCGATCGGGAAGGTCAAAGCGGTCAACCTCAACGATGCCGGCACCATTGACGTCCTCCTGCAGATGCTGGGGCGGTACCAGGATAAAGTTCGGCAGGATTCTATGATAGCCGTGGAAAAGAGCGGGTTGGTCGTCGGCCAAACCCAGCTCGTGGTGTCACTGGGCAGCCGGGACGCACCTTCCCTGGCGGATGGCGCCACGATCAAGGCAACCGAGCCGCGGGATATTGCCGAGTTGGTCAACGAGGTGGCGCCTGTGCTGCAATCGGTGCAGCGGACGCTGCTTCGCGTCGAGGAGATCACCAAGGACGTGCAGATGACGGTGCAGACCGGGAGTCAGGCCGTCGCAACGGTGGACCGGGCCATCGCCGAGCTGCCGGAGGTGGTGAGTTCCGTCCACCGTGTGGTGGGCTCCATCGAAAAGACCGCCGCGGCCTTGCCGGCGATCACCGGCTCCGTTCAGAAATCGATCGCGCAACTGCCGGAAGTCGTCGGCTCGGTGCAACGGACGGTGGGCTCGGTGGAGCGGACCACCGCCGTGCTGCCTCAAATCACCGCGGAGTTGCCGTCGGTGGTAGCCGCGGTGCAGCGGACGGTCGGGTCAGTCGAGCGGACGGCCGCAGCGCTTCCTCAGATTACCGGCACTGTGGAGCGCACCATCGCATCGGTGGAGAAGACGGCTCAGGCCTTGCCTGAGATCACCAGCTCCGTGAAGAACACCGTGAAAGTCGCCGAGGGCGTCGCGAAGACCACGGCAGCCGCCTCTGCGGCGCTGCCGGGGATCGTCGAGACGACCAAGGAGGCGGCCAACAACATTCGCGTCACCACCGACGCCATGCAGGACTTAGGGCGGGAGATGCCGGGGCTCGTGAGGACCGTGACCATGACCTTCAAGGATCTGAACACGATCATCCGCGGCGCGAAGAGGACGTTTCCGGTGAGCACGTTCGTGAAGAACGCCGGTCTCGAGCCGGAGCCCATGCCGGAGGGCGGGCCGCGAAGCTTGCGCGGGGACCAGTTGAGTGAAAAGTAAAAAGGGAAAAGTAAAAAGTGAGGAGTGAGGAGTGGGAGTGAGGGCTGAGGCGTGAAGCGTAAGGAGACTAGACAGCTGGCAGGCGGACTGATGGCCATTGTGCTGATGTTGGGGGCGGGCTGTGCCGACAGCCCGCCGATCGAACCATCGCTCCCGCCGCTTGCCGCCCGGGTGCGGGACCTGCACGTCCAGGGGCAGGAATTGCTGGATCATGGCGATCTCGACCGGGCGCGCGCTGTCTTCGACGAAGCCCGCCAGCTGGCCGAGAGCACGGATGACCGCCGGGGTTTGGTGGTCGCGCTCAACGATGTGGGCATGGTCCTGGCCCTGAAGGGCGAGGCTGCGAAGGCCGGCGAGCTGCACCGCCGGGCGCACGGCATTGCCCGCGCACTCGATCGTCCGGACCTGGCTGCGGAATCTCTGTCCTATCTTGGGGCGGCCGTGCAGCAGGCCGGCCAGCCGGATCAGGCCCGGGCGCTCTATGAAGAGGCGCTCGAAATGGCCAGGCGAATCGGGGATAGACGAAATGAGGCGGTCCTGTTGAACAATCTCGGGTTGGCCCAGAAGCAGGCCGGCGACCTATCGAAGGCCCAGGCGTACTTCCAGGCCGCGCTCGCACTCAATCAGGAGCTGGACAACCGCCGCGCCCAAGCGGCCAATATTGCCAATCTGGGCCTGATCGCCGAGCAGGCCGGGCGCCTGGACGAGGCGTGGGGCCGGTTTTTCACCGCGCTGCAGCTCGACAAGATCATCGAAGATCGGAGCGCCATCGCCGCGGACCTGGCGAACCTCGCGCGCGTCGCCGAGCGGCAGAACCGGAAAGACGTCGCCATGGAATATGCGCAACGGGCCTATTCGAGCTATCGAGCCCTCGGAAATGCGGCCCGGGCGCTCGTGGAGCTGCAGCGCGCCGTCGCCCTGTCGCGCCAGCAGGGGCGCGAGGCTGAGGCTCTCAAGCTGGAGATGGAGGCCAGCACGTTCAAGGCGTCGGTGATCAGCACCGAGCCGGCAAAGCCCTAGCCCGGAGCCTCCAGCACCGTCCTTTCCGGTTTCTCCCGGTGAATTGACTTTCCTCGACGTTCTCACTATCCTTCTTGCGTAGGTCCCTGACCCAATTTCCCCTTAATCCGAAGAGGTTATGTGACTCTTTGGGTCCTTAAAACCAAAGCCGAACTCTCTACGTAAAACGTGATATGAGCCGCCTCCTGCTCCTCGTCGTCATACTCTGGGCCTTGCCGTCGCCGGCATGGGGCCAAGCCGACCCCTTCGAGGAGATCAATAAGCGCTTTCAGCAGCGCCAGCAACAGGCCGATGAGGCCTTGTCGAGCGTGCAGGAGCAGTATCGCGCGAAGCGCGAGGCCATGGAGGGGGCGTGGAAAAAGCGGGAGCAGGAGATCGAAGAGCAGTGGCAGAAGGCCAAGCGCGAGATCGAAAAGAAATGGGACAAGGCGCTCCAGTCCACGCGGAAGGAATGGGTCGCCTATTCGCCCAAGTACGACGCGCGGAGCATCGTCAATTTCGAAGACGGGACGATCGAAGTGACCGCCTTGGTGCCGCTGCCGAAGGGCGAGAAGCGGGTGCCGCCGGGGGAGGTGCTGCCGGCCGCCCAGGATGAGATCGCCCGGCAGTTCGAGCAGATCCTTGCCGAGCGATCCGGCGCCACCAAGCGGGTGCTGGCCGATCAGGTGGTGAACCGGGCCGGGAAGCCGGTGGATCCCCAGACCGCCAAGCCGTTCGTTCAGCAGGAGGTCCTGCCCAATCTGGTCGTGGACGCCAAGCCGGTGGAATCACGGGACGGGGTGACGCGGGCCAAGGTGACCGCCAAGGTCAAGCTGGCGCCGGACCACATCCAAAAGCGGGCGCAGCAGTATCTGGACGTCGTCAAGACCTCTGCGCAACGGTTCGACGTGGACCCGCAGTTGGTGCTGGCGGTCATTCAGACCGAGTCGTATTTCAACCCGCGGGCGCAGTCGCACATTCCGGCTTACGGCTTGATGCAGCTCGTCCCGCGGGCTGCGGCGCGCGACGCCTACAACTACGTCTACAAGGACGACAAGGTGCTGGACGATTTCTATCTGTTCGATCCGGCCAACAACGTGGAGTTGGGCGCCGCGTACCTGCACATCCTGAAGGATCAGATCTTCAGGGACCTGGCCGAGGGCGACAAGAAAAACTATGTGGTGATCTGCGCCTACAACTGGGGCCCGGGGAACATCAGAGGTAAGATTCTGAAACGGTTCCCGGTCGAGCAGCTGCCGGAGGCCCAGGTGTTTGCGCTGCTCACCGAGAAGACTCCGGAGGAAACACGCAACTATCTCAAGCGGGTCACGGAGCGGATGCCGCAGTATGAAGCAATGGTTCGCCGCTGACCCGGTTGTGATCGACAGAGCACAGGCAAGTGATACAGACAAAGGAGGGTGCGTGATGGAACGATGGCTGACGCGAATAATCGGAGTCCTCATGGTTCTTGGATTGGGGCTGGGCCTGGGACCCGTCCAGGCTCAGACGATGATCCATGTCCTGGAGCAGGTCGGGCAGAACGGCAACGTGGACTGGACGGCCGGCGTGATTATGGCGGTCGGCCAGGGCGCCGCTCCGCCCAATGCCGCCAATGCGGCGCAGGCTCGGGCCATGGCCGAGCGGGCCGCGACCGTCGTGGCCTACCGGAATCTCCTCGAGGTGGTCCAGGGCGTACGGGTGGATTCGGCCACGCTGGTTGAGAACATGGTCCTCAGCAGTGATGTCATCAAGTCCCAGGTCAGCGGAATGGTCAAGGGCGCGCAGATCGTGAAAAAGGAGACCGCTCCGGACGGGCTCGTGGAGGTCACCGTGGCCATGAAGCTGACCGGCGATTTCTCCAATCTGCTGTTGCCCAAAGTGAAACCGGCCCCCCCGATCCCGGCGCAAGCGCCGGTCGGCGGGCGCGCCTTCACCGCCCAGCCGCGGAGCCCGGCCCCGGTGGCGCCAGGCGCGCCTGCGGCAGGCACGGTGTACACTGGCCTGATCGTGGATGCCCGCGGCGTCGGCGTGCGGCCCGCTATGGCCCCCAAGATCCGGAACGAGGAGGGGCGCGAAGTGTACGGCTCCGCCTTCGTCGGTCGGGAGTATGCGGTGGAGCAAGGCATGATGGGGTACATCAAGGACCTGCCGGCGGCCCAATCGAATTCCCGCGTGACGGACCGCCCGTTCCTGGTGAAGGCCCTCAAAGCCGATGGGCCGAACAGGACCGATCTGGTCATCGGCAACGGCGATGCCCAGACCCTGCATGGCATGAAGGAAAACCTGAACTTTCTCGAGAAGGCCCGCGTGATGGTGGTCCTCGACTGATGAGAGCGCTCAGCAGTCAGCCAAGGGGGAGGGTCACGGGGAGAGGGCTGCAAGCTGCAAGAGAAAGGAGATTAGCCATGAATGCGTTCTACAAGAGCGGGCGTATGCTGGCGGCGATGCTGGCGACCGTAGCGTTCCTCGGGCTCGCGGCTTGTGCCGAGGAGCCGATCAAGCCGGAGTCCGCCATGGACACCCCCGGTCATCAATACTCGATCGGGGTGAGACTGTTTGAGAAGGGCGACCTGGATGGCGCGATGACGGCGTTCCAGCGCTCCGCGGCCCTCGATCCCAAGTTCGCCCCTGGGCATGCGGGCGTGGGGCTGGTCTATGGCGCCAAGGGCGATTTCAAGAGCGCCTATCAGCACATTGATGAAGCGAAGGACTACCAGAAGGACGGCGAAGTGGTGGCCCAGATCGCGAAGATCCGCGTCCTGACCATGGAGCGCGGCGACGGATGGCTGGAGGATGCGGAGAAGGAGTACAAGAAGGGTCTCAAGCGCGACTCACTGAGCGCGCAGCTGTGCTTCTATATGGGCAGGGCCTACAGGACAGGGTATGCCTTCGACAAAGCGGGGGAGCGGTTCAAAGCGGTCGTGGAGCTGAACAAGGACCTGGTGGGAGAGGCCGACAACGAATGGAAGCTGGTCCAGAAGATCCAGCGCGCCGCGCCGGGCACGAAGGTCGGCAAAGAGATCGCCTTGCTGGAGAAGATCAACCGGGCCGACGTGGCGGCGTTGTTCATCGAAGAGCTGAACCTGGACCGGCTGTTCGAGAAGCGGGGCAGCAAGACCTTCGATACCTCGTTCAAGGCGCCGGGCAAGGCTTTCGAAGCCGAGAAGGTCGTAGCCATGGAACCGGCTACCGACGTGGCGACCCACTCCCTGAAGGCGGACATTGACGCCGTGGTGAAGCTGGGGGTGAGGGGACTCGAACCCTCGCCAGAGCACAAGTTCGAGCCGAACAAGCCGATTACCAAGGCCGAGTACGCCGTCATGCTGGAAGACATCATGATGAAGGTCACCGGCGACGAGAAGCTGGCCACGCAGTTCATCGGCCAGAAGTCCCTGTTCCCCGACGTCCGGTCGGACGTGTACTACTTCAACGCCGCCATGGTGCTGACCAGCCGCGGCATTCTCGAAGCGGACAAGATGACCGGGGAGTTCGGCGCGAGCCAGGCGGTTTCCGGCGCGGACGCGCTGCTGGCGATCCGGATGTTCAAAGAAGCCTTGAAGATCTAGTGACGGATGCGTGGAGGGAGACGTGAAGAGACGCTGGTGTGTGGTCAAGAGGGTTGCTGTGGTGCTCGCCGGGTTGTCGCTGCTCTATGGAGCGCAGGCCCAGGCTCAGATTGTGGCGCCCGGGGAGGCAATCGAGCGAGCCGGCTCCGGCAAAATCAACTGGACCGGGGGATGGATCGAGACGACAGGCCTGGGCGCGCCGCCGGCGAAAACCCCCGCTGGGCAGGCCAGGGCGATGGCGCAGCGGGCCGCACATGTCGTGGCGCTGAGAAATCTCCTGGAGATCGTGAAGGGGGTCCGCGTGGATTCAGCGACCCTCGTCGAGAACTATATGGTGACGAGCGATGTGATCAAGACCCAGGTCAGCGGCTTCGTCAAGGGCGCGCAGATCACCAAGACCGACTTCCAGACCGATGGCGGCGTCGAAGTGACGGTGAGGATGCCGCTCTGGGGAACGGACTCCTTGATCACCGCGTTCATGAACGAAAAATCAGTCAAGCCTCAGGACATTCCGGCCGGGCCGATGAGTGAGGAGGGCTTCACGGGCCTGGTGATCGATGCGCGAGGGGTCGGCGTCAAGCCGGCGTTCTTTCCGGTGATCCTGGATCAGACCGGGATGGTGCTGTATGGCCCGGATATGGTGGACCGGTCGATCGCCGAGAAGGAGGGGCTGGCCGGATACCAGACGTTGCCCAAGAACGCCGAGCTCTCGGCGGTGTTCGGCGAAGGCGCGCGCGTGATTCGCCCGGTGGCCGTCGCCGCAGGAGTACGCGAGGGCCGGCGACCGCTCAAGATCAAGGGAGCGGACAAGGCCGGGACCCTCAATGCCAACATCATGATCAGCAGTGAGGATGCCAAGAAAATCAAGGGCGATGTGCAGATGAGGGTGGCCTTGAAGCGGTCGAAGGTCGTCATCGTCACCGATCCGCTGATCGGAGGGATGGAAGGCCGCACGCCATCCGGTGAGAGCCTGATAGCGGCCCGTGCGCCCTGACCTCCTCAGAATCGGCGTCGAAGAGCCACAATGATGAGCGGACAAAGACGGCTCAGTCCGGCCGTGCTGGCCTGTGCCCTCGGCTTGGTCGCGGGACTTTTCTGTCAGGCCAGCGCCCTGCAGACTGAAGACGCCATCGAGCCGATCGGTCCGGGAGTCGTCAACTGGACCACTCGCATGGTCACGGCGACGGGCGTCGGCGCTCCTCCGGTCAACGCCGCCAATTCCGCTCAGGCCCGCGCCATGGCGGAACGCGCCGCGACGGTGGTCGCTCAGCGCAATCTTCTCGAAGTGGTCCAAGGCGTCCGCGTTGATGCGGCCACGCTGGTCGAGAACCATCTCGTCCAGAACGACGTGGTCCGGACGCGCGTGATGGGGATCATTAAAAACGTCCGGCCGATCAGGATGCAGCATCTGCCGGACGGCAGCGTGGAAGTGACGGTGGGCCTGCCGCTGAGCGGGGAGCTGGCCGATGCCTTGCTGCCTAAGGAATTCGGACGGCGGCCGGCCGCCGGCGGGGCGCCGTCCGCGGCGAAGCCGCCGCCGCCCCCGCAGGTCACGCCACCTCCGACCGCTGCCCCTGAGAGCCCACGGCCACCGGAAACTCCGCCGGCTCCGCCGAAGGAGCCGTTGCCGGGTGTTGCTGCGAAACCCTCCGAGCCGAAGCTATCCGCCAGTCCTGCTCCGCCGACTGCTCCATCCTCCGGAGCCTACACCGGCTTGATCGTGGATGCCCGGGGCCTCGGGTTGAAGCCGGCGCTCGTTCCGCGCCTGTTCGATGAGCAAGGCCAGGAAATTTATGTGGGGGGCGTGTTGTCGCGCGATCAGGCCGTGCAGAACGGCGTCGCCGGCTACTCCAAGGACCTGGTCGCGGCGAGCCGCCAGCCGCGGGTGACCGACAATCCGCTCATCGTGAAAGGCGTGAAGGCCGCCGGCACCAAGGGCACCGATGTGGTTCTCAGCCCGGAGGGCGCGCAGAAGATCAAGCAGACCGAATCCCAGTCGCAGTATCTCAGACAAGCCCGGGTCGTGTTGGTGTATGACTGACGATTACCGTGAGGCGTCAGGGGGCACCCATTGCATTCTTGGAGCAATGGGTCCCCGGCGTGAGGCGTTCGGACTTCGAACCTCTCGCCTTACGCTTCACGCCTTACGCCTGACGACGGCCGCTTTATTTCTGGCGGCCGGATGCGCCGGCTACGCGGACAAAGAGACGGCCATCGTGCATGGCGTCCAACAGCCGTCCGGCGCGACATACAAGGTCAGCAGCCGGCTCAAGGAGAATCCGCCGCGCCTGGTCGCCATCCTCCCGTTTGAGAACCTGACCGGAAAGACCGCGGCCGAAGAGGAAAAAGCGGCCGATCGGGTCATCCGGACCGCCTTCACCAATCACTTCACCTCGCGCCGGTACGAGACCCAGCGCACGGTCGTCACCGATCGCCTCTTGCAGGAAAAAGGCCTGATCAAGCCGGAGGAGATTGCCAAACAGTCCGCCCAACAACTCGGCGCGCTCACCAGGGCCGATGCAATCGTCTATGGGCAGGTGACCCATTTTGATCGGCTGTACCTGGGACTCTACGCCCAGGTGGCGGTGGGCGCCAAGCTCCGCATGGTTGATGCCCAGAGCGGCGAGACGCTGTGGGAAGCGGCGGATGTGTCGCGGAAGCATTCGGGCGGGTTTTCGACGGAGCCCATCGGGTTGGCCATCACGCTGGCCTCCAACGCCTTTGCGCTGCGCCACATCGAGGTGCTGCGAGCCTCCGACGACCTGTTCCGCGAGATGGTGAAGACGATCCCGCTGGTGCGGGTGGGTGAGGCGGTGAAGCCGCCCACGATCACGCTGCTGGTCAATGACTCTTCCACCTTGACCAGAAAGGCCGGCGACCAGGTCAAGGTGGGCATCCAGGGCGACCCAAATCTATTGGCCACGTTCGATCTGGGGGCGTATCGAACCGGGCTGAGCATGATCGAGGGTCAGTCGGGGATCTATACCGGCGCCTATACGGTCAAGCCGGGCGACAACGCGGACAACCTGATCGTCGTCGGCCATCTATCGGACCGCAAGGGCCTCACCACCGACTGGGAGGATGTGCTCGGGCCGGTCCGCCTGGACACGCAGCCGCCGGGGGCACCGGCCGGCTTGCGGGCGGTGGGACGGGACAAGCTGATCAGTCTCGGATGGAAGCCGAACTCGGAGGCCGATCTGGCCGGCTACAAGATCTATCGCAGCACGACGGCGCTGACCGGTTTCACCCTGCTGCGCCAAGCCGAGACCCCCGCGCTCCAGGATCAGGGCCTGCAGAACCGGCAGACCTATTACTACAAGATCTCGGCGTTCGACACGGCGGGGAACGAGAGCGCGACCTCGGACGTGATCGCCGGCACCCCCGTGGCGCCTGGTCCGACGCCGGTCAGCGGCACGATCGCGCTGGATACCACTTGGTTTGCCGGGGCCAGCCCGTATGTGCTGGAGGGTGATGTCATCGTCGCACAGGGGGCGGTGCTCAGGATCGAGCCCGGAACGGTCGTGAAATCCAAAGGCGGAGGGATCATCGTCCGGGGACGGGTCCTGGCCGAGGCCTCGGCCGAGCAGATCATCGTCTTTACGGCCGAGCGCGAGAGCCCGGAGAGTCGCTGGCGGGGGATCCAGTTCGACCAGACCGGTGATCAGCCCAGCGTGCTCGAGCGCGTCCGCGTCGCCTGGGCGACCGTCGGCGTGACCTGCACGGCGTCGTCTCCGAAGATCCTGGCCAGCGAGCTGACTGAGAACCAGACCGGCCTGCTCGTCCGCCAGGCGTCCTCCCGCCCGGTCGTGGAGCGGAACCAGATCGTTCTCAATCGCGAAGATGGCGTGTCGGTGCAGGATGCGGCTGCCCCGGTCCTAACCGGCAACCGCATCACCCAGAATGGCCGATACGGCATAGCGGTGATCAAGGCTTCAGGCTTGTCAATTCGCGGAAACGACTTGATGGACAATGCCGGCATGCAACTGCGGAATGCCGCCACGGCCGAAACGGTCGATGCCAGCGGTAACTGGTGGGGCACAGCCGACGGCGTGGCCGTCCTGTCGAAGGTGGATGGCCCGGTGCTGATCAACGACTATCTGGATGCCCCGGTTCCGGGCGGGAAGCCCCAGAGTCTCCGCACCCTCGAATCCGAGTTGGGCGGGACCGTGACCGCCTCCTCGTTTCTCGTGCTGGCCAAGAGTCCGTATCTGGTCACGCGGCCGGTCATCATTGACGGCGGAGCGGTGCTGACCATTCAGGCCGGCGTCGTGGTGCGATTCAAGCCCGGCGACACCGGGCTGATCGTCCGGCAGGGCACCATCCAGGCCTTGGGGGCCCGCGAGCATCCCATTCTGCTCACCTCAGCCAATAGCGCTCCGCGTCCCGGCGACTACACCGTCGCGATCCGCTTCGAAGGCGCCGGGCAACAGCCCAGTGTTCTTCGATACGTCCGGATCGAATACGCGGCCACGGCCGTGCAGGTGAAAGAAGGCAATCCCGAGATCTCCCATGCCTTCATCGCCCGCAACCTGCAAAGCGCGGTGGAGTGCGGCGGGAAATCCTCGCCGAAGATCTCGTACTCCACCCTTACGGAGCATCCCACGAACGCCGCCGTGATTTGCGGCGAGCGGGCCCAACCCATCCTGTACCGGAACAATATCGTGAAAAACGGCTGGGGCGTCATCAATCACTCGACACTGCCGCTCGAGGCTCGTGAGAATTGGTGGGGCTCCGCGCAGCCGGATGACGCGCTGTTCCTCGGGGCGGTGGAATTCAAGCCGGCGCTGAAGCAGCCGGAACCCGAGGCGGAAAAGTAAAAAGTGAAAAGTAAAGGCGTGGAGGGGTTCGCCTCAAATATTCCGCTCAAGGTACGGGCGGTGGTGAAATGGGTGCGGAAGCAGTTTCAGCGCGATCCGGTGATCCGCGTGGCGCTGGGCGGCGGCGTCACCGTCTTGACCATCGTCATGTTCCTCGTCGGCAGCTTCGAGTATCTGGAGATGCGCTCCTACGACCTCCGCTACGGCGCCCTGCCCAGCCGTCCTGTCCGGACCCCCATCCTGCTTCTCCGGATTGATGAGGAGAGCGAGGCCAAGCTGGATGTCCGGGCAACCGATATCAGCCGCGGTATGTACGCCGCCGCGGTCCGCAATCTGGCTGAGGCCGGCGCGGCGATCATCGCCTTTGACGTCATCTTCTCGCGCCTGAGGGATCCGGACAAGGACAGTGAGTTTGCCCAGGCCATCGGCGAAGCCGGCAACGTGATCCTGGCGCGCTACATCGGGGAGAAGGGCCACAAGACTCCGCACCCCCTGTTTCGCGAGAAGGAGATGGGGGAGGCGCTTATCAACGTCACCCTGGACAGCGACGGGGTCCTCCGCCACATGCCGCTGGTCGGCTTCGACTACTCCGGAGACGTCTCCGAGCCGGAACCGGTGCTGACCTTGAGCGTGGAGGTGGCGCGGCTCTATCTCGACCCCACCGGAGAGCAGGAACTGGATCTCAGCCAGCCGACCGAACTCAGCATCGGCCCGCTGCGCATCCCGTATCAGGACGGCCGCATGCGGATCAACTTTTACGGGCCGCCGGCCACCTTTCCGCGCATTCCGTTCTGGAAGGCGGTGAAGGGCGAGCTGTCCCCCGAAGAGATTCGAGGAAGGATCGTGCTCATCGGCGCGTCGGCCCCCTCCCTGCACGATTACTACCAGACCCCGTACACCGAGAAGGTCGTGATGGCCCTGACCGGCCAGACCGAGAAGATGCGGGGCGTGCGGATGGACGGTTTCGAGATCCACGCCAATGCCGTCCAGACGATCCTGGATCGGAGCTTCGTCGATCGGAGCAAGGACCAGCCGGGCTTGGTTCCCGGCCTGCTGGCCGGCTTGGGGGTGCTCGGCACCGTGCTGCTGATCCAGAGCCGCCGCAGCTCCATCGTGGTGGCCGTGCTGCGCGTCGTCCTGCTGGTGGGCATCGGCGCGGTGGGGTTCGGCCTGTTCTGGTGGTCGCGGTACTGGCTCGACATCATTCCGATGTACTCGCTCGTGGCGATCCAGTACTCAGCCGCCATTTCGTACCAGCGCTATACCGAACGGCAGAAGCGGCGGCAAGTGCAGGCCATGTTCGGCCGGTACGTCTCGCCGCGGGTGGTGGACCAGTTGGTCAAGAACCCGGCCCTGGCGAACCCCAGCGGACGAAAGGAGCGGCTCACGGTCTTCTTCTCCGACATCAGAGGCTTCACCAGCATGTCCGAAAAGATGGAGCCGCAGGAGGTGCAGCGGCTCCTCGGGGAGTATTTCACCGAGATGACGCATATCCTGTTCAAGTACGGCGGCACGCTGGACAAGTTCATGGGCGATGCAGTCATGGCGTTCTTCGGCAATCCCGAGCCCCAACCCGATCATGCCGCCCGGGCGGTGCGGATGGCCCTGGAGATGCGGGAGGCGGTCAAGCGGCTGAACCAGAAATGGGCCTCCGAAGGGCGCCCGGCCATCGGCGTGGGGATGGGGATCAACACGGGGGATGTGACGGTCGGGAACCTCGGCTCGCCGGAGTTTCTGGACTACACCGTGATCGGCGATACCGTGAATCTGGCCTGCCGTTTGGAGCAGAACGCCAAGGCGGGGGACATCCTGATCACTCAAGCCACCTGTGACGAGATCAAGGACACGGTGGAGGTGGAGCGCATGGAGCCCATCCGCGTGAAGGGCAAGAGCGAGCCGGTCGCGGTCTATCGCGTCGTGGGAAGGCGGCAGCCATCCGGTTCGGCCTGAAAATCTGCACGGAAATTGGAGGGACTATGAACCAGATGGTCATGACGGCCATAACGGCGCCGCTCCTGCTCGCCGTTCTCCTGTTCAGCCCGGCCTTGGCCTCGGCCGACACCCAGACCGTGACGGTGGACGGTATGGCCGGCATCCTCCAGGGAGATCAGGGACTGGCGCGCGACAATGCGGTACGCGACGCTCTGCGCCGCGCGGTGGAGCAGGCGGTCGGGCAGATGGTCTCGGCGGAGACCCTGGCCGAGAATTTCCAGGTGGTCCGGGACAACATCTACACGAAGGCTCAGGGCTACGTCAAGGACTACAAGATCGTCAAGGAGGGGCCGCAGAAGGACCTCTACGTCGTGACGATTACCGCGACGGTCGGGGCGGACCAGATCAAGAACGACTTGAGTGCGCTCGGCCTGCTGATGGCCCGGGTAGGCAAGCCGCGTGTGCTGTTCATGATCGCCGAGCAGAACATCGGTCAAGAGATCTACATCTACTGGTGGAGTTGGTGGGGCAAAGGCGGCGCCGAATTCAGGGGGCAAACGGTGGACATGGCGGTGTCCGAGACCGCGCTCAAGGAGGAGTTCCTGAATAAGGGCTTCAACGTGGTGGACATCTCGTCCGCTACCGGGAAATTCGAGATCTCCAATGCCTACCGGATTGCGGATCTGACCAATGACGGTGCCCGCGAATTCGGCAGGAAGCTCAACGCCGAAGTGGTCATTAAAGGGAAATCGCTCGCCAAGGAAGGACCGCGGACACCCGGCAGCAGTGTGGGGTCGTATCTGGCGGACATCACCGTCAGCGCCGTCCGGGTGGACAACGGGCAGGTGCTGGCCTCGGCGCGCGGCCAGGGGGTGGCGCGACACGTCGCCCAGCACACCGGCGGCAACGAGGCGCTGGAGCGGGCGGGCCGTGAGGTCGCTGCAAAGCTGGTGGATCAGATCGTCGCCAAATGGACTGGTGAGACCTCCGGCTCGCAATTGGTCCAGCTCACGATCAAGGGTATCCGCATGAAGGACCTGGTGAAGATCAAAGAGTTCCTGCAGTCTCAGATCCGGGGCGTGCAGGGCATCATTCAACGGAGTTTTGAAGGAGGCGTCGCGGTCCTCGAAGTGGATGCCAAGGTGACCGCGCAGCAGATCGGAGATGAGCTGGCCAAGAAGGAGTTCGAGGGATTTGATCTGGACGTGACCGGCGCGACGGCGAACACCCTGGAGGTCGCTGCTTCGACCAAAGGCGCAACCGCGCCGGCCAGACGATAAGGAGCCCCTTCCCCGCGGAGCACCACCGACCGACCCGTCGGTGCACGCGGCGCACTCGTACAGGAGGAAACCATGACAGTGACGGCATCCCGGCGTGCTCGCCGGCGCGTCTGGTGGGTGGCAGCCTGTCTCGCGCTCACTGGCTGCGTCCCGATCCAACCCATTCCGCCGAACCCCGCCAACCCCATCCGCACCGTGGCGTTGCTCCCGCTGGTCAACGGTACGAACGACGTCGAAGCGCCGGCCTATGTGCGACAGCAGTTCACGACCGAGCTGGAGAGACATCAGTATGTCATCAAACCGCTCGCCGAAGTGGACCAGGTTCTAAAGGACCAGATGGGGATCACGTTGGGGTCCCAGCTCGATCTGACCAACCCGAAGCAACTCGGCGAGACGTTGGGGGTGGATGGCGTCTTCTATGGCTCGCTGGACGTGTTCAATCACAAGATCACGGGTGTGTACAATGTCAAGCGCGTGCGCATTCGGACCAAACTCGTCAATTGTAAGACCGGCGAGACTTTTTGGAAGAACGGCATCGGGGTCAAGAGCGTGTTGAGCGCCGGCACAGTCGGCGCGGGAGCGTCGGTGATCGGGTCCATCCAGGACATCAAGGAGACCGGCGAGGAGCTCACGCCGTTGTTCGGCGACACGATCCTGGCGCCGTGGTTCGAGCTACCCCAGCAGCACTATCAACAGTCAAGCGAGGCCAGCGCCGCCGGCGCCGCCTTTGCGGCCGCCCTCGGCGAGAAGGTACTCGCGAAAGCCTTCAAGATTCCGTTGGCCGTTGAGACTCAGGCCGCGATCGGCATCCTGCTCAACGGCTCTTATCATCCCGGCGGGCTGCTTGTGCCGCCAGTCGCAGTCGGGCCAGGCGGAGTGCCTGCCGGTCCGGGGGGGATACAACAACGATGAACGATTCTGCATTCATCATTCAGCGTTAGAAAAGGAGGGGATTATGAGGCAGCATGTACGCTCGGCAGTGATCGCGTTCCTGCTGGTCAACGTGGCTGCGTGCGCGCCGACGATGACCGGCGCGGTCCGGGAGGACGTCAGCGTGACGGGTCAGACGCAGCGGATGGAAGCGGCAGGGGCGAGGTATTCCGGTCCTCAGTACACGGTCGCGATCATCAAGTTTGCCAACAAGACGCCGTCGAGGGTCACGGGATTGGGAGAGGCTGCCACGGACATCTTGCGAACGCTGGTCAAGAACGCCGGCCTGGAGCCGATTGATGTGAGCCAGGAGGCGATGCAGCAGCAGGAGGAGCTGATCAAGCTCCAGCAGACCGGGGCGGTGAAGGCGGGAAAGAAGAGCGCGGCCGAAGGGTTCGAGTCCGTGGATTACCGGATCCAAGGCGCTATCACCGCCTACTCTGAGGTAGAAGAGGGGTCAGACTTGGTGGTGGTTCAGAAGAAGATCCAGGTGGCCAGGGTCCAGGTGGACTATTCGCTCGTGGATGTGGCGTCAGGAAAGAGTCTCTTGGCTGAATCAGGGATGGGCGAATACCGCAAGGAGACCGGCGGCATGCTGGGGTTCGGTTCAAAGTCCACCGCGGATGTGGGCCTGCGGGATGGGGCGTTGCGGGATGCGTTCTCCAAGGTGATGGAGAAGATGATCAATAAGCTGAGCGCCCAGCCCTTCCAGGGACG
>CAYZKG010000054.1:0-2600 GCA_964478915.1 uncultured Nitrospira sp.
CGCCACCGTCGTGATGAGCGCCTCCCACACCCCGCCCGCGAGGTCCCCGGGGCTCACCGGGTTGCCGCCGCCGGACTTACTCTGGATGACCTGGAACGCCCGGACGAGCCCGGTCACGGTCCCCAACAGGCCGAGCAAGGTGGAGACCTGCGCCAGCGTCGAAAGCCAGCGGAGATGGCTCTCGACCTGCGGCAGCTCGTCATGGGCCGCGACGTCCATCGCTTCCTCCATCGTCTCGGCGCCGGCGTCCCTGGCCGCGAGCCCGGCGAGGACGACCCGCGCCACCGGCCCCTTCCGCGCCTCGCACAGCACCTGGGCGTCGTCCCATCGCTGGAGCTCCACCGCCTTCCGGAGCGCATCAAAGAAGACGTGGATGTCGGTCCCGAGATGCAAGCTGAAGAAGAAGTAAAGCCGCTCGAAGATCAAGGCGAGCGAGAACGTCGAGCACATCAGGATGGGGATCATCACCACGCCGCCGCGGTGGATGATGTCCACTTGCCAGTACAGGACGGTGCCGATCATGGCCGCCACCCCCACGGCCAGCGCGGCCCACATCATCCCACAACCTGGCGTTGACGGCCGTTGGCCATCTGGGTGAGCATCCGCTTCTTGAACACCGCAAGCTTGAGGGGGCTGCGCTTCAGGCTGCGTTCGTACCGTCGGGCTGCTTCAGCAGTCGGATGCGGCTCGACACCGACTAACTGCCACGGACGCTTCCGTCGAGTAAACGTGGACCGTCCCGCGTTATGCTCACCCAGGCGGCGCACCGGATTGGTGGTCCACCCCACGTAGTACGTCCCATCCTGACGACTCCGCACGAGATACACGTGGGCGGTCGAGCGCTCCGGTGCGCCGCCTGCGACAGGTTGTGGGATCATCGCAGCTCTTGGGCCAACGAGCGCTTGCGCCGAACCGTCCATCCCCGCTGGAGCGCGCGCAGAGGAAAGCCGGCGACGTATCCAATGACCATCGGCGAGGTGATCAAGGCCCGCAGGGTCCACTGGAGGCTCTGGCGCCATTGGCGCCGGCGGAAGTGGCCGCCGGCGAGCATGGCGAAGAAGCGCGCCCAGACGCGGGCCTCAGAGCGCCGGACGGAGGCCGGCAGGGTGGGATCAGCGAAACACCGGTTCAGGCAGCGAAAGCCGCTGTCCCGAAACATCGCCATATCCATGCGGCTGTGGCTGCGATTGTCTGGGTGCTGGCGGTAGAGCGCCAGCGGCTCAGGGAGGCTGCGCAGCGTCCCGCGGCGCGCCAGGCGGCAAGCGGTCTCCCAGGCCTCTTCGCTGACATCGGTGGGAAACCCCCCCACCGCCTCGAAGACGGCTTTGCGGACCAGCAGCGTCGAGGAGAATGCGGGGAGGTTCCGGAACAGCAGGATATCAAGGAAGGTATCATGCCGGGGCCGACAGCACCGCTCCTCCAGGACCTCCAGCGCGCCGTTGACGAGGTAGGCGCTGCACTGCACCGCCTCCACACTCGCCTGGCGCTGAAACACCCCCAGTTGCTGCTCCAGCTTCTGCGGCAACCACAGATCGTCCGCGTCGAGGAATGCGATGAGCGTTCCTTGCGCTTCACCTGCCCCTCGGTTGCGCGCCGCCCCAGGGCCGACGTGCTCCTGGCGGACATAGCGCACGCGCTCGCCGAAGCGCCGCACCTGCCGGGCCGTGCCATCCGTCGAGCCATCGTCCACGACAATCACTTCGATCGGCGCATAGCTCTGGTGCAGCACGCTCTGAATTGCCGCCTCGATGGTGGCTGCCGCGTTGTACGCTGGAATCACCACCGACACCAGCGGCTGCGAGGCCGTGCTCCCGTCGCCATCCGTCGCCGCCGCAGGCTCAAAGCCGCGGAGTGGTCGTCGGCGTCCGCGAAAGCGCCCGGTGATCCACTGGATGATCCTGACCGGATCGCCCGCCGCCGCCACGAGCAAGAGCGGCAACAAAAATAACAGCCGCAGCCGGAACAGCGTCCCCAGGTTGGCGACCACGAGCGACACCGGCACCATGGTCGCCAGGATGAACGCGAGGAGAAAGAGGTCGGCCGGACGCCGCCGCCGCAGCAACCCCCAGAACCCCCAAGCGACCGCAGGCAGGAGGAGGTAGAACGCGATCATCTCAACGCCGGCGAGGAGCCGCATGACTCCTGTGCTCCCGTGCGTGTCGAACCACTGCGGGGGGAATGGCGCCAGCAGCCCAATCAGCATGGCCCGCGGCAGGTAGCTCAGCATCTTCTGAGGCGTTGAGATCTGTGCCCAGGCATCCATGAGCGAGTACCCGCCGCTCCTCAAGAACCCCTCGCGTCGGAGCCCCAATGCCTCGGGCGTCATTTCGTACGCGCCCATGAGGGCTTGATCCCGCATCTGAAGCGTGCGGGATTGAAGCTGAGCCAACTCATGGCGTCGCCGCCGCGACTGCGCCAGGCGGTCAGCCCATTCCGCCTCAGACAATTCCGCCGTGGAAGAAAACAGCGTCGCGGCCAACTCGGTAATCGAATACTCCCGCTCGTCGCTACGCATCACCGGGATCGCCGATGGAGGCACCGATGGAGGCACCGATGGAGGCGTGACCGATGGAGGCACCGATGGAGGCACCGATGGAGGC
>CAYZKG010000054.1:2700-17617 GCA_964478915.1 uncultured Nitrospira sp.
AGGCACCGATGGAGGCGTGACCGATGGAGGCACCGATGGAGGCACCGATGGAGGCGTCACCGATGGACCGGTGGGGTGAATGGGGTATTCCGGCACTTCAAGGAAGTGCTGGAGACCGCGTAGCTCCGTAGCCGCGCCATGAAGATACGGGTCGAGACGCAACCCCTCCTCGTAGAATGGGATCGCCGCTTCGAAACGGTTGAAACGACCCTCATCGCGAGCCTTCGCCAGGTAGATCTGGGCCACGAGCGACCGGACCGTGGCCGCCGATCCATCCGTCGCCTCAAGAGGCAGGGCCCGCGTCCCCATCGCCAAGGCGTCATCAACCTGTCCAACCTGGATCAGCAGCAGCCCGCACTCGGCGAACGTCAGCGGAGCGGGATCCAGTCGCAACGACGCGAGATAGGCGGCGATGGCCGAGTCCACACGCTTCATCTCTACGTCATGCCGACCCAGGGCGACGTACACGTGGGCCAAGCCCTCCCGAACGGCCGCCTGCTGGTGTTCGTCCGCCGCCTCCCGGAGGGCCTGGCTGAAGACGACGAACGCCGGGTCGAAATCTCCGGCATGCGCCAAGGCCAGCCCGAGGTTGACCTTCGCGTCAATCATGGACGGGTCATGCGAGAGGGCCTGCTCGTACGCCAGGATCGCCGCCTCCGCGTCACCACTGTTCAGATGCCGGTTGCCCATCTCCACGTAGACCCTGGCGATGATCCGGTGGATCGCCCCCGCTTGTTCAGGCGTCACATGCGGCAGGCAGCGCGTGTAGGCCCACACCGCTCCCTGCCAGTCGGCCTGCCGGGTTGCGACGGCGGCCAACCCAAGGTAGGCGTCGCGAGAGGCCGGGTTCAGCGCGATCGCACGGCTGAATTCACTCGTTGCCCCCTGAAGCTGCCCAGCCTGCCAGAACTCCAGCCCGAGCTTGTAGTGCCCCACGTCCGGGTGCGGCGGGGAGAGCAGCTTGGTGACATTGAGCGTCCCGGCGAACAGCACCGATCCCACGACGACGACCGCCACCCCCACGGTGCGGATGCCGATCCCGTGTTGGCGGCGGAGCAACGCCCACATGCCCATCGGCAGCAGCACGACCAGCGCCGCCAACCTGAGGGCGGATCCGATGTAAAACCGCAGCCGTGTCAGGACAATCAGCACACCGATCAGCGCCACGCAGCCAACGACCCATCGGAACAGCCGCTTGGGATCAACGCGCTCCTCCTGGATGGCGCGCACCACCAGCCACAAGGCCGTAAAGATGAGGCACCAACTCAAGGCGTCTTTGAGGAGCTGCGCGGACCAGATGAACGATGACGGCCAGCAACTCACGAGGAGCGCGCTGAGGAGCGCTGCCCGCCGGCCCGCGAACGTGCCGGCGATGCGATACGCGAGGATCCCAATCACCGCCCCGAACCAACCGTTCAAGAGGATCGGATAGAGCGGGTGGGATCCGAAGATCCGGTACACGGAGGCGACGACCGCAAAGTACTCAATCGCGGTCTCCAGCCAAGGGAGCTCGATCCCCGTGGCCCACGCCGTGGCAATCTCTGCTCCGACATGGTGGTACGCCCGTCCATCCGGACCAAAGATCCACATCCCCCCGGGCAGCTGGAGCGACCGGAAGATCGGCCAGCCAAAAAAGGGAATCGTGAACAGGGCAAGCCCGAGGGCGACCCGGAGCGCGTAGGAGACCAGCACGATGCGATGCAATCGGCGGTCGTCCGTGGTGCGGCCTGCGAGCCACCAGAGCGACGCCCAGCCGATCGCGATGATGCCGAGGCACGTCCAGAGGGAGAGGGGGGCCATGATCATCGGAACCCCTCGGGGAGGCGTCCCGTGAGGGAGGCCCGTGCCCGCCGCGGGATCACCGGCGAGAGGAGCCCTCTGGCGGCGGCGGTCGGCGACCACCACAGCGCGCATCCAACATCGTGGAGCATCTCTCCGAACTTCCCTTCGCTCCAATCCCACCTGGCGCGCTCGATGTACGTGAGCGAGAGACTCCCTCGCACCGTGGCGCGTTCCTGGCGCGCACAGCCCGCCGCGGCCAGCACCCGTGAGAAGATCTGGATGTTTTCATCCACGCTGGCCTTGAGGAACGACTTCTGATCCGGATGGCGCCGGATCCCCAACAGGGGCCTGGGGATATTCGCCGCGCGGCATCGAGAGAGCAGGCGATGGTAGAGGTCCCAGTCGGCGGAATACCGGTAGCGCGCATCGTAGCCCCCAGCGGCCAAGAGGAGATCGCGTCGCATCATCAGGCTTCCATGGATGAGCGGGATCACACGCCAGAGCTGCCGCTTGATGGCGGTATCCTCCAGCGGCTTCTCAATCATCCCCTCGACCACGCGGGGATCGTCCTGGAACAGCCAGGCGAATGTCCCCACGCACCCCAATGACGCATCGTGCGCCACGGCGTCCATCTGCGCCTCAAGGCGCCCGGGGGCCGCGTAATCGTCGGCGTCCATCCGGGCGATCCAGGGGGAGGCGGCGCGCCGCAGGCCGACGTTGAGCGCCTCGGTCTGTCCCACGTTGCGCGGAAGGCACAGCAGCTCGATGCGCGGGTCGGCGTACGAGCGGATCAGCTCCTGCGTCTCATCCGTCGAGGCGTCGTCAACGATCAAGAACTGGAACGCCCGAAACGTCTGCGCCAGGACGCTCTCGATGGCGGTCCGGAGATAGCGGCCCCCGTTGTGAACCGCCATGAGCACCGTGACGGGCTCAGGGATCGTGTCCATCAAGGGCCCACCGGACCGGAGAGGGTCGAGACGGCACATCGTGCACTGAGCGGCCGACCACGATCCGCGAGGAACCGCGCAAGGCCCAAGCGGCTGTCCGGAGCCTCGATGCCCGTCAACTGCACAAACCGCGCGCTGCTCAACGAGATATCCTTTGGACGCGGAGCGGTCAGCGGCATCTCGTCGAGTGAGCCCGGTCGAACCGCCTCTGGAGAGAACCCGCCCACATCGGCCATGAGCATGCCAAACCGATGCTTGGAGAGCCGGTCGCGTCCGGCCAGATGGATCACCCCTCGATAGGGATGGTCAAGCAGACGCGCCAACCGTTCAACGAAATCCACCACGTAGATTGGCGTAAAGAAGAAATCGGTAAAGAGCGTCACGGGTTGCTGCGCCTCCAGCGCATGGTGCAGCCACTCTCCGGAGGTCTTCTTTCTTCCAGACGACCACCCATAGAAATTGGTCCGCACGATGAGATGGTTGCTGGTGGCGAGGGCGACTTCCCTCTCCCCCTGGACCTTGGACCGGCCGTAGACGGTCCGGGGAGATGGCCTCTCCTCCTCGGCGGCGAGCGGCACCTCTCCTTGAAACACCCCGTCTGTCGAGAGATAGACGACAAGGCAGCTCGCAGGCACAGCACGAACCAGCCGGCGGGTCAGCGTCGCATTGCCGGCAAAGGCTCGGTCAGGATCCTGCTCACACGCATCCACGTTCGCGAGAGCCGCGCAGTGGATCACGATCGTTGGAGAGACCGCCGCCACCGTCTCCTGGAGAAACCCCGGCGCCTCCAAGTCTCCGAGCAGCACCTCCTGCGGCTCATCCCCCCACCACGGATGCCGGTCCACCCCCACCACGTCATAGGAGCGCGAGAGCATCGCCACCAGATGCGCGCCCAGCAAGCCGGACGCGCCGGTTATCAACACTCTCATGAGAAAGGTCTCGGCTGAAGAGTTCCGAACTTTTTTCTGAGGAACTGATAGGAGGTCGCAAGTTTAGTCGTAGCTGCCAACACCCCCTGTCCTGCTAAAATGGAAAGATACGGTTCTACGAACGGTAGGCGATAACGCAACTGCGTATGAGTGAGCATATGAATCCCGGTCACGGTAATAAACAGCACGGCTAACAACAGAAGAAATCGCTTTCCGGAAGACGTAGGTTGAATCAAGAGCGCTCCTTGAATTGCCAGAGCATACAGCGCGAACAACACCATGCCGGAAAGGATGACGACTGGTAGAGGATACCCTTGAGGATGCAACCATAGTCTCCAAAAATCTAACGCTTTATAGCCCCATAATCGCATGGTCAACCACGGGTGGGCTCGCAGGTTTCCCCAACCGGCGCGGAACCACAGGCGCTCTCGTTCCGTGAACGGCAGCGACCAATAGCCGTGGGTATGCTGCCACTCGTCAAGTTTTTCTTGCGTCAAACGAGACTGCCAAATACCATTCACGTATTCGGTTTGAATTTTTGAATCACCTTGATACCACCCAAGATTGAGTGGATGATTGCCAAAATAAAAGGTGTATCCTCCGGCATCGTTTAATAACATAAACTCCCCCGTCGTCCGAAAATTCGCCATGGTCCACGGCGCGACAGTGAGCAACAGGCAGGCAAGCAAGAGAAGAATGCGCTTATTCAATTTCACAAATTTCAAAACAATCGCGCTCACGATAAGCCCAACCCACAATCCCGTGGGCCGACTCAGAGAAGCCAGGCCAAACATCACGCCCGCAAAGACCGCATCCCACCGTCGGACGCTCTCCGCCACGACCATCCGTGTTAGGAAGAAGACGCCACCGGCTATCAAGAACGTAAAGAGCGGTTCACTTTGCACATCGCCCAACCAATAGAGTGCCAGCGGATTGAGGGCATAGACCAGGGCCCCCACTGACGCTGCCCGATGTTGTTGAAAGACCAGCAACCCGATTAAGTAGAGAACGTGGCACGTACCTGCAAAGAGGGCGACATGAGCCACCTTGATGGCCAGGATACTTTCAGGCGCAACTGTCCATACCAGGGCGATGAGGAGCGGGTATAACGGGACGCGGAAAAACGGCAAGACCGGACGATACGGTTCTCGCGAATAATTTCCAGTCGTTAACAATTCGCGTGCTCTGGTCATGTAATCAGTCGCATCGCCGAAGCCCACCACCTGCCCCCGCCAGAGCATGGTCATGGCAGCCGCTCCAATGCCAACGACCAATGGCAGCCACTTCCAAAACTTATTGTTGGAGGTCATCCCAGCGCGCCGACCCGAAGCTCACCCTTGGAAGCTTCACGCACAGCAGCCATTCAGTAAAAATTCGACGCAAAATGTTCACGGTATCCCACGCCCTGATTTTTGATCGCCCGACGCGTTTGTGATAATGGACCGGGGCTTCGGCCACAGAAAGTCCTCGCCTCAGCGCGCTCGTGGTGAGCTGCGCTTCAATATCAAACCCCTCAGCGGTAAGCCCCTGTGCATACGCTCGGACGCGCAGCGCCCGCAATCCCGAATTGATATCGTGCAATCGCGCGCCAAACAACATATTGACGGTGCCGGTGTGAAGGTAGTTCACCAATCGATGGGGCCAGGAAATTTCACACATCGGACGCCGGCCGATGACCGTGGCATGGTGTTCCATCGCCTCCAACACTCGCGGAATATCCGCCGGATCGTAGCTGCAATCACAGTCAATGAGCACCAGCACGTCATCACCTCTGGCAGCCGCCACCTCCACGGCCTTGCGCACCCCCCAGCCTTTTCCATGTCCGTCGCGCTGGAACACTGGAACGCCATGTTCGGCGGCAATGGCCGCCGTGTGATCCGTCGAGCGCTCATCCACAAGAAACACCTCTAGCCCCAGCGAACGGATGGCCTGCACCATCCGCGCGACACTCAGAGCCTCATTTTTCGTGGGCAGACACACAACGGCTTTCATGGAGCCCCTCGTGCAGTTCGACCGAGCCTTCATACCACCGATAGGTGTGCGCCAAACCCTCTTCGAGCGACATCCGGCTTCGCCACCCCAGCACCCGGCGGGCTTTGTCACAGCACAACGATTGCTCTTTGATTTCACCAGTGGCTGTTTTAAAAATACGAGGCTTGAGATCCGTCCGTCCGGCGAGACGAAGAATGAGCTGCACCAGCTCAAGCACGCTCAACGACCGCTCTCCGCTGAAATTAAAGGCCTGGCCGCGCACCTCCGGCTCGTGCAGCCGCTCTCCGACTAACAGGTACGCATCGACGGCATCTCCAACATAGACGTAATCACGGACCAATGTGCCGTCGCTGCGGATCGGGGGCGGTTCATCCCGCAAAATCGCCCGCATGGTTTCTGGAATGATGCGATTGAAATTCCTGTCTCCCTCGCCGTAGATATTGCCGCAGCGGACAATCCCGACGGGCATACCATAGGTCGACGCATAGGTCTGCGCCAACAGGTCGGCGCATGACTTTGAGACATCGTAGGGATGCCGCCCAGCCACTGGCAATTCCTCGGTGAACTTCGCAACCGGCGGTTCCCCATACGCCTTGTCGCTGGAGGCGACCACCACACGAACGCTGGTGCCTAGTCGACGAACAGCTTCCAACACATTCCACGTGCCACGGATATTTGTTTCAAATGTGCTCAGGGGACTTCGATTGGCCGTCCCAACCAAACTCTGGGCCGCCAGATGAAAACATAACTCAACATCGTATTCGTTGATGATGCGTTCCATCAATTGAAAATCTTCGACATCTCCCCAGACGACGGTCACGTTCCGCAACGGCCCCTGCAGGAGCGTTTCAAAGTGAGGCGCGTGATCCCGGATCAACGCGATGACACGCGCCCCACGGGTCACCAATTCCTGCGTCAACCGGGCTCCGACAAACCCTGAAGCGCCGGTGATCAGCACCCGTCGGCGTTGATACCATGCTGTCATGATGACCCCTCCTCCGCCTTCAACCATCGTGCCCAAGGTCGCTGGCCCTCGTTCCACAATCGATTGAGTACGACATGATCTTTATAGGTGTCCATGCACATCCAAAATCCCCGATGACGATACGCCATGAGCTGGCCATCGGCGACCAACCGGCCGAATGTGTCGGACTCCAGCACATCGCCATCCCGCATGTAATCGAAGAGACGACGGTCGAACACGAAAAAACCGCCGTTAATCCATTGATGGAGACGAGGCTTTTCCTGAAATGCATGCACGCGTCCGTTGCGCCCCAGGCGAACGATGCCAAACGGACTCGTCGGTTGAACGGAGGTGATGGTCGCGATACGACCATGCTGCCGATGGAATTGAAGCAGCCGATACAGGTCCAGATCGGCCAGTCCGTCGCTGTAGGTGGCAAAAAACACATCGTGACGAACCGCATCGGCGACGCGCTTGATCCGCTCGCCTGTATTGGTTTCAAGCCCGGTTGGCCGGCAGATAATCTGCTGAGACTGCATCCCCACATCCGTTCCAGATCTGAGCTCGGGCTCGCCGGCCACGCATCGATGAACCATCTCTTCAATCAGCGAGCCTTTGTAGCCGAGACACAGCACGAAGCGCCGCACGCCGACATGGCGGAACATATTCATCACGTGCCAGACAATCGGCTGCCCTCCGACTTCAACAAGCGGTTTTGGAATCCTCGGTATTTCATGTTGGATGCGCAGCCCCCGCCCGCCACACAAGATGACGGCTTCCATCCCCGCCATATCCAAGATGTCCGCTGACTGGGATGCTGGCGGTCGAACGCGTGCGCGCGGGGCTTGTCGCAGGGGGGTCACCACGACCTTAGAGGCCATTGCGGCTCCGGGCCAACCAGTCCAGGACGTTCCGAGCGCACCGCCGTTCCATGGCCGCCCGAGAGGCCCTCGTCAATGAGGCGACGTGCGGCGTGCAGAGCACCTGGGGCAGGGTGGCGAGTCGGCCGGTGTACGGCTCATCCGCGAACACATCCAGGGCCGCCCCGGCGAGATGACCGGACTGGAGGCCGTCGAACAGCGCCCCCTCATCTACCAGATATCCACGCGCCGTGTTCACCAACCGGCTCCCTTGTTTCATCGCGGCAAACTCGTGACGCCCCATGAGGATCCCCCCGTCCTTGGGGCGACCCACGTGCAGTGACACCAGATCCGCCTCGGCCAGTAGCGATGGGAGCTCTCGCCACTCAGCCGGCTTCGGCACGGCGTCTCGCCCGACGTTGGGATCCGCGACCAGCACGCGCGATCCGAAGGCGCGCAGATACCGCTCGACCACCCGGCCGATCCGGCCGAATCCCACCAACCCCACCGTCCATTCAGAGAGCAGCGACCCGGTCTGCGCCTTCCAGAGCCCGCTGCGCAAACCGGCCAGATGCTGCGGGAGCTGGCGCGCCAGGGCCAGCATCATGGCGATCGTCATCTGCGCCACCGGCTCAACGACCTCCTCCGGCGTCGCATAGACCGCGATCCCGAGCTGCCGAGCCGCCTCCAGGTCAATCGAATCCGTCCCTGCCCCGCACCGGCTGATGCACCGCAGGCGCGGCAGCGCCGCGAGGAGCTCGCCATCGTACGGCTCGACCCCGGCCAGCACTGCATTCGCCCCTTGCAGCAGCGTCGCCATCTCCTCGCGACGGAGCCGACGGCCTAAGGTATTTTCCCGCACCTCAAGGCCCGCGTTCAAGAGGACGCGGCGAGGGTGATCATCCTCCTCGCAAAACTGTCGGAGCGCCACATACACCAGGGGTGTGCTCATCGCGCGCGTGATTCACGAGCCCAGATCTCATTCTCGCTCCTGCCGGCGTGCTGCCACTCCCGATGAAACCCGGCATCCAGCAAGAGCTGCGCGCACGCCGCATGGGTGGGGGACTCTCGAAACATCTCCACAACGAGGGAGCGCAGCATCGGCGACCGAAGCGTCCGAACCGCCCCCTCGAGAATCTCGAGCTCCGTCCCGTCGACATCGATCTTCATGCACTGGGGGCTGAGCCCCGTTTCCTGACAGAAGGCATCGAGCGTCATGGCGTAGACGCCTTCCCGCCAAATCACAGGTTTGTGGGCCCGCGTCAGGTCCAAGACTACGCTCGACTCCGTGTGCAGGGCGGCTCCCGGCGTCGCATCCTGGATGTGCAGATGGCTGAGGCCGGTGCGGCTCCCCAAGGCGATCGAATAGACGCGCACCCGGTCCTGCAACCTGTTGGCCATGAGATTGTCCTTCAGCAGGTGGGCGTTCGCGTACTCCGGCTCAAAGGCCACGACGCGCACGCCGGGGTGCCGCAGGGCGGCATAGATGCTGAACTCGCCGACGTTGGCGCCGATATCGAAGAAGGTCGATCCGCCCCTCAGCTGCCGGTCAATCCAGTCCAGCGTTTCCGGTTCCTTCGTGGCGTACGTCTTCCGACGCCACTCGGTGATCCAATTGTCGCAGCGCAGCCTCACCCGCAACCCGCGAATCGTCACCGTTCTCCAGGGAATGACGGCGCGAAGCGCGTGCGCGGGCAACTCCGTGAGGCTCCGCATCGACCGGTACCCGCTGCGCGCCAGGGTGACCAGACTCATCGCGTGCGCACGAACGACGCCGCGGCGGCGGCCGCCTCAGCCAACAAGATCATGTCGACCCCCATCACGATGAAGGTGTAGCCATCCCGCACGGCCTGGCGGGCCTTCTTCCTGCTCGGATGGACCAGGTGGATGCCGCAGGCGATTCTCGAGCGGTGCGCGGCCTCGCGCACCCGGCGCTCCGCCGCGCGAACCTTCGGATGATTCAACTGCCCGATGCGGCCGAGCGATGCGGAGAGGTCGTACGGACCGACGAGTAGGCCGTCAAGACCCGGGGTCGCGGCAATCGCCTCCACCTCTTCGAGACCCTGGCGGCTCTCAATCATGGCGATGACGACCAGCGAGCGCTGCATGCGACGACGGTAATCCTGCAAGCCGGTCCCATAGCCGTACGCCTGCGCCCGGGCGAGGCCGACACCCCGTGTCCCGGTCGGGGGGTAGTAGGCGGCCTCAACCGCCTGGCGCGCCATCCGGGCTGACGTCACGTGAGGCACCAGGATTCCCGAGGCGCCCGCGTCCAGCAAGTTCTTGGCCAGCGCCGGATCCAAGGCGGGAAGACGGCAGAGGGCTGGAAGACCCGCCAGGTCGATCACGCGAATGAGGCGCGCGGCCTCCGCCAGATCCAGCGGCGCATGCTCCATGTCGAGCGCCAGCCAGTCGAAACCGGCCCGCGCCATGATCTCCGCTGTCGCCTCGCAGGGGAACGTCAGCCAGGATCCGATGGTCCGCTCACGCGCGCGAAGGGCGCTCTTCAGCCGACCGGGGTCGCGTGGAGCCCCCCGGGCAAGTGCGTGGCGGGCGAGGGATCGGCTCTTCATCGTCGAGGCTTGCCTGCGCTCATGCGCTCAGCGCCCCCACCGTGCGGGCGCTGAGGGCCGATTGCTGAAGCCGCGCGCCGTCTTCGAGGAACATTTTCACGGTCTCCTTGCTGTACGGGTGCACGAGCATCCCTTCCACGAGCTGCGGTGTCGCGGTCACGATGTCCGCGCCCGCCTCAAACCATTCGATGATATTCAGCACCTCGCGGGTGGAGCCCACGATGATCTTCGCGGGGCTGCCGAACGCGTCGAGGAGGCCGCGGAGACGCCGGATCTCGCCACAGGCGTTGTACCCCATATTGTTGACCCGACCGCCGAAGAGCGAGACGTACGTCGCCCCGGCCATGGCCGCCAGCAGGCACTGCTGGGCGCTCATCATCGCGGTCACGTTGATGCGAATATGGTGCTGCGTTTCGAGCTCATGGACGAGCTTCAGGTTGTCGGTCCCTCCCTCCGGCCCGTGGATGGGAATCTTCACGTTGATGTTCTGGGCCCATGTGCTGAACAGGCGGGCCTGCTCCAGCATCTCCTCCGGCTCGTTGGTCGTGACTTCCACGGACACCGGCAGTGGATCGATGAGCCGGGCAATCTCCCGGCTGCGCTGCTCGATTGCCTCCCAGCCGCCCCGCACGCCATCCTTATGCAAGATCGTCGGGTTAGTCGTGACACCTCGGATGATGCCCAGCGCGTGGTACTTGCGGATCTCCTCCAACTTCCCAGTATCTAAAAAGATGCCGCAGAGCGTCCTCATGATCGCTTCCTCCTCTGAAGCGGCTGCCATCGTGGCAGCCGCGGAATGGCCGAACGCCAGCGCGTTCGACATTTCGCAGCCACACTGATTGTGGCTGCTGCACCGAGCGCAACGGGCGCTCGGCCTCTAATCAAGCGCATAGGCTTTCCGCCAGGAGTCGTCTGGCGCCATGGCCGGTTGCGTGGTTTGCTCCAAGACAAAGGTCTCCAGCACGAGCGCATCCATCTCCGTGCGCATGAAACAGCGGTACGCGTCCTCAGGTGTGCAGACGATCGGCTCGCCCCGCACATTGAAGGAGGTATTGATGATGACTGGGCAACCGGTCAGTTCCTCAAACGCGCGAAGGATGTCGTAGAACAGCGGATTGGTGTCCCGCCGAACCGTCTGGATTCTTGCCGAGTCGTCCACATGGGTCACCGCCGGGATCTGGGAGCGGGCGACCTTCAACTTGTCGAGTCCCGACCGCGTGGCATCGGCCGCACTCACCGAGCACCGCCGGTAGGCGGCCACGTCGGCCACGAGCAGCATGTACGGGCTTTCGCCGTCGAACGCAAACCAGTCACCCGCGCGCTCCTGGAGCACCGAGGGCGCAAACGGCCTGAACGATTCCCGGAACTTGATTTTCAGGTTCATGAGCGACTGCATGGCGGGCGAGCGGGCGTCCCCGATGATGGACCGCCCCCCCAGGGCTCGCGGCCCGAACTCCATCCGACCTTGGAAGAGCCCGACCACCTTGCCCTCGGCGATGAGCTGGGCCACCACCCGCGGCAATTCCTCACGGGACATCCGTCTGGCCGAATAGTCGTGCTCCGCCAGCCAGGCGCCAATCGCCTCCTCGGAGTAGGACGGCCCGAGGAAGGCGCCTTGCATCTGGTCGCCTGACCGCGGCGCGCGCGGCTTGCCGAGGTAGCGGTGCCACAATGCCATGGCGACCCCCAACGACCCACCGGCATCCCCCGCAGCCGGCTGGATCCAGAGCCGCTCGAACGGCCCCTCGCGCAAGATCCGTCCGTTCCCGACACAGTTGAGCGCCACCCCGCCTGCCAGACAGAGGTTCCGCTGCCCGGTTTCGCGGTGGACGTGCCGGGCCATGCGCAACATCACCTCCTCGGTCACCACCTGGATGGAGTGGGCGAGATCCATCTCCCGCTGCGTGATGGGCAACTCCGGCTTGCGCGGCGGCCCGCCGAACAGCCGCTCGAAGGCCCGGCTGGTCATCGTGAAGCCGGTGCAGTAGTCGAAGTACTTCATGTTGAGCGTTAGGCTCCCATCGTCGTGGATCTGGACGAGCTGGTCCCGGATCACGTCCACGTAGCGCGGCTCACCGTATGGGGCCAACCCCATGAGCTTGTACTCGCCGGAGTTCACCTTGAAGCCGGTGAAGTAGGTGAAGGCCGAGTAGAGCATCCCGAGCGAGTGAGGAAAACGCATTTCCTTGAGCAAGGTCAAACTGTTGCCCTTCCCGACCCCGTACGACGCGGTCGCCCACTCGCCGACCGCATCCATGGTGAGGATGGCGGCCTCATCAAACGGCGAGGGGTAGAAGGCCGAGGCGGCATGCGACTCATGATGGTTGCCGAACAGGATCTCCCCTGCATACCCCAGCTCCTTGCGGAGGACGTCCGCCAGCCACAGCTTCTCCCCCAGCCACACCGGCATGGCCGTCAGGAACAACCGCAGGCCGCGGGGCGCCTCGGCCAGGCACGTCTCCAGCAGCCGATCAAACTTCACCAGCGGCTTCTCGTAGAACCCAACCAGGTCCAGCTCGCCGATGGAGATCCCGCCCGCCTTCAGGCAATACGCCGCCGCATGGCGCGGGAAGCCCGGATCGTGCTTCTTGCGCGTGAACCGCTCCTCCTGCGCGGCGGCGACGATCTCGCCGTCCACCAGCAGGCTGGCGGCCGCGTCGTGGTAGTACGCGGAGATCCCGAGAATGCGTGTCGGCATATGGCGATGTTAAAACAATGTGTAGACGAACGGCGCCAGCGCGCTCGATTGCGCAAAGACGAGCAGCAGCCCGAATAGGACCAGCACCACGATGATCGGCACCAGCCAGAATTTCTTCTCTTGCTTGAGGAACCTCCACAACTCTTGCAGCACGCGCACCCTGCCCATCTGCACCTCCTCGGATGAGTTCTTGTTAGTACATCCGCTCAACATGCTTTGGATCCCGCAGGCCTTCGGGGACAGGCACCCAACTGCTGGCGGACCGCCCGCGACATCGCAGGGGATCCCATCCGCCGAGGCGCCTGATGAGCCCGATGGGGGTCAGGAGCCCAAAGAAGACGATCGACAACAGGACCCGGCTGTTGACCCACCCCAGCAGATGGGCGAGGCGCCACCACACCGCGCACGGAACCCGAAGGAGGCTGGGCCGCAGGAGGGCCGGTACGATGAGAGTCACCGCCAGCAGACTGAGCACAGCAGCCACCACGGCTCGATCGTGCCAAGCCGAGACCCCGGCGATGAGGACGCACACGAACCCCACCGCCAGACCAAACGACCGTTCACGTTCGTGCATCATCCCCTCGGCCACCATTAGTCCGACCCTCGGCCCCTCAGATCCATCAGGATCAACGTGGCCAGGGACTTCGCCGTGTAATCCTCACCCACATCGGTGAGATGGACCGTGTCGTTAAAGAATGGACCGGCCGCATCAGTCGGGGGGGTTGAGAGGTCCAGAAACCGATGTGACCAGAACTCGGGGTCCTCCTGCACCACCTCGCGGATATCCTGATAGTAGTGCTCAAGGCTCTGCCAATACACCGACGGCCGAAGCAAATAGGGTAGGCGCTCCTGATAGGTTATCGCCTCTCCCCGATATGACGGGCCAGCCCGATATGACAGGCTAGGCTGGAGGGCCCAGAAGAATCGAGCCCCGCGCGCACGGGAAGCTTCCGCCATCATCCGAGCGTTGAGCACCTGCAATTCGGCTCGTGCGCGAGGAAGCTGCGGGGTCCGATCAAACTCAGCCCCCCAGGCGCCGGTCACGCCGGGATCGCGAATCCCGAATTTCGGCAGCAGCATGATCTGAGCCCAGTTCCGCAGGTGGTTCACGAGCCATCCGGTGTAGGTGCGCGGCAAGACCTGCCGGGCGCTCACCCCCACGAGCTGGGCGAACACTCCGGGGATCGTATTGATCGCCTTTCGGCCGCTCCACTCGTCAAACCAGTAGTAAAACCAGGAGAGCTCCGCCTGGGGCCAGAGGTCATCCGTCACCCCGGCCCTCTCCTTGGCGTGACTCAGGAGGTTGTAGACCGTCGCCAGCCAGTCGTTGTAGCCATCCACGGCGATGACATAGTGAGGGTTGCCGAACGGGAGGATCTTCGTCTCAAGGAGGACCATTTCCTGGGTCGAGATGTACCCCCCGACCCCCTCATTGATGACGCGGACCTCATAGCGATCCTTGAGCTGGGCCTGGAGATCGGCCTCGAGATGACGGGCGATCCCCCCGGCTTCGACGACCGACCCGCCCAGGAGGTACACCACCAATTCGTTGGGTGAGAACGTGGGACGAGCCCGCAGGGTCCCATCCGGAAAGATCGGTCGGTAGTAGCCCAGGAGCGGATGCCATTCGAACGCCCCATGGAGGTCCCCTTGATACCGGACCCGTCGTTCCTGCTTCACCAGCTTGAACACCTCCAGCGCCACCTCTGCCGCGCGGCGCGAGATGGCCGGGTGCGGTAAGAGCGCGCCGAAGTAGGTGGAGGCATAGCCTCCTCTGCGCGCGAGCATCCCCAGGGTCAGGAACGACAGACCCTCGAGGACGACCACGACGAGCACACAGGCGACAAGGACGCGGGTCAGTGTCCGCATCGAGAGCCCCTCAGGACATCCGCTCGTCGTGCTGAGGTTGGTTTCATCATGCCCCCCGCTGGGTTCCCGCCACCGTGGTCTCCCATTTGTTTCCTTGCACCATCAGCCGCGGATCACACACGATCCCGTGCCAGACCACACCTTGAAACGCTTCGGTGTGCGGGGTGACCTGCTGCTCATTCACCGTGGGAATCACCAGGACGATATCGCCGCGCTGCTTCGTGTCGCCGCCGTCGCGCCCCACGATGCCCAGCACGTCCATGCCGCGCGCTTTCGCTTCGTCAATCGCCGCCACGAGGTTCG
>CAYZKG010000055.1:0-17154 GCA_964478915.1 uncultured Nitrospira sp.
GTCGCTCAGGCCGAAGATGGACAGCGAGCGGATGTCCTTGAGGCCCGGCATGCCGAGCATGGCGATCTCGATGGGGATCGTGATCTGCCGCTCGATTTCTTCTGCGGACCACCCGGGGTACTGGGTAATCACTTCGACCATCGGGGGAGAGGGATCAGGGTAGGCAATGACGTCCAGGATATGGAACGCGTAGAGACCGCCGAACAGAAGGGTCAGACCGAGGACACAAACAAAGACTCGTTGCGCAAGAGCAAATTCGACAATCCGGGCAATCATCGTGGTGAATGATTACCGGAATTCCGTCGGCTGCGCCTCACGACTTGGCTTCCTGCCCTTTCAGAAGCACCGCGCCCTTTGTGACGATTCGTTCTCCGGGATTCAGCCCCTCCAGGACCCGTACCTGGTCGCCGGTCGCGGGGGACACCTTGACCTCGCGCTTGACGTACCGGCCTTCAGCCTCGACCACATACACCACCTGCTTGCCATCTACCTCCAGCACCGCCTCTTTGGGAATGGCAAGAAACTGGGTGCCGTCCCCGACCTCGATGTTCAGGCGGGCGAACATCTCGGGCTTCAACTTATGGGCCTCGTTGTTGACCCAGGCCCGGACTTTGATCGTTCGGGTATTCGGATCCACGACGTCGCCGATGAAGGCGATGGCGGCAGGGAAGCTGACCCCGGGATACGCCTCCACCGTCACAGTCGCCACCTGGCCCACCTTCACCAGATCCAGGTCCCGCTCATAGACATCCGCGACCACCTGCAAAGTGTCCAGATCGGCCACCGTGAACAGGACCTGGGTCGGATCCCCCCCGACCGACTGCCCGGGAGTGACCGAGCGCTCCACCACTGTGCCGGTCAGCGGGCTCTTCATTTCAAATCGTGAGGTGATGCGCTGCTCGGCCAGCGGCTTGTCCAGCTCCGAGGCCGGAACGCGGAGAGAGAGCAACCGCTCCTTGGCCCGGCGAAATTCCGCGCGAGCCTTGATGGCTTCGTTCTCCGCCTGCTTGAGGTCTTTGAAGGCCAGGGCTTTAGTTTCGTACAGGTCCTTGGCCAGCTCATAGGCCCGCGTGGCATAGGTCAGATCAGAATGTTCCTTCACAAACTCGGAATAGGCTGCCGCGATCTCCGGACTGTCGATCACCAGCAGCACATCGCCGGTCTTCACCCGGTCACCCAGGCGCGCCCGGACCTCCAGCACCCGACCCTGCAGCGGCGAGGAAATCCGCGAATAGCGATCCTCGCCATAGGCCACCTTTCCGGCCAGCGTCAAGGTCGGCTTGACGGGACCCGGCGCGACAAGGGCGGTCTCGATGCGGTTCACCAATTGGTCGGAGACTGCCGGGGCCGGCTGGACGGCGGGCGCAGCCGCGGTGGAGGCTGCCGGCTCATCCGTTCGGCCGCACGCAGACAGTGAGAAGCAGGCTAAGGTTAAGGTTAAGGACAAGGGAAGGACCTTCATGAGGTGATCTCCTTGCCCACAGCGCTTTCCAGGAGAAACAGGTTCCGCTGGTAGCTAAACAGCGTCTCGATGTAATTCTGCTGGATCGTCCGCGAGGTGCGGGCTGCATCCAGCAACTCGATGATCGTTGCACCTCCTCGCTCGTAGGCCCGCTCGACGATCGTCAGCGTCTCGCGCGCATCATCCAGCACACCTTCCCGGTACGCTTCCACCAGCCGTCGGCTCTGCAGCAGGTTCTGGTACGCGATATCGACCTGGTTTTCCACCTGGAGCACGGTCTTGTTCAAGTCCGCTTCCGCCGTCTGCACCGCCACCTCCGCCTGGACAATTCCACCCTGGTTCCGGTTGAACAAAGGGAGCGGCACGCCGAAGTTCAGGATCAACTGCTGCTGGAGGTCCGGCCCGGTGGGACCCTGCAACGCCATCCCCGCTCCCGCCGTCACATCAGGATAGCGATACGCCTTGGCGAGCCTGAGGTCCGCCATCCGCTGAGACTGTGCAAGTCGTCTCTGCCGGATGTCAGGTCTCGCCTCCATGGCCACCCGGCGCAAGGTCACGATATCCGGATCCACGCGATGATAGTCCAATTCAGTGGTCAGAACCAAGTCGGTGACCGGCGAGAGCCGGAGGAGGACCCGCAGATCGGCGCGCGCGCTATTGGCATCCTGGATGGACTGGATCACCTGGGCCTGGAAGTCCACCACCTGCAGCCGGATCCGGATCAAGTCCACTTCCGCGATAAATCCCTTCTTGAACCGGATCGTGTTGACCTCCAGGATCCGTGCGAACCGGTCCCGGTTCTCCTCCGCCAACGCCAGTCGCCGCCGGGCCAGTTGGACTCGATAATAGGTATCCTTGACCGTGAAGCCGAGCTGACGGATGGCATCTTCGAAGTTGGCTTCGGCCGATTGAGTGCCGAACCCGGCGCTCTCGATCCGGTAGCCACGTTTGCCGGCCATCTCGAACAGTTGCTGAACCATGGTCACGATCTGGCCGCTACGGGTGAGGTCGGAGCGCACTCCGAACTGTTGCTTGGCGAACGATCCTGCCGTCCCGACGTAGAGGTTGGGGTTCGGGAACAGCCTGGCGGTGATTTGCTGGCCTTTGGCGCTGTCAATCCCGAATTGGGTCATCAGCAGGTCCAGATTCTGGCGGAGAAACAGCGCCAGGGCCTCGTCGAGGCTGAGGCGAAGCACCTGCGGAATGGCCGAGGAGGGCGGCTCCTTTCTCTCGAGCTCAGCAGCCCAGGCTGAACCGGTCGACCATCCGGTGAACACCGTCATTCCGAACCAAAGCGCCAGCGCGAGCCAGACACGCCATGAACGGACGATTTCATCCCTCATAGGTTTCGCGCTCCCTGACCATCGTATCGAGCCGATGCATCGCAACGTCGGCCGTGCGGGCCCTCTCCGGGCCGAGGCCGATCGGCCAACGTCCCATCGAACCGAGTCATTATACCTATTTTCCCCAACGGTTTCGAACTGGAGCGGTTTTCTTTACCGCATCTTCAATTCGGTCCAGGCCCGGTCATACAACCGGATCGCCTCGCCTACGTCGGCCATCCATTCCAGCCGGTCAAAGACCGAATCGGGGGGATAGACGGCGGGATTTTGACGGATGTGGGGATGAACCAACGCCTTGGCTTCCCGGTTCGATGTGGCGAACATTAATCGGTTGGTGGTGCGGGCGGCGACTTCCCGATCCAGCAGATAGTTGATGAATCGCATGGCCAGATCTTGCCGTGGGGAGGACTTGAGCAGCACCAGACAGTCGGACCAGATGGTGCCGCCCTCCTTCGGGATCACATACCTCACCGACGGACGGTCCGCCATCGCCCGGGCCACCGCCCCACCCCATCCGTGCGCCAGTACCACCTCTCCCGAGGCCAACAATTGATCGTAGCTGTCGCTCGTGTAGGTCTTGACCAGCGGTTTCTGGCTGAGCAGTTTCCTCTTGGCCTCCTCGATCGCGGTCGGATCCCGGGCATTCATGGACTGTCCCATCATGCGGAGGGCGACACCGAAGACCTCGCGCTGGTCGTTCAGCATGCTGATGCGGCCCTTGTGCCGGGAGTCCCAGAGGACCGTCCAACTATCGGGTGGAGTGGGAATGCGGTTCGAATCATAGCCGATGCCCACGGTCCCCCAGACATACGGAATGGAATACCGGTTCGTGGGATCGAACGGGAGGTGCTGCAGTCGCTCGACCAGCAAGCGGACGTTGGGAACCTTGGACAGATCGAGCTCGGCCAGTAGCCCCTGCTTGACGAGGATGGAGACCATGAAATCGGAAGGGGCGGCCACGTCATACCCTGTCGCACCGCTCTGTAGCTTGGCCAGCAACTCCTCGTTGCTGCCGAAGGTGTCCACCACCACCTTGACCTGCTCCAGCTTCTCGAAATCCTCCAATACCGCCTTGTCCGCATAGTCAGACCAGGTGAAGTAGTACAGCGTGGCTGGGCTACTTTTCGGGGCTCGCTTCGGGCCATCCTCAGGCGCCGGCTGGCAGGCGGTAAGAATGCAAAATGCAAAATGCAAAATGAACAAACGAGCGACCCGCAGTGTAACGCTGGACGTTGTAAGTTTTGAATTGTGCATTTTTAATTTTGCATTAGAGCCCTTCGCTGCAAGAGCAGCGAGAGGGCCACCAGCCCCATGGAGATCAGGACCAGGATGGCCGACAGCGCGTTGATTTCCGGCGACACGCCGGATTTGACCATCGAGTACACTTTCAAGGGAAGGGTCGTGGAGCCGGGCCCGGCGGTGAAGAACGTCACGATAAAATCGTCCAAGGACAAGGTAAAGATGAGCAGCATGGAGCCGATGATGGCCGGAGCCAGGAGCGGAAGGGAAACCCGCTGAAAGGCCTGCCAGGGAGTCGCCCCGAGATCGCGTGCCGCCTCCGCCAGACCGGGATCCAATTGGTGAAGGCGAGCCCGGACGACCACCGCGACGAGCGGCAGATTGATGGCGACGTGCCCGATCGTGACCGTGGCGAGGGAGAGCGGAAGACTGATCAGCACGAAAAACAGCAGCAGCGCAACGCCGATCATAAGCTCCGGAATGACGAGGGGCAGCAAGAGCCCGGCTCCCACAATGCGCCGGGTCCTGGAGGAAAAACGGTCCAAGCCGACCGCCAGACCAACCCCGAGGATGGTCGCCAGCACCGTGGAGACCCCGGCCACGGCGAGGCTGTTCCAGGTGGCCGCGAGCAGCGCCTCATCAGCCGCCAGGGCCCGATACCAGCGCAGCGTGAAGCCGTGCCACTCCGCCGACAGCCGTGAAGCATTGAAGGAAAAGAGGACCAGGACCGCGATCGGCGCATACAGAAATATCAGATTTAGCATGCTGGCCCCCAGCAGCCACCTTCCCTTCCATCTACCCACTTCCCCCTCCTACAAAGCGTGGCGGAACTGGTTTCTCATTCTAGCGGGTGGCGTGGCGAACGGGCGCCCCGGGGACCCGTTGCTCCAGGAATGCAACGGGTGCCCCGCAGCGTAAGGGGTTCCCCACGGGGGGATGGGTGGAGCGAGCACGGTTGGGCTGTTCGGCACGACAGGACCCGCTCTTCACGAACTTTGCCTCATTCTTTCAACCCTCATGTATGCCGCCACGCCCAGCACCACCATCCCCATCAGCACAAACGACGCCGCCGCTCCCAAGGGCCAATCTCGCACCACCAGGAATTCATGCTGAATGAGATTGCCCACCATCATCGTGCGGGCTCCACCGAGCAGGTCCGGCGTGATGAACGCTCCCAGGGCCGGGACGAAGACCAGGATGCAACCCGCCATGACGCCTGGCCGTGTCAACGGCAGCATGACCCGCCAGAACACCGCCCATGGCCTCGCGTACAGGTCCCATGCCGCCTCAACCAGCGACGGGTCCAGCCTGCTCAGGGTTGCATACAACGGAAATACCATGAAGGGCAGGTAACCGTATATGAGCCCGATCAGAATGGCGGTGTCCGAGTAAAGGATCTCAACCGGGTCCGTGATCAGGTGCAGATCGAGCAGGACCGTGTTCAGCAGTCCTTCGGTCCGGAGGATAAAGATCCACGCGTACGTTCGCACCAGGAAATTGGTCCAGAACGGAACCATGACCAGCACGAGCCAGGCCGCCTGTCGCCGGGCCGGCTGCCGCGCGATGTAATAGGCCAATGGGTATCCAAGAAGCAGACAGAATGCGGTCGTCAGGGCGGCCAGGGCCAGCGAACGGGCGTAGATCCGAAGATAGAGAGGATCGGCCAACGCGGCATAATTCGCCCCGGTGAAGGTCCAAGTGACGCCGCCGTAGGTGCCGCGGGCCGCAAAGCTGATCAGGAAGACGACGAGGAGCGGAACGAAAAAAAAGACACCGAGCCAGCCCAGGGCTGGCGCGGCGAGCCACCGAGGAAGAGTCGGGCCTTGGGCACTCACTCGTTCAGAACCAGAGCCTCCTGGGGGTCCCACGCGACACAGATTTCTTCGCCGACCTGAAACCGCTCGCGCTCCGCTTCACTGCTGGAAAGCCGGGCCTTCCAGGTGAGCTTCTCCGTCAGGCGAAGCAGGTACACCGTTTCTTTCCCGCTGTAGAGCGCTTGCATGACACGAGCCGGCAACGCGTTCACACCAACGCCGGGCGCTTCACGGGAGAGAATCAGCCGCTCGGGCCGCACCAGGACGGTCACCCGGGAGCCGGCGGCTATTCGCTGGGGGCATCGGGCGACGATTGGCGGAAGGCCTGAGATCTCGATACTGCACTCGGCTCGCTGGACGGTCCTCACCAGCCCGGTTACCGTGTTCGAGACTCCGATGAAATTGGCCACGAAGGACGAAACCGGCGAGTCGTAGATCTCCCGGGGCGTGCCGACTTGTAAGATTCGGCCTGAATCCATCACGGCGATCCGATCGGACATGGTCAGGGCCTCTTCTTGATGGTGCGTCACGCACATAAAACTGATCCCCACCTGCTGCTGAATCGCCTTGAGTTCCATCTGCATTTCCTGGCGAAGCGGAAGGTCCAAGGCGGCGAGCGGCTCATCCAGCAGGACGACCGAAGGGCGGTTCACCAGCGCTCGGGCCACCGCCACCCGTTGCTGTTCCCCGCCGGACAGCTCGGACGGGTACCGCTGGGCCTTGCCGGTTAACTTGACCATGTCGAGCGCAGCATGGACTCGTGAGACGATCTCCGCGCGTCCGACTCGGTGCATTTCGAGCCCGAAGGCGACGTTACCGAAGACGGTCAGGTGAGGAAACAGCGCGTAGCTCTGGAAGACGAGGTTGACGGGACGGAGATTGGGTGGAACCTCCGCCATGGACCGCCCGTCGATCGAAATGGCCCCTTCGTCCGGATGCTCGAACCCCGCCAGCAGTCGGAGCAGGGTGGTCTTTCCGGCTCCACTCGGCCCCAAAACGGAGAAGAATTCGCCCCTTCTGACCTCCAGCGAGACGTGATCCACCGCGAGCATCGTGCCATGGTACTTCACGACGCCCCGCATCTCGACACTGTGCTCGGCCATGGGTGTGAACGGAGGCAGGAGCTAAGAGCGCTTGGCCATCAGCCATCGTTGATTAGGGCTTGGATCCGCTGCGCCGGCGGCGTTTGTGAACGCGAGCTTGATGATGACGAAGCAACTCACGCCGCAGGACATCGCGATCTTCCGCCACGATTCTCACGAGGCGATCCTCGTCCTCGGCATGTTCCCGAACCAACTCCGATAGCCGCTGCACTTGCCGCTCCAACCGCTCAAGTCGCCAGAGCATCTGGTGCAGGCTGGCCCGGGTCTGGCCTTCCTTTGCGATCCTGACGGGCGTCGCAGGCGCGCGCTTCCCGGCCGCAAATCCCTTAGGCATCCCCTCCTCGTGGCGACAATTTCGATGGGTGTAGTATCGTCGCACGCGGCCGGGGTGTCAACCGCCCTTTCCATTGGCTCCCGCTCCTGATAAAATCGAGCCGCTATGCGGAATATGCTGACCATGGTCCTGGCCGGTGGAAAAGGCGAGCGGCTCTATCCGCTTACCGAATACCGGACAAAGCCCGCGGTCCCCTTCGGGGGGAAATACCGAATCATCGACTTTACGCTCAGCAACTGCTTGAATTCGGGCCTCAGGAAGATAGCGGTGCTGATCCAGTACAAGTCCCATTCTCTGGACCGCCACATCCGGGTTGGGTGGAGCATCATGAACCCGGAACTCGGCGAGTTCATCTACTCGATTCCGCCCCAGCAGCGCATCGGCGAAGACTGGTACAAGGGGACAGCGGATGCGGTGTACCAAAACCTGTTCCTGCTGGACAATGAACAGCCGGAGTTCCTCTTGGTGCTGGCCGGGGATCACGTCTATAAGATGAACTACAAAGACATGTATGACTTTCTGCTTGCCAAGGATGCCGATGCCGTGGTGGGCGCGATTGAGGTTCCACTTTCGGATGCCATCCGGTTCGGGGTGATCGGAGTGGATGAGGAATGTCGTATTCTCCAATTCGATGAGAAGCCCGAGCACCCTGTCCCGCTACCAAGTGATCCCACCCATGTCTTCGTTTCGATGGGGATCTACCTCTTTAGGGCCGAGTTTATTCGGAAACAGCTCACCGAGTCCCGCATTTCCACACTTCTCTCCGGCGAGGCTAAGCAGGAGACCGGCTACGATTTCGGGAGAAACATCCTCCCACGGATGATCCGGGACCGACGTGTCTTCGCGTATAATTTCAGGGATGAGAACCGTAAGGCCGTGAAGTACTGGCGCGACATCGGGACCCTGGATGCCTACTGGGAAGCCAACATGGACTTGGTGGCGGTTGACCCGCTGTTCAACCTGTACGATCAGAACTGGCCGATCCGCACCTACCAGGGTCAGTACCCCCCTGCCAAGTTTGTCTTCGCGGAAGACTACCACGGGGGTCGGATGGGGGTCGCGCTGGAGTCGATCGTCTGCGGGGGCTGCATCATTTCGGGAGCCCGGGTGCAGAACTCGGTGCTGTCCCCAAACGTTGTGGTCCAGGACTACGCTGAAGTCAGAGAATCCGTCATCATGGAGAACGTGGTCATCGGCGAGTGCTCCCGGATCAGGCGCGCCATCATTGACAAGGACGTGGTGATCCCTCCAAAAACCGAGATCGGGTATGATCTCGAGGCCGACCACCAGCGATTCACGGTGACCGAGTCCGGGCTCGTGGTCATTTCCAAGGGAATGAAGCTGAATGCCTCCTTCGATCCATCCGGTTGACCTCGTCGCGGAGCTTCGCCGCAAGAACCTCACGCCGGCTATCGTCTTCCTCACCTCTCGTCGCGCTTGTGACGACGCGATTCAGGCATTCCAGCGGAGCCACGCGATCCTGTCCCCGAGCCGCCAGAGCGCCGTAGCTTCTGTCTTGAAGCAGCTCGGCCAGGAATATCCGAGCATCGCCGAACATCCATTGCTCCCGGTGGTGGAGCGATTCGGCGTCGCGGCCCACCACGCCGGCCACCTTCCATCGTGGAAAATCGCCATCGAGGAGCTGATGCGCCAAGGGTGTCTCGATGCGGTCTTTGCCACCACCACCCTGGCGGCCGGCGTGGATTTTCCCGCCCGGACGGTGGTGCTGACCCAATCGAGTATCCGCAAGTCTCGGGATTTCACCGATCTGACGATCGGCGAGGTGCAGCAGCTTGCCGGAAGGGCGGGGCGGCGAGGCAAAGATCTGGTGGGCTTTGCGCTGGTCACTCCCTCCCCTTACATCGACTTGAACATCATCACCAAGGGGTTGACCGGCCAGCCGGAACCGATCGATAGCCAGTTCATCATCTCCTTCCCCATGGTCCTGAATCTGCTGAAGGCCCATCCCCTGGACCAGATTCAGGCCATTCTCGACAAGAGCTTCGCTCAGTTTCAGTTGAACCAGCGGGCGGAAGCGATTGAAGAGAAACTGGATGGGCTGCACCGTCAGATGGAGCCATACGGCCCGCGGGTCTGCACGGACTGGATCACGCAATGGCAGGTCTTCGAACATGCCAGGAAGCGCAAAGCCCACGTCGTGCAGGTCAGGCGGTGGGTCCCGCCGGAACAGGCCGCCCGGCTCCACTTCCTGACCCCCGGGCGCGTGGTCGGGTTGGCCAAAGGCCGAGGGATCGTGCTGCGACAATATCGTAGCCGTGGACAGCGCAGCCCGATGCTGACCCTGCTCCGGTCCGGCGGGACCATCGCCGAGACCCCGGCCGGCGCCGTGGTTCAGGTCCTCGATCGGACCTTTCCGCTTACGGAGGCGCCGACCTACCCCTGGACTGCTCCGGAGGACCTGGACCGCTTGGCCGTGGAACTGGCCGATCTCCCTGTCCGGCTTCCGACCTTGCCGATCCTGGTGACGGCAGAGCCTGAAGAAGGGGAAATCGTCCAGACCTTGAACGATGAGTTTCCGTGCCCGAGCTGCCCGTCCCGGCCCGCCTGCCGGAAAGATCACGCGACGGCCCTGCGCCTGCGCCAGGAGACCCAGCGCCACACAAAAACCATCCAGGCCCTTCGCACCGGATTGTGGCATCGGTTTCAGACCCGCGCCGAAGTGCTCCAGAAGTTCGGGTATCTCACGCCGACCTGTCGGCTCACGGACGAGGGGGAATGGGCCCGGCTCATCCGGATCGACCATTCCCTGCTGATCACCGAGCTGATCCGGGCCGAGGCATTCACGGGTGTGGACCCACCGATCCTGGCCGGCGTGATGGCGAGCATCGCTCACGACGATGACCGGCCGGGCGCGTTTCCCCGGATCAGCGCCGGACTCGCGTCGCTCCGCGGGCAGGTGCGCCAGTTGGCCGAGGCTTTGGCGCCCGACGAGGATCCCCCCTTGCTGAGAGCCGACGTGGCGGCGCTGACCGAGCGGTGGATTGGCGATCCGTCACTGACCTGGATCGGGCTGTGCCGGACCACGACCATGGCGGAAGGTGACATCTACCGCCTCCTCGCCCGCACGCTCGAGTATCTGTCGCAGCTCCACACCTTGCGAGCCACGCATCCCGGCCTGGCTGAAACGGCGAGTCAAGCCATCAAGGCGCTGCGGCGGGGTGTCCTCGAAGAGTTGCCGTGAAGCGTGAGGCGGAATATAAGATGACCACTGACGAACTCGAACAATTACTCGCGAGACAACCAGTCGCCCGCTTGCATCGGCTGGCGGGGGGCCGGATCAACCGGCACTTCCGTCTCGGCAAGCGTCGCTTGATCGATCTCTTGCTCAGGCACCAGGACCGGGCGGGTCTCGAATCGGATCTGCGCGCGCTCATGCATGACCGACCGGATCGAGCGACGCCGGATCATTCCCCCCACGCCGAATCATCCGAGCCGATGCCGGACCTGACGGCGTTTTTGGAAGGGATCGGGGTTCCTCCTCCGCAGCCGTTCGTTCCAGATTCTTGGCAAGCGGAGGCCTTGGAGCATCTGGCCACCGCCGACGTCATCGTCAGCGTTCCGACCGGAAGCGGCAAGACCTATGTGGCCATCGAGGCAGCCCGCCGGGCGATCGAGGCCGATAGGACCGTGATCTACACCTCCCCGTTGAAGGCTCTGTCCAACACGAAGTTCACCGAATTTTCGAAGATCTTCGGCCCGGACCACGTCGGGATTCTGACCGGAGACCGACGCGACAACCCGCAGGCTCCCCTGCTCATCATGACCACGGAGATCCTGAGAAATCTGCTGTACGATGCGGCCGGCGGAGAGATCGACGTGCGGCTGGACACGTTAGGGCTGGTCATCCTGGACGAATCGCAATACATCGCCGATCCGGAGCGGGGCGTCGTCTGGGAGGAGACGATCATTTTCTGTCCGGCGCAGGCCCGGCTGCTGCTGTTGTCCGCGTCGATCGGAAATCCGCACGAGATTGCGGCCTGGCTTACGAGCATCCGCCCCACGCCGTGTCACTTGGTGCGCCACCATCGCCGCTCGGTGCCGTTGCGTGCGGGCTACCTTCATCCCAACGGGAAGCTTGCCCCGCTCTTTCGGTCCGTCTCCCTCCCGCACAGTCCCGGCGCACCGCTGCACCCCGAGACCAAGCGTCTCTTTGCCCACTATGAGAACGAGACGCTCCGGCCCCGGAGTTGAAACGGTTCTATAGGCTGTATCTTCACCCAAGGGCTCTTATCCTCCGAGATATCTCTGCGGCCCCGCTGAGGCCTTCTTTTCTCCCCAAGGCCCGCTCAGCCCTCAGAGAAAACAGTCACTTCTGTCCTGTGGTATCCCCTTTGCTCACTCTCCTTGGCAGAGGAACGCTGAGAACCGTAGGCCCGTTTCGCCGAATCAGAGGAGGGAGCCATGGGCTGGGAAACCATACTGAGCGCCCTGATACTTGCGGGTCTCTTGATGATCAGACGGATGCCTGCTGCGACAGGAGTTGACCCCCAGCCGTCTGTTGACGAGATCCAGGAAAGAATGCTCGCCGAGAAGAGCCGCCACTTGAGGCTTGTCGAGTACAAAACACGCACAGCGAGAAGCTGATCTGTCTCAAAAAAGTCACGGCTGTTGGCGATTCGTCACAGCTCCGCCTAGACCTGTATTCAATTATCCCGTGGCTATGAGCACTTAGAAACTATGGCCCTTAGGCCTCAAGTTTGCTAGAGTCTGGCCTTATGACCCGTCTCCTTCTCATAGGGGGTCTCGTGATGGCGCTCGCCGGGTGTCAGAACACCCAGGCCCTCTTGCAGTCGGCGAGACCGAGCGATGCGGAATTTATGAATCTATGGGGGGTCTATCGCGAATGCCGGACCAGTCCGGATCTGGATACCATGCGTGTGGATGTCCGCCAACTGAGACATGGCGCGGAGCAGATGACTCCGCGGAGCAATTCCGCCCTACCGCTACCGGACTCGATCAAACGCCTGGTCTCAAAGCCGCCTGTTCGGCTCTCGGTGGATCCCCGAGCCATGGTCGCCGATTGCGCGCTCTCCACCGGACACGCCGCGCTTGAGGCGGGCCGGGACGAAGTGGCTGTCGAAATGTTCGCTTCGATCCTCCACACCTATTCACAGAGCGAGTACCCCTACTTTGTGGATCAAGCGCGCCTCGGCCTTCGTGAGGTCAGCCTCAGAGCCCAAGCAGCCGTCCAGAAACAGGCCCCCACCCTCTCTCAGGCCATCCACGTACGGGAAACACCGCCCGCCGCGTCGATCGTTTCACACTAACTCTCGGTCACCGCTCCGCAGCCAATACCTCCCGGTACAGCTCACCGTAAGAACGAGCCGACTTCGTCCAAGACACATCGGTGTTCATCCCGGCCTGCATGAGGCTGGCCCATTCGGTCTTGTCCTTGAAGACGCGCAGCGCGAGAAGCACCGTGGCCAACAAGGCCTCTGCGGTCGGCTCGTGGAACATGAAGCCCGTTGCACGGCCCTCCCGGATGGTCAGCGGCGAATACGGGACAACGGTGTCGGCGAGGCCGCCGGTCCGCCTGACAACCGGCACGGTCCCATACCTCAGGCTGTATTGCTGATTCAAGCCGCACGGCTCGTACCGCGACGGCATCAGAAACAGATCGGCCCCCGCCTCCATTCGGTGAGCCAGCCCTTCGTCAAACCCGATGCGAAGCCCGACTTTCTGCGGATATTGCTCCTGGAGCGCCCGGAACCGCGCTTCGTACTGTGGATCGCCCGTTCCTAGTAACGCAATTTGCAGGTCCAAGGCCATCAGCTCGGGAAGGATCTCGGCGATGAGATCCAGCCCTTTTTGGATGGTCAAGCGCGACACAATGGCCAGCACGGGGACTCTCCGGCCGGGCAGTTTCAACTCACGCTGCAGCGCCGTCTTACAGGCCTTCTTGCCGGTCAGGTCCGAAGCTGAATAATGATGCGGGAGATGGGGGTCGCTGGCGGGGTTCCACACATCGGTGTCGATCCCATTCACCACGCCGCCCAATCGATCCCGTCGCAGGGTCAGGACTCCTTCCAGACCGCAGCCGAACTCCGGCGTCTGGATTTCCCGGCTGTAGGTCGGGCTCACCGTATTGAGCAGGTCGGCGAAGAGCAAGCCGCCCTTCAAGAGGCTTACCTTCCCGTAGAACTCCAGTGTGCCCGGCGTGAAGAACTCCGGCCCCAGCCCGGTCTTCCGGTAGTCCGAGCCGGGAAACAGCCCTTGGTAGCCAAGGTTGTGGACGGTGAAGAGCGTTCGGCAATCGGCGATATCCGGGTGGCCGGCATACAGCGACCGTGGATACAGCACCGTCAGGGCGGTCTGCCAATCGTGGGCATGGAGAATATCCGGCCTCCAGTCCGCCTTCCTCTTCAAGAGCGTCACCAGTTCCATCACCGCCCGGCAGAAAAAGGCAAACCGCTCCAGATTGTCCGGATAGTCCTGGCCGCCTTCCTGATAGAGGCCCGGACGATCGAAGAACGCATCGTGTCGGACCATCAGAACCGGCACGCGGGAACCGGGCAAAAAACCTTCTTCAATACTCGCTGGAATGACCCCCGAGGCGGTACGGACCTCCAACCGGGCCCATTCCCCAGGCCGGTGCGCCTCGCTATTGATGCCGCCGTACCGCGGAATCACCAGGCGGACATCATGCCCGAGCCGCGCCAGCTCCCGCGGAAGCGCGCCGGCGACATCGGCCAGGCCACCGGTCTTGGCGAACGGGACCGCTTCCGACGCGACGAACAAAATCTTCAGGGGTTTCAGGGCCATCGAGCCATCGAGCCGAACGTATCAGGACGGGAAAAGTCTTGCGGTATTCTAGAGAAGTTCAGAGAGGCTCACAAGCCGCAAGGTGAACTAGAGGAGCCGTTTGCCTTTCGGTTCCTTGGGCTTGATGGGAACGCAAGTATCACACTGGCACATCCGCCTGAGCCACGAGAAGGAGTAGATGCCGGTATCATGGCCATCATTCCATTTGAAACGTAAGGCGTAGCGTCCGACCGCCTCGATGTCCTGCACCATAATCAAGAGCGGGATATCATCCGGCTTGATGCGGAGCTCCCCGGTCCATTCATCGGTGCAGGCGGCGCAGGGGCAATGCTGCCGGAGGAATCGGACCGGATAAACGCTCTTGTGCCTATCGTTCCAGGTGATCCCCAGCACGCCGTTCTCCACCCAGTCCATGTCCACCGGCTCAAGAATATCTGTTGCCATACCTTGACTGTATCAGACGGCACTGAATTCTCTCAATACTCTTTCGATCACATGAAGCGCGTCGTGGCAACGGTGAGGCTCCGGATGTGCTCGCCTAGGCTGCTGTAGCTACCGGAAGAAACAGGAGCCCGGCCCCGGCCGTCGGCATCGCCTACCAGCCGGAACCAGGCTCATCCCGCTATCTGGCTGTGAGGCCGTCGCCTCCTCAGCACGGGAACAGGCCGATAGACTCCACGCTGCTCGCTCTCCTGAGCCCCCGCCCACGAGACTCTGGCCGATCGGCATGGGCCTATCGCGGAATCTTCACCCAGCGGAATCCGCCGCGGGCGCCCGTGCCCTGCTTGCTCTTTCAATCGTTCCCGCCTACAATGTGCGACACGTCGCCACTTGCCAACTGTCTCCTTAAAGCGAATCGAACCATTGAATGAGAGCCGGATGCGCCCCATCCGGCAAGGGAGTCTCACATGAGCGCGGTCATTCCCAAGGAAAGAATCCTCCAGGCCCTCCAGCCACTGCCCGACGAGACGACGGTTGAGGATGCCATTGAACGCCTCTGTTTTCTCGCCAAAGTCGAAGAAGGCCTTCGACAGTCGGATCAAGGCGAGATCGTTTCGCATGAGGAGGCAAAACGGCGCCTGACCGCATGAGACGGATCGTTTGGACGCGCCGGGCCATCGAGGACACGCAAGCGATCAAAACCTTCATCGAGCAAGACTCCCCGCACGCCGCCGGTCTGGTCGTCCAGCGCATCATCGCGGCCGTCGAACAACTCCCGGTCTTCCCTGAATGCGGCCGCATCGTGCCCGAATACCAGGAGCCCACCGTGCGAGAGATCATTCGTCCCCCCTATCGCATCGTGTACCGTCTGCGGCCGGAAGAGATTCACATCATCACGATTCATCACGCGGCACGCCTGCTTCGCCTTGAATTGTAACCTGGTCTGTCCCCCGGCCCGTGCGCCCCGGGCCGACGACTGGCCCGCTCCTTGATCCTCTCCCCGCCAGGCGGGGAGAGGGAAGGGTGAGGGGGCGTTCGGTCGACCGCGGATCAGGTTGGTGCGGGCTTCGGCTTGCCGCCTGGAACTAGTTTCGTGAAGCGAGGCTTACCCCTGGTTTCCTCTGCCAGAAAAGTAGCGTGTTCCTTAAGTGTGACCGCTGGCCCTGCGTTGTGGAGATCCTTGACAAGGCATCGAAATCATAATAGTAGACTCGCGCAATTCGTTCTGTCTCAGAGGCGCGGGATAGACGGCCAGTAAACTCATGTAGTTATCCAGAGTGGACACTAGACCTTCTGAGCCATGTCATGCATCGGCCACCAGCTTGAGTCGTCGTTCTCAGCTGCCAGCTCTGGAATCCGTGGCGAGATCGATCTTTTTCGCGCCCTAATCAAAGCGCTGGTGGGCCTTCAGGGAGCCGCGGTGGCAGAGGAGTATCACGGTGCCAAGAGCCACGTCGTCTTTTCAGCTAAACGGGGAGCAGGCCGGCGTTATCCACGCTGCGAGCTTGCCGATTTGTTGCTGCTGACATTTCGTCGTGGGCGTGGGAATGCCGCTTCAGCCCGCATGACGTGGATGCAAGCGAAGGTTTCGAGTTCTCCGTTATCGTTGTGCCATGTGAAATCAGTTCCAAACCAGAGTCGCATCGCCTTTGGTGCAAATCTGGAGCAGTGGGACTTACTGGCGCATCGGCCAGGTATTCGCGGTGCCACATCTCGCTTTCAGCCGCCTACTGACCTGCTGTCAGCTGCGGTTTTGCCATCTATCGGATCTTTTGGTGTCTTCTACCAGCAAGGTTCCAAGTTCAATATGGCCTATTTCGTCGGTGACTACCTCGTACCTTTGAACAACCATGCGAGTCGTTCAGGGACTCTGATATTCAAGCACTCAAGTTCGATAAGAAAAATCGGATGTTTCCGTGAAGCGACGGTAACCTGTTGCCTGTATTACTTCGGAATGGCGATTGAATCGGGCATGGTAGGCAGCCCAGTGCTCTCGCTTCTCTCGACGGGGCGCGGCCCCGCCCGGACTGCTCGTCGTGCGTGGGTGCGGTCACTGCTCCGCGGACTTGCCGAGGACCGTCCGGAGTCGGAGCTAGTTCGTGAACTCACCGGGCTGCTCGGGCTTGACCTTGGAGATGCCGGAGAAAGTCCCGTTCCAACCCCCATACCTGCTCGCTTCGTTGTTCTCTTGGGATATGGCAACGAAGAGCGAGCGCCCGGATAGCCGGTCATTGGAGAGGGCGAAGACCGATTGCGGCTTACTCGACAATTATGGTGGGGGGCGGGCGCTGCGCCACTATGCCTTCGCCGCTGAATGAAAGCTTGTTAGGTGAAAAAGTTGGCAGGATGAAAAGGTTCGAGGTACTTCTCTGGTCTCTGCAACCAAACACCTAAAGGGGAGGAACCAAGTGTCTCTCTGAGTTTGGCCAAGGGCTCAGGGAGTCTTCGCACACCGGAACCCGACGCTGCCGTCCCTGCCCGTCGGGTCGAGCCTGTCCCGGTCCGCGGCCCCCAAGTAGTCCGCGATGTTGCCCCACGACCCGCCACGGAGCACCTTGTTGCTGCTATCGTAGTCGGAGCTGGTCCACTCCCAGACATTACCCGCCATGTCGTAGAGGCCGTAGGGACTCTTGCC
>CAYZKG010000056.1:0-17089 GCA_964478915.1 uncultured Nitrospira sp.
CTGGCATATCTATGGGGTATTGGAGGACACCTCCCCCCATGCTTATAGCCCCGCCCTGGGACAGGCCGGCGATATTATCTCGCTGTCCACCTTTGTGTACTTCTTCCTGGTGGCCTTTCTCTTTTGGGTTATCACCCGCACGTTACGTCACTTTGCCTTCTCTACACAGTATTTCTTCATGGCGCCCTTTTTCTTCTGGGCTGTCTCCCTTCCCGAAAAGCCCGCTGTACCGGCTCCGCAGGTTTCGGAGCGGCCCAAATTTTTTCGAAAGGCCGTGGTGACCGCCTGTGGGCTCCTGATCGCTTTCACCTATCTTGCCCATCAGGTCCCGCAGAATGTCTCTCTTCCACCCAAGAAGCAAGAGTTCGACCCATCGCAGATCAAGACCCAGGCCGAGCTCGTTAAGGTGGGGCAGGGGCTTTTCTATGGCAAGGGCCAGTGCGCGTTGTGCCACTCGATCGGTCCCAGCGAGTCGGCGCGCTGTCCGGATTTGAAAGGCATCGGCGCCAAGCTCACGCGCGAATTCATGTACGAGAGCCTGACCCAGCCTCAGGCGTACATCTACCTCGACTACCGGCATGAGGGGCCGCCGAAGCAATACCCGGCCAGGATGCCGCACATCAACAAACCCCCTGTCGGTCTTTCTGAGCCCGAGTTGTTGGCCGTCATGGCGTTTGTTCAGAGCTTGGGAGGTGAAGTCACGATACAGCCCGAGGAAGTGAAGACCTTTATGCCGACAACCGTTTCGACAGGGGCTTCCTAAGATGGCCGGTATCCGCCATGGAAATTGAATCCATCAAACCCTTCTTAGCCGTGGCCGTCTCTTTACTCGGGGCTGCGCTCATCCTGGTAACCCGCAGGTCGCCTAATATCCGTGAGGGGTGTTCGTTGGTGGCGGCGACCCTGAAGTTTCTCATTGTTCTCACCATGATTCCCACAGTCCTTGCCGGAAATACACTTCACTATACCCTCTTTTCTATAACTTCTGGTGTCTCCATCGCGTTTCGGGTTGATGCCATGGGGCTTATATTTGCTACCGCAGCCTCTTTTTTGTGGATCCTGATCACCATTTACTCCATCGGCTACGTGCGCACCCTCAATGAGCATGCGCAGACCCGCTACTATCTCTGTTTTGCGATTACCCTGTCGGCCACCATGGGGGTGGCCTTTGCGGCCAATTTGCTGACCCTTTACCTCTCTTACGAGCTTGTCGGCTTCGGTGCTTATGCCTTGGTGGTACATAAAGAGACCGAAGAGGCGTTTGCCAAGGGGAACAGGTATATCCTTTATATCTTTTTCCTGGCGAAACTCTTTTTACTCGCAGGCTTTTTGGCCTACGCTCTTTCCGGCACCTTGGGTCTTAATCCAAAGGGCATCTTCCCCTCCAACGCAGACCCAACCCTGCTCACCCTCACCTATCTTCTCTTTTTGGTTGGTATCAGTAAGGCGGCGATCATACCTTTTCATGCCTGGCTGCCTGCTGCCATGATCGCTCCCACGCCAGTGGCCGCTTTATTAGCGGTTGTAGATGTCGGTGCCTTCTGTATATTGCGCGCGACCTACTACATCTTTGGACTGGACACGCTAAAAGAGCTCAATTTAGGACTTCCACTGGTCTTCCTTGCATCCTTTACGATAGTCGCAGCTTCTGTCATGGCTCTGACTAGGGATGACCTAAAGGCCAGGCTTGCCTATTCTACAATAGGCCAAATTTCTTATACCCTCCTCGGGGCTGCATTGTTAGCGCCGGCTGGTTTAATAGGCGGGATCCTACAGATCGTCAACCACGCCATCGCAAAGATTACACTGTTCTTTTGTGCGGGCTCGATCTATGTTGCATCGGGTAAGACCAAGGTGAGTGAACTGAATGGCATTGGAAAACGGATGCCCTTCACCATGGCGGCCTTCACCTTAGGATCCCTTTCCCTGATAGGCTTTCCACCCTTTGCAGGTTTCATAAGCAAGTGGTATTTAGTCTTTGGCTCAGTAGAGGCAGGACTGTACCCCGCAATTGCCGTCCTCGTCGCAAGCTCAATCCTGAGCGGGTCTTATTTGCTGCCAATCGTGTATGCCGCATTTTTCAGGGACTTACCGCCGGGCGAGAAAGCTGAAAGACGGGAGGCTCCGACCATGATGGTCGTGCCATTGATGCTTGCCGCCATCGGAACACTGGTCTTATTCTTTGCGCCATCGGTCTTCCTTGAGCTGGCAAGGGTGGTGATGGGTGAAGTGGGATGAACAAAGAGAAAGAAGGGAGAACAGAGCTCAGGCATGAGCCTGAACGTGGCTATAGAACAATTTTTTATATCGTTTTTGCAATAGCGGTCTTCTACCTCGTTGTCATTATGTGGGGCACCTTATAGATTCCTAAAGAGAACGGAGTTTCAATGAAACAAGGACACTTTTTTGATAAACCAGAAAACGTAAAAAAGGTCTTGGGTCTTTTTTATGTATCGCTTCTCGTCCTCATTATCATGGAGCTTCTTATCCCGAAAGATCCTCACTTTTCATGGGAAGCATTCCCCGCATTTTACGCGACCTATGGATTTGTGGCCTGCGTCGGTCTCGTTTTAGGCGCTAAATATATCCTGCGCAAGATGGTTAAGAGAAAAGAGAATTATTATGGTTAGGAGCCTTCCCCCAGCAGCCATATTGATCATCGGGGCATTCCTCGTCCCCTTTCTTAAGGGGAGGCTCAAGTCCGCCTATCTCTTACTCGTGCCGGTCATTGCCTTTATAACCGTTGTGAGTATCCCTGAAGGCATCCACTGGTCGGTCGGTTTCTTGGATTACGATCTCATCCTCGGCAGGGTTGACCGGCTGAGCAGGGTCTTTGGATACATCTTCACGATCATATCCTTTATAGGAACCCTTTATGCCCTTCATCTCAAAAATGAGGATGGACAGCATGTGGCAGCCTTCCTTGCCGCTGGAGGCGCTCTGGGTGCTACCTTTGCAGGAGATCTTCTGACTTTCTTTGTCTTCTTGGAGATGATGACGATCGCTCAAACATACCTGATCTGGGCGAGAAGGACAGAGGCGTCTTATGGAGCAGGATTGAGATATCTTTTGGTACATCTCTTTGCAGGTCTTTGCCTTCTCGCGGGTATCCTCATCCATCTGCATCAGACGGGTTCTATCGAGTTCGGGGTTATCGGATTAGATGGATTAGCCTCCTATCTGATATTGATTGGGCTTGGCATCAATTGCGTCTTCCCCCTCCTCCATGCATGGCTTCCTGATGCCTATCCGGAGGCAACGATTACGGGTACAGTATTTTTGTGCGCATTTACCACCAAGGTAGCAGTCTATGCTCTGGCAAGAGGATTTCCAGGTACAGAGGAATTAATATGGATTGGAGCGGCGATGACGGTATTCCCGATCTTTTATGCGGTTCTTGAGAATGACCTGAGGAGAGTCCTCTCCTATAGCCTGATCAACCAAGTTGGATTCATGGTAGCCGGCATCGGAATAGGAACACCCCTGTCCTTAAATGGTTCAGTTGCCCATGTCTTTAACAATATCTTGTTTAAGGCCCTCCTTTTTATGTCGATGGGTGCTGTTCTGCACCAGACAGGAAAGATCAACGCCACGGATCTGGGCGGATTATACAAGACCATGCCGCTGACAACGCTGTTTTGTATAGTAGGTGCATTATCTATCTCTGGATTCCCCTTCTTTAACGGTTTTGTCAGTAAATCAATGATCATGGGTGCAGCCGCCCAGGGGGGGATGGGTATTCTATACCTTGCTTTACTGTTTGCCTCGGCCGGTGTCCTCCACCATGCAGGGATCAAAATTCCCTTTTTTGCATTTTTTTCCCAGGACTCTGGCATTAGGACACAGGACCCTCCGCTGAATATGATCCTCGCCATGGGGATTGCTGCCTTTTTATGCCTCTTTATAGGCATCATGCCGGGTCCCCTCTATGCCATTCTTCCCTACCCCGTTGATTTTCAGCCCTACACGGCAGCCCACGTTGTGAGTCAACTCCAGTTGGTTCTCTTCGCCGTATTGGCTTTCTGTTTCCTTATATTATCTGGAATTTATCCACCGGAAATGAGGGCGATCAATCTTGACATAGATTGGTTCTACAGAAAGGGAGGTAAGGTGTTCCTCCGGCTTGCCGACCGGTTGCCGGGGGTCAAGGGGGACGCGAGTTTACCCCACGTTGTTGGAACTGATCGGGAGGTTATTCGTGGAAGCGAAGATCGAAAAGTTCCAAGCTAAAAGAAGGAGGATTCCGGTACCGGCCCAGGTGGCCATCGTCTGGATCGTGGTCTATCTGTTCCTCAAACTTTTCATCAAGCCGCCGCTGCCGTCAAGCCTCATCTTCATGTACATGGTTATGACCTCGATCGGGTTGCTGATGTATATTTCGGTCTATGAAGATATACTGCAAGGGTTTAAGGGTCCGGTCGTTGACTTCCTGCGTGGGGACCCGCTTCGGGCGTGGCCCTGGCGGGCGGCCCGATGGGTGCTGCTGGTCACGATCCCCGTTTACGCCGGCCATCTGGTCTATCAGCGGGTGGTGCCTCAGTTTGAACCTCCTATTGCCCCGCGGGTGATCCACCCGGCGCCGCCACCCGAAGTGATGGGGCTGATCAATCCGCTGAAACAGCGCACGGAACGGATGCCGGAGTATCTGGAGCTCGGGGCGAAGGTCTATTTCCAGAACTGCGTGTTCTGCCACGGGGATCGGTTCGATGGGCAGGGGCATTTTGCGCATGGGTTTAATCCGCCGCCGGCCAATTTTGCTGATCCGGGGACGATCGCTCAGTTGCAGGAGTCCTTTGTTTTCTGGCGTATTACAACGGGGGGACCCGGTCTTCCGGATGAATCCACTCCCTGGGATTCGGCCATGCCCAAGTGGGAAACGATGCTCAATGAGGAAGAGCGATGGGCAGTAGTCCTGTACCTCTATAACCAGACCGGCTGGAAACCACGGACATGGGAGTAAACTGCAGGCCGATGAGACCGGCCGGTGCCGCGATAGCGTTCTTTCTCTTTAGCCTTACTCCCGTCTGGGCTCAAGAGACGAAACAGCCGACACCGCCCTCGACCGCGACAAGCTCGGCTGACCTGAGGGCTGGTCAGCGGCTTTACCAGAAATGGTGTATGAACTGTCACGGGGAGCTCGGAGATGGGGCTGGGCCGGCAGCAGACTTCCTGCGCCCGCGGCCACGTGATTTCCGGCAGGGGTTGTTCAAGATCCGAACGACCCAGAGCGGTCAGCTCCCATCGGATCAGGATCTGGACACCGTACTTACGAACGGTATGCCCGGCACCGGAATGCCTGGTTGGGAGAAAACCCTCTCCGAGTCGGAGCGACGGCAACTGGTGTTGTTTCTAAAGACCTTCAGCCGGCGGTTTGCCCGTGCGTCAACTCTTCCCGAGCCGATCAAGATTGGTGCCCGGGTTCCGCCGAGCGTGGACAGCGTCGCTGAAGGCAAACGCCTCTTTCGGGAGATTGAATGCTTCAAGTGCCACGGGGACGAGGGGCGGGGTGATGGCCCATCGGCTCCTGAGCTTACCGATGATTGGGGGGCGCCCATCCGGCCTGCGAATCTGCGAAAGCCTTGGAGCTTCCGCGGTGGTCATACGCCCGAGGCCCTGTATCTGCGGCTCCAAAGCGGGATGGCCGGCACGCCAATGCCCTCGTTTGCGGACAGCCTCGACAATGAAAAGACCTGGCATCTGGTGAACTACGTGATGTCGCTCTGGCCGGATCCCAGTGGGAACCCGCCACCGCTTCCGGTGATGCTCAAAGCTCGCCGCGTGGAGGGGGAGATTCCCCCGCACCCCGGCGATGCATTCTGGCAGAGCCAGGCATCCTTCTACTACCCGCTCGTCGGCCAGGTGATCCTGGAGCCGCGTCTGTTTACCCCGACCGTGGACGGCGTTCAGGTGCAGGCGGTCTACAACGATCGCGAGCTGGCATTGCGGCTGGTATGGGATGACCCGACTGAGAGCAAGGCGGATGCCGAGCACGGGACGTTTGAAGATGCGGTCGGGATCGAGTTTCCGGTTCAGAGCCCCACAGGGACCAAGCGGCCTTTCTTCTTAATGGGTGACCAAGAGCTGGCGGTCCAGCTCTTCCGCTGGGGCTCATCGTCGGGGATGAGAGAGCTCAATGGGAATGGGCTGGACAAGCTCCAGCCCCAACCCGAAACCAGCCAAGACACGACCGCAGTGTCGGAGTTTAAGAACGGTCAGTATCAGGTCGTCATGAAACGACCGCTGAGGACAGCCAATCCATCGCAGGATATCCAGTTCGAGAGCGGGCGGTTCATTCCCATGGCGTTTTTCGTCTGGGATGGCTCCAATGGGGAGGCAGGCGGCAAAATGGCCCTGACTTCCTGGTACTACTTCTTCATCGAGCCGGTGCTTCCCAAGACAACATATGTGTATCCGGCCATGGCGGTGGTGGTTGCCGGGGGTCTCCAGTGGTGGGCCATCCGCCAGCTGCGAAAGAGGACGAGCGAATAAAGGCAGCGTGCTCATTTAACAGAAGAGGAGAGGGATATGCAGAGTCGCTTGTGGGTTGTCAGTCTGTGCACGGTGGCATTTCTGATGGGTGGCGCGGTTAGGTCTTCCTTGGCGGCGTATCAAGGAGGAACAGTCGCCGAGAAGGGCAGCATCAGCGGCGTCGTGAAAGTTGCGGGCCAGCCGCCGGCGTCCAAGCCGATCGAAGTCAATAAGGACCAAGCCACCTGCGGGAAAAGCCAGCCCTCCGAAGCTGTGCTGACAGGCGCCGACAAATCAGTGAAAAATGCCGTGGTACGGCTCACGAACATCTCCAAAGGCAAGCCGCTTGATATGTCGGCGAAGAAGGTGCTGGATCAGGTGAAATGCCGCTTCACGCCGCATGTGGTGGTCGTGCCGGTCGGGGCCACGCTGGAGATCAAGAACAGCGATCCGATCACGCACAACATCCACACGTTCAGCATTGAGAATGACCCTATGAACAAGGCCCAGCCAAAGACGCTCCCGGTCATTCCGATCAAGTTCACGGCCCCCGAAACCATCAAAGGCCAATGCGACATCCACAAATGGATGAGCACCTGGATTGTGGCGGCTGATCATCCATACTATGCGATCACCGGCGACAAGGGTGAGTTCAAACTGATCGACGTGCCACCGGGGACGTATCAGATAGAGGTATGGCACGAGAAGCTGGGCAAGGTGACGAAAGAGGTCACGGTGAAGGCGAATGCGGATACGGCGGTCCCGGTGGAGCTGAAAAAATAGGGGCTCGTCGGCGGACGGAGCACCCGTGAGGGCATGGTGATGAAGAAGCGGATGATTCGAGTCCTGCTCGTCGCCCTGGTCGTCGTGCTGGCGGCGCCGCTGCTAGTGGCGGCCGCCGCGCCGACGGTGGGGGAGACCTACCGGACGTTCCTGGGGTTTGATTCACGGATCTCGATCTGGCTCATCGCCGAGATCCATCTCATGTTCGGCGCCTTCGTGTTGGGCGTGCCGATCTTCGCCGTCACGATTGAGATTATCGGCTGGAAGACCAAGGACCCGCGGTACGACAGGCTAGCCTACGAGTTCACCCAGCTCTTGGGCGGGGCCTTCAGCTTCACCGCCTTGTTGGGCGGCCTGCTGACGTTTGCCCTGTTCGGGCTTTTCCCGAAATTCATGGAGTTTCTGTCCGGTATCTTTCATGACGTAATGTATCTCTATGCCGGGTTGTTCTTCCTGGAGTCCACCACCTTTTACATTTACTACTACTTCTGGGACAGCATGGCGAACCGGAAAGGGCTGCATATTGTCCTCGGGATTTTGCTGAACGTCTGGGGCACCGTCATCATGATGGTCGCGAATTCCTGGGCAGCCTATATGATGAGCCCCGTTGGGCTCGACAAGGAGACCGGCCAGTTCGTCGGGACGGTCTGGCAGGCTGTGAACAATCCTCTCTGGACTCCGCTGAACATCCATCGGTTTCTGGGGAATGTCGCCTTCGGTGGGCTGATCTGCGGCGGCTATGCGGCCATTCGGTACCTTGGGGCGAAGACTCAAGAGGAGCGCGCGCACTATGACTGGATGGGGTATGTCGGGAACTTTTCGGCCATGTGCGGCCTGATCCCTCTTCCGTTCGCGGGCTACTACCTCGGGCGGGAGGTCTACTCGGCCAGCGCCGTCATGGGGAACAACATGATGGGGGGCGCCTTTTCTTGGACCTTCATCATTCAGGCGATTCTGATCGGCGGGCTCTTCATCGGGTCCAACTACTACCTCTGGATCGGGATGCACCGCATTCCTGGGGCGGAGCGGTACACGCGCTATATCAAGTTCATCGAAGTTGTCTTGCTCCTATGCTTTGCGATCTGGCTGACGCCGCACAACCTCCCGCTGTCAGCTGAGGAGCAAATCGCGGTGGGGGGGCAATACCACCCGACGCTCAAATACCTCGGCTTGATGTCGGGGAAAAACGCCGTCGTCAACCTCATCATTCTCTTAACGTTTGCGAGCTTTCTGCTCTACCGACGGGCAAATCTTGGCGATGGGGTTGCCTTCTCCCAACAACCGGCAAAGTCGCGCGTGGTGCTGTTCGGAGTCGCGGGTCTGGTGATCCTGATCATGGCCTGGTACGCCAAATCCCTGCTTTCGTTGGATCCGGCCAGTCTTGACCTTTCTGGGGAGACCGCCAAGTACTTTGTGCTGCCCGCCGCCCTCCTGATCATCCAGATTGCTGCAGTGCTTGTGACTGCGATCCTGACTCTCTGGAATCGGGGCAAACTGGCTCAACTGGTGTATGTGGGCGTCACGGCGGTGGACGCCACGTTCATCCTTGGCGTGTACGGCTATGTGATCATGGCGGTGGCGAATCCGTTCCTGCGTAACGTAGCCGTGACCCAGTGGCTGATCCTGATGAGCGCGATCATATGGGTCACCACGATCGATGTGTTTCTATTCAAGGGAGCCCCGCAGCTTGGAGAGATGAGCTGGGGGAAGATGCCGGTGCGCTCGCAGTACACCCTGATCGCGGTGTGCGTGTTCATCGTCATGCTGATCGGACTGATGGGTTTCATCCGATCCGGCCTGCGCGAGGATTGGCACATCTATGCCATATTGCAAGACAGCTCCGAGGGGTCGTGGACCCCGGACAACGCCTTGATGGCCAAGGTGGTGAGCGCCTGCGTGCTGATCTTTCTTGGCGCGATCTCATTCTTGTTCTGGCTGACTGGGGCTGGAGGGAAGAAAACCGAGACCGCAGCTCCCTCATCACCTGAGTTCTCGGTCACCCCAAAGTAAAGGTATTGCGATGCAGTCCGCCTTTCTCAAAGCGACCGTCTTCACGGTCGGGCTCTGCGCGATCTACATCTATATCGGCGAGGTCATCACGGAGATTTCAGGCGGTGCCAAGACCGCGGCTACGGCGGCTGGCGTTAGTCCGGAAGCCGGAGAGGCAATCTTCTGGGGGAAAGGGAAGTGTCATACCTGTCACAGCCTGGGGTCTCGGGGCAGTGCGATCCGTGGCCCCAACCTCGGCGTGGACGGGGCGCGCTTTCCGCTGCCGATCGGCCTCCGTGCGGAAGAGCGCGCGAAGGAGATGAGTCAGAAGTCAGGGAAGCCGATAACGGCGGCCGACTATTTGGTTCAAACCCACCATGACCCCGGCGCTTATGTCGTGGAGGGATACAAGAACGAGATGCCGGCTGCCTGGAAGGCCCCGATCAAATTGAAACCGGAAGAGGTTTTGGCGGTGGATCTTTACCTGCAAAGCCAGGGAGGAGAACCCAAAGTCGAAGCGCTGGCGAGTAGCCAATACTACATTCAGATGAAGAAAGCGGCCGAGAGCCAAAAAGGCGCGCCGGCGGAGACATTCCGCCCGTATCTGAAAGGCGATCCGGAAAAAGGCAAAGCGCTCTTTTTTGATCCAGAGAGCAAGGCTCCCTGTGCCAAATGCCATATGGTCGGCGATCAAGGCGGCAAGGTGGGTCCGGAACTGACGAATGTGTCGGGCACCCGGGACCTCCCGTACGTTATCGAGTCGATTCTCGAGCCCAGTGCACAGATCGCGAGCGGGTTCGAGCCATTTTTGATCGTCACCAAGGATGGGGAGTTCGTCAACGGCGTCAAGAAGGCGGAGGATGATCAGAGCGTCACCCTTGCGGACAATGAGGGGCAGCAGCGCAAGGTCCCGAAGGCCAAGATCGAGAAGATGGTCCAGCAGAAGAAGTCCATCATGCCGGATAATTTCCGCGAGCTGCTCACGATGGAGGAGTTCCACGATCTCCTGGCATATCTGGAGACGTTGAAATAAGGTTTGAGGAACACGATGCATCGTCGGCTCTCGCTGTTCTCTGCTTCCCTGCTCACGCTCCTGATCACCTATCTCATCATCCGGGTGGTGATCCCGTATGTCTCGATGTGGATCGCCGACCGTCCATCCCCTGTCATGGTCCCCACGTCGTTGACCGTGATTTACATGTTGTTGGTGTTTATTGGCCTCTACATCTACATCACGATCTCGGAGGAGAACGTGCGTGACTTCCTCCGCCCGATCCAGGAGTTTCTGCGTGGGGATCGGACGGGCGCCAAGGCAGTGCTGCGGTTGGCCCTGCTGGGGCTGGTGCCGCTGCTCGTGGGGTGGGCCACCTATGACCGGATGGTGCCGAAGGTCCAATCCTTTACGGGCATCCGGATCCAGCACCCGACGATGCCCGGTCAGTTCGAGCGCCTGATCAATCCGTACCGCAATCCGAGCGACGACCTCGTCAAGCAGTTCATGCAGAAGAAGAGCCTGGATGGGGTCGGGCTGGAAGAAGCGCGCACGCGACTCGTTCAGGAAGCCCTGGCAGAGGGCCGAGGCCTTTACCAGAAGAACTGTCGCGTCTGCCATGGATCGAAAGCCGACGGTAACGGGCCGATGGCGACGGGGTTCCGGCTGCGGCCCGCAAACTTCCGCGACCCTGGGACCATCGCCACGGTCGTGGAGGCCTATGCGTTCTGGCGAATCAAGGAAGGCGGGCGCGGCTTGCCCAATGAGTCTTCACCCTGGGACTCTGCCATGCCTCGGTGGAAAGATGAGCTGCCAGACGATGACATCTGGAAGATTGTCTTGGCTGAATATGAGCTGGCGGATGTGGAGCCGCGTAAACCTGAAAAGCTTGAGTAGCGAGGTTTCGCGGGGAGGGTGAAGGCTGTGAGAAGGGGAGAGGGGAAGAGCGCGGTCAGCCGGCTTGCGAGGCGAGCCTGGATTCTTGTGCTGATGGGTGCCTGCGTAGGCCTGCCCAGCGATGGATGGACTGGAGAGCTCGACGCTGTGTACGGGCCGACGGCACCTGATGAGATCCTCTCCAAGAAACTGGAGGCCACGCCGGAGGCGGTTCAAGCTGGCAAGCAAGTCTATGAGCGGCGCTGCCTGCCATGCCACGGAGTCAACGGCGCCGGAGACGGGCCGGCGGCCGATACGATGAACCCGCGCCCGCGCGACTTCACGGCGGCCCTGTTCAAGCTCAGAAGCACCCAGAAGGATGAGTTGCCAACGGATGAAGACCTGTACCGAACCATCAGTCGTGGGATTCCCGGGACCGGCATGCCTGCGTGGAAGCAGCTCCTTTCCGAAGACGAGCGCCTCAAAGTGATCGCCTATATCAAAACATTCTCGGGTCGCTTCAAAAGCGGCGGGCCGCCAAAAATGATCCCTAGCGGCAAGGAACCGTCGCCGTCGTCCGAATTGATCGCCAGGGGAAAGGAACTGTTTGAGGGCAAGGCCCAATGTCTCTTGTGCCATGGGAAAGCCGGCAGGGGGAATGGAGCCATCGCCGAAGCGATCGTGGATGCACGTGCAGATCCTTTGTACCCCAGAAACCTCACCAAAAGCTGGCTCTATAAAGGTGGCAATGACGTCAAAGACATCTACCTCCGGATTTCCGGCAGCCTCAACGGAACGCCGATGCCGGCCTACCTCGACACGCTCAGCGAGGAGGAGCGATGGGCGATCGCACACTATGTGAAGTCTATCCAAAAGCCGGCCCCTACGGGCGGCAAGGTAGTCATCGAATCAAGGCCGATCAGCGAGGAGATCCCGATGGACCCGAATGCGCCGCTCTGGCAGGAAGGGGAGGACGTCGAAGTACTCATGAGCGGTCAGGTTCACGTGGCGCCGCGGGATCAGGATCCCACCGTGGATCTGGTGCTGATCAAATCGGTGTATAACGACAAGGACATCGCGTTTTGGCTTGAGTGGGATGATCGAACCCAGAACGTCACGAACCAGGACAACGAACGTACTCAGAAGATGGAAGCGGCCGATTTTAGCGCTACCTATCCGGTCCTGTACCCGTCCTCCGTCCGGCTTCGCGGAATGAGGGACGCCGTCGCGCTTCAGTTCCCGGTAAAAATCCCTCAGGGCCCCGAGAAGCCTCATTTCTTCCTAGGCGACACGGGGAAACCGGTCAATCTCTGGCACTGGAAGGCCGATCTCCAGAAGGTGGAGGAACTCAATGCCAAAGGGTACAAAACGCCATCAAGCATTCAACCCCCTGACAGCCAGGAGGCAACTGGTCAAGGGGTCTTTAACGACGGCGTCTGGCGGGTCGTGCTGAAACGGCCGCTCGCGACAAAGGATGTGGCCAACGACATTCAGTTCATCACCGGCCAGTTGATCCCGGTGGCGGTCCATGTCTGGGACGGGGCCAACGGAGAAACGGGCCTCCGTCGAGCGATTTCTTCGTGGTATTTTGTCGTGCTCCAAACGGTCGTGCCGGCTTGGGTGTATCTCTTCACCGTGTTCGCAGTCGCCGTCACGGTTGGAGTCGAGGTCTGGTTAGTTCGTCGCTCCAAAGCCAGTGCAGGTTTAGAACAGGGGGAAACGCGGTAATGAAGTGGGCAGGAATCAGCCTGATCGGCGTCGTCTATTTGGCTGCGGTCTGGACAACTGGCTGCATGCTATGGCGGGACCCATACGTGGCTCAGGGGCAGAAGCTCTACACCCATTACTGCGCTGGTTGCCACGGGGAGAACGGCCGTCAGAATGAGGGCTTCAACTGGGCGCAGATGCCGGACCCGCGGCCCAAGGACCTCTCAGCCAAAGAGGAGATGTCCACGTTCAAGGATGAGGAGATCTTCGACACGATCTCCCGCGACATGAAGGATACGACCCCGGACGTGGGCGACAGGATCGGCGACGATGAATTCGCCGTGCCCACCATGCCCACCTTTAAATACACGCTCTCCGAAGAGGAGATCTGGTCTCTCGTCGCCTATGTGAGAACGCTGCACGGCATGAAGCTGCAGAACAACCTCGAGGGCAGGAAAAAGGAGCTGCAAGACAAGGTGCAGGCTGCGCAGCAGCAATACGATCAAGCCAAGCAGGCCCTCGATGCGGCGGAGAAGAAGGTGGCGGACGAGGCCGAGAAGGCCGGCAAGGACCCCGATGACGAAGCGACCGCCAAGGAGCAAGAGGCTTTCGCGCAGGCCGCGAAGGGGTTGGAGCAGGCCAAGACGGCCATGGCGAACTTCACGGCCCGGCCGAAGGCCCCGCTGGTTCCCCGCCCGGAGCTCACCATGGCTCCCAAGGAATCGGCGAAGCTCGCCGAGGTCGGCCAGCGCCTGTACACGAACAAATTCGGCTGCAATGGGTGCCATCGCGTCGGCAATGAAGGCGGCATCGTCGGCCCGCCGTTGGACCGCGCCGGCTTCAGGCTCAATCCCGCCTGGGTGTACCGCTGGGTGAAATATCCGCAGAGCATGAAGCCGGACACCAAGATGCCGAACCTCGGGCTCAGCGACCAGGAGGCGAAAGCCGTGGCGATGTTCTTGAGCATGCAGCGGGCGCCGCGCTCCGACTGACCCCCTAACTCCTCACCCCTCACTCCTTACCGCTACAGGAAGCCCGCCCACAAGCCCGCCAGAATCGCCACACCGACCCAGACGTGCTGCTTGAACATGGCGAAGGCCAGATTGGGAGGAACCTGGTGGCGCAGCCGCCAGACCTGCTGGCTGAAGAACCCTCCGACGGCAGCCAGGACGCCGTAGTACGCCGCGCCGACTCCCATGTGCCGCCCGGCCAAGGCCAGGAGGATGAGCATGCCCGCGAGCGAGGCAGCGACCGCGACCCACACGCGCGAGCCGAAGAAGATCGCGGCCGATTTGACGCCGATCCGAAGATCGTCTTCCCGATCTTGCAGGGCATAGATCGTGTCATACGCGAGCGCCCAACAGATCGTGGCCCCATAGACGAGCCACATCGGTGGGTCGAGCGCGTTTCGGACCGCCGCCCAGGCCATCACCACCCCCCACCCGAACGCGATGCCCAACATTAACTGTGGCAGATGGATGAAGCGTTTCGTGAACGGGTAGAGCGCAATGAGCAGAATCGCGACAGGACTCAGCAGGAGGGTCAGACGGTTCAAGAACAGCAACAAGCCGGCGGCGAGTGCGATCAAGACGGCTGCAGCCAGCAGCGCCTCAGGGATGCCGAGCGCCCCGCTGGCCAAAGGACGGTGACTCGTCCGTTCGACCTGCCGGTCCAGCGAGCGATCGGCGAGGTCGTTCACGATGACGCCGGCGCTCCGCATCAGAAAGGCCCCGGCCGCAAAAATGGCCAGCAACAGCAGGCGGGGCCGACCCTGTGAAGCGAGGAGGAGAGCCCAGAGTGACGGCAGCATCAGCAGCAGAGTGCCGGACTGGTTGGGAAGCCGGATCAGGTCAGCCAGCATTCGCCACTTGGAGCTCGGCATGGGCGGACCTTAGCCGAACGCCAGAAAAGGTGTCAATGACCGAAATAGCTGGGCTTCGACCTTTGTGCGGCCTGGGGCTACGCTGGCCGGAGTGATGGGTTAGCGAGTATGGATGGTTCGAAGGCCGGCGCGCCTTGGACGAGCTAAGGTTCAAAAGGTTGCCCTGGAGGCAACATTTCGGCTATACCTAACCCCATGCTTCCAAGGCTCCAACGCGTGGTGCTCAGGCCCATGAGGGTGGGGTGTCACCTGACGCTCGCCGCGTGTCTGGCTGCGGCGCTCGCGGGATGCGACTGGTGGTCGTCCAAATCGTTTTTGGGATTCGGGGACGACCGCGGCTACTGGCTCCCGCTCACCGTCGCGCTGCGGTTCGATCCCAGCGTGACCGAGGGCGCGCTGGAGTACAAAGACAATTGCCTCCAGGCGCAGGCCCTGCCGATCGGACAGCCGTTGAGCGAGGCCCTGACCCGCCAAATCGGGTTGGTCTTCGAGCACGTCCACTCCGATGCGAGCAAGCCGGCGGACGGGGCGGTGGACGTGAGTGCGGGACTCAAGGAGCTCGATCTGTTCGTGCCTCCTCGCCGATCGGGGACGTACACCGCAACACTGACACTCGGCGCGACGGCCAACTATCTCGATCAGTCGGGAAACCTGCTCTATAGCAAGAGCCTCCGCGTCGAGACGAAAGGAAAGGTGGAGACCGATAGCCGGTCCTGCGACGTGCGCGGCCTCGACAAGCTGGCAGCCGAGGGCAGCTTGCTGCTGGCCCAGGGGTTGAAGAAGAACCTGGGCACGGCGCCGCCCATCCGGCGGGCGGCCCAAGCCCAGAAAGCAGGGCGCCCGGCGCTTGCCGCAGCCCCGGCCTCGCCGGCCGCGGCCCCGGTGGCTGCGCCGGCGCTGGCTGCGGCGAAGCCGGTCCAGCCGGCTCAAGCCGGCGGCCTCATCCCGTTGTCTCTTCGGGCGATGCTTCGGGACGAAAACGCCAACCAGGTCCTGGAAGGCGGCGAGCGCGTGACCGTGAAAGCAGAGGTCACGAATAGCGGGCCAGCGCCGGCGACCGGCGTCGTGCTGGCCCTGAGCGGCACGCCGGCAGTGGTCCAGGCCTTGAAGAACCCCGTGCCGGTCGGCGATCTCCAGCCGGGTGAGACCAAGCGGGTGGAGGTCAGCGGCAAGCTGCCGGCGGTGTCGGAAAGCCAGCAGGCGGAACTCATCGTCGGCGTGGAGACGGTGTCGGGAGTGGTCGAGCAAGCTCCCAAGAAGTTCATTGCCGCCTTGCGCCCGGGCTTTTTGGAGGAAGACATCGAAGTCCTCTCCGTGGACGTGGATCAGATTCCCACGCGCGTGCGGGGGCACGAGCACCGCAAGGCGGTCGGCATCGCGATCGGCGTGGGGAAGTTTCGTGAAGCCGAGCTGGCGCCTGTCAAATTCGCGGCGCACGACGCGGAGATCGTGGCCAAATACTTTCGGACAGCCGGGGGAATCCCGGCGGATCAGATCAAGGTGCTCACCGACGAGCGGGCGTCGAAAGAAGATCTGGCCGAGGTCTTCGAAGATTGGCTGCCTCGCCAGGCCAAGAAAGGCGCGATTGTCTTGGTCTATTTCTCCGGTCGCGCCGTCGTGGACGCTGCGGGAGCCGTTTCATTGGTGCCGCACGAGGGGAACCCCAAGACCGGCGCCCGGCTGTTTTCGGTTCGCCGGCTGCATGCCGCGCTGGACAGCCTGCCGATTCAGCATGCGGTCCTGTTGATGGACGCAAGGCTGGAAGGACCCGGATCGCCGGACCGTCGAAAGGAGCCCAAGTGGAACAGCAGCACCGCAGAGGACGAAGACGGCAAGCTGGTCCACATCCTCAGCGCCACGGGCTTTCAGGAGGCGCATCGGTATGACCGTGGCCGCCACGGGCTTTTCACGTACTATGTGCTGAAAGGTCTCAGTGGGACAGCCGATGCCGACCGAGACGGTCAGGTCATCGTGGCTGAGCTGTTCGACTATGTCCGGGAACAGGTCCTCAAACTAGCCAGGAACGAATACGGCAACGAGCAGGAGCCGGCGCTCGCGCCGGAGCTGAGCCCCAACGCCAAGGTGTGGGACCTGCCGCTCGCCAAAGTCAGGAACTGACGAAGAGGAACGAAACGGATGACTGCACTGCGAGAGACCAAGAAGAAAGTATTGGATAGAGTCGGTCCGGATCATCATAAGGTCGTCAGGGTCCGAAAGCAGCGCAGACACCACATCAGTTGGGCGGGCGTGGTGACTGTCCTCCTTGGTGCGCTGTTTGGGGCGGTGCTGTACACCTGCGCCATGATGGAGAATGCGCCTAAAAAAGCACTACCCAGTTTGCCCCGAGTGTCGGACAGGAGCCCATCGGCGGGCGGTGGCGGACCTGCGTGACC